>NZ_JAEMVD010000056.1 GCF_029215975.1 Sulfurimonas sp. SAG-AH-194-C20
AAGGAGATACTGTGACGGTAACTAAAACTTTAATTAGAAATAGAATGGGTGCAATCGTTACTGCGTGTAGAGAAAATGGAATTACACAGGTAGCACAAATACAATATGTTGTTGCTACAGCACTATGGGAGACAGGATTCACTCTCCTCCCCGTTAAAGAAGCTTATTGGGTAAAGAATTGGAAGCACTACATTCGATATAGTGCTGTAACTAGTAGATATTTTCCTTACTATGGAAGAGGGTACGTTCAGATTACTTGGCTTAAAAACTACAAAGTTTTCAGCAAGTTATTGGGTATTGACTTAGTTAAAAACCCAGACCTTGCCTTACAGTCTGATATTGCAATGAAAATCCTAGTTATAGGAATGAGGGACGGACTATTTACTGGTGTAGGACTAGATAGATACATAAATGAGGATAAGACCAATTTTATTGAAGCTAGATACATAATCAATGGTAGAGACAAAAGAAAACAAATCGCTGCATTAGCTTCGAGTGTAAATATAAAGACTCTATCTTACGTTAGGTATTAGCATCTACCTCCTTCTCTCCTTTTTTTAGCTATAATTAAAAAACTTTATAGCTAAAAGGAAAAATATGCAATCAAAAGGATTTAAGTTCTTCTCTGACCCAGACTTGAACTACGCTTTGTCTGCTGGAGATATAAAAGTCTCTCTGAATGAGATTCAGAACTCAGAACAAACAATCACCTTCTATTTCGGAGCGTGGGACGACTATGACTCATCTACTCAGACCTTTACTCGTAAAATACTAACATTTGGAGACAAGAATACTTTGTTGTGGGGATTTTATCGACTACTTGATGATGGTCAAGGTGGAACTATCTCCAAGATAGATAATTCATTAGTCAAGGAAGTGGCTGTTACTGCTCCATTTGAAACTAATGTTACTGAGATTGCTCCAGCTACAAATATCGCAAACTTTTTTTACAATGATGCTTCAGATAAGCATATTACCTCAACTACTGATTATACTTTAAACGTATTGTTCGGATGTGGTGAGCATAAATATGGATGGTCAAGTGCAACCAATGTTGAAGCTGGTGGGTTTAGACTTGCAAAAAGAGACCCAAATAATGTTGCCAATGAAATCATTATGACTCGTGAAATGAGATATGGTTCTGCTATCAACAATAAAGACAGATATACTACTTTTAATGCCGGAGATGCATTACCTACTGATGGGTGGTACGTAAAAGACTTTTGGGCATATACTTATCCAAATGAAGTAAATGACGATACTGTTGCGAATGATGTTATCTCGAAGCTAGAACAAATCAAGTCTGGTGTCCCAAATGCCATTAGATTTGACGTTACTTTTGCTCTTCCTACTGGAAATTCAGATGTTGAGATTGACTTTGCTTTTACTATTAGCACTGCTCCTGTTGGAAGAGTTGCTTATGATGAAATTTCACTTTAGGAGATTAGATGCAAACGTATAATTTATTTGAGCAAGGGTTTAGATTTTATCATGACCCTTCTCTTCATTATGAAATTACACCAGAAAATACCGTAAAGTTTGACCAAACAACAGGTAAGGCTGTCATGTACTTTGGTATGAGGGATTACCTTAGCAATGGTAAAAGACTAAGGAAAACAATTAGGTTTACTGCTGGTCCTCCAATTCTATTTATGAGTCCTCATGATTCAAATGCAGATATCAAGTGGGATGGTGTTGTTAATATTGAGTGGGAAAGAAAAGGGGTTTATGGTGCATATTCCCAGAATTGTATTTCAGACCCAGAGAAAATATCTGAACATTTCAACCCGGCAACGGCTGTAACCAATGATAATACAACCATCAGAACAGCATTTGTATTCTGTTATGATTCTAATGCTAAGTATTTAATTAAAAGAGATGGTGCAGCAGACAGAACAGTATCTGCATACAATGTAACATCAGTTGTGCTTAATCAAAATGAATACATATGCTCTGTAATTAGCTCTGGAAGTCAATTATTAAAAGAGTTAAAATCAGGAACAGAAAATGCTATCAAGCTGAGTATTACTTATGATTTAGCTTACGACTTTACTGCTGACGCGAGAGGTATATCTCTATACACTATGTCAGACACAATCGCAAGAGCAATAGAAGAAGAGATTTAGAAAAATAGGAGATTAGATGGCAACAACAACACTTGAAGGTATGGGGTGGCTCCCTTATTGGGACGACCAAGGGAAATATCCAATATCTGAAGGGGAAGAATTTAATCTATCTCCTGGAGAAACAAAATCAATATTCTATCATGCAAAGCCTACACAAGAGGCTGATGGTCATTTCTATGGAAATGCCTTTTGGATTCTAGGAGACTTGCCAGGTCTTATGGGTGGAATATATTCTTTTACAGATGTTTCTGTGGATGCATCTATTCTTGGAAGTGGATTTATTGGAAGAGTTGAGGAATTCTCTCTTTGGGATAGAGCTCTAACTGATGCTGAAATACTTAACTATCACACCAATCAAACAGGAATGATAGGCTCTGGAGCAGGGGACAAATATGTGGATATTGACACTGCCTTAGCTGATGGTTTAACTACATACTTTGACTATGGAGAAGCCTCTATACTCCTAAGGTATGGGGACACTAATACAATCTCTTTAAAGAATAGGTCTTTCCCTACTGTGGCAGGTAAGAATGGGAATGCGAGTTATATGGAGTCAGAGGACAGCATCACCCTTCAATCCATTGTCGCCGACTTAAACTACAGCGTAAATCTAAGATTCATGATTGAAGAGAATGGAGATTTTGTTCTTCTTGACTTGCCTAGAACAACAAAGATATCTTTTGATGAAATTAACTCAGTTTTTAATGTTGAAATGTACCCTCCAGTAGGAGAAACAGTAAAGCTATCCATCGAAGCAGTTAATCTACCTAACTTTAAATGGCACGACTTGTGTTTTACTTATGATGGGGCTAGGATGAGGTCTTACCTTAATGGTGAACTACTCGAGTCCAATTCTTATTCTGACGGAGTCATTCCGAAGCAGGAGATGAAGCTTGACATGACAAACATTGAATGGGCTTCCATTAGTTCTGCTCGTGGATTAGGAATGGGTTCTGCTTCCTTATTACCATACAGACCAGTAGTTTATGATTATCTCATTAATGAGCTATACAAGACTAAAACCCTACTAAACCAATCTGCAAATATTAATTTATTTATAGATGCAAAGAATAAAACTAGAGCAGCTTCAACATTTATGTATGACAGAACATCAAACCCCATTGTAATTGATGATGTTACAAAGGAATATTCTTTTTCTCTCTCACCATGGCACAGGAGAACTGGTGTCTACACTGAACTAAATACAGGAATGACTTACTCTGGCACTCTTTCTAACTCAGACCTGCTGGGAACCTATACCTATGATGGGTCTCAAATTCGCTCCAATTATTTTCAGCATCCTTCTTGTCAAAATTTCTTCATGCCTGGAATCCCCATAGAATTAATAATAAAAGGAAGCAGTAATTTCACTGAAGAATTCAGAGGTGTCCCTCTAGTAACCCTACCGTATGGGGCTAAAATATTAATTGAAAAAACTAGAATGGAGGCTAGTTTTACAACACCTGAAGCTCATGCAAATCAGAGCATAGATAGTGGGGTATATGATAGGTACTATTCTTCTGCAAGTACTGCCGTATACGCTACTATTGGGAAGCTTCCAGAGGGGATAGAATCTATTCTTGTTGAAATCAATACAAGGTATAGATACACCACAAAAATAACAGAGCGAATAGTTACACCATGGATTATAAGAGAGGGTACTATTCTGAAGATAAGGAGAGAGTTTATGTCTTCTTACACGATATATTACAACGGCGAATATAAATCTTATTTCGTAACCACAAAGAATGGAACAGTAACTCCTGGAGCAAATATAGAAGGAAGATTATCATCAAAACTATGGGTCGGACCTAAACTCTAATGATACAGATTGTTGGAGACTTAAGAGCCAAAGGGCTAACCCTTTATGCTGACAAGGAATTAAATGTCGAAATAGAAAACAATAGCATATATAATCTAGTCCAAAATCGTGAGTTTACTGCATATATTTCAGTTGATAAAGTATTTGATGGCAATAGGGAAGTTGGAAAAATGTTCATATTAGAGGAATATTATAAATATTTCCAACTCGACTTAGCACAAGAGGTTGATGGGCTTTATTTTAGAAACTATGACAATATTGAATCCTTGTCTATTACCTATGAATTTGATACAGATAAGTTTCTAATAAGCGTTTTTAGAGAGCTCAGGAAGTACTCTGCCTATAAAGTACTGACATTGCTAACGAAAGGCTCTCCCTTCTTCTCTGAAGGGGCTATCTTTAATGATGTCAAAGTTTACCTAGATGCTGAAACTAAGAGTAGATTTTTATCTAAGGACGATGACGAAGAAAGATATGAGCCTCCCATACCTATTGGATTTTGGGAAGACTCTATTCCTGTAGCTTACTATACGTTCTATAGGGATTGGTTTGAAGACCCATTAGACAGAGATAAGGTATCCATATGGAAGCAATATTGGGTAAACGATAACGACGTAAATAGGGCGTGGTCTAAGGTTGCATCTAAAAGTGGGTTTAGTGGTGATTCAGTTGGAGCCAATTACTTTTTCAATATATACCCTTCTCATAAAGCAGTGCTTGACGGTCGGACAGTTATGGGTGGGTTTGAACTTAATCAGCAAGAGTATAGGCTTGTGAAAGATGAGATACTAGACCGATTCAAAGAATGGTATGGTACGAATAGTACACATCTATACGCAACAAGTCAGTTTCTTTTTATAGCTGATAGACTTACAACTGATGGGTTCACGGGAATAGGAAAAGTAGAAACAAAAAGAATATACGAAAGAGACAAGCATATACTCGAGAGGTTGCTTGGTCCCATATCTTGTGCACGATTTGACCCAGACTCAGGAAGATGTCTTCTATATGAATATGGCTCTATATTTAGTTCCGATATGGCAACTGACCCAGAGATAATAGAGAAAATAGAGGCTGGAACCTTAACCTCTATTGGAATTGATGATATAGCATTTACCTATAAAATTATTTATGCAGATATTGATACCAAGACAAATGACCTCATCCAATCCGAGGCAACCAGAGATAGACTTAGGTATAAAAACCCTGAGCCAATTGAATGTATGTACGCTGCTGAATTATTTGATGGTAAAATAGGTGGTCAGACCATATATAATAAAGGCTTAGGTAATGAGTATGAATATCATGAGATATTTAGAGATTTTTTAGCCAAGAGAAATTTATCAGTATCTGATTTTCTTGATTATTTCGAGAAAGAAAAGTTAAATATTATTAATTTACTCCAACAAACAAACTATTCTAGGAAAAATATTGATATACGAGGCTTTTGTGAGTTCTACAATAGAGAGACTCGTTCTCCTTTTGATGGAATACATGTTTATATCCCAGCTATAGCTAGAGAAGAGGGTACTTTGGTTGAGGTAAGAAAGAAAAAAGTTATATATTCTTTTGATGGGTCATTTACAGAGGAGGATGTGCCTGTGGTTTATCTGGATACTGACGATTTCAAGCTCCCTTTTGATAAAGATGAATATGTTGATTCTATTGTCTCTGTAGTTCCCAATATTATAATGTCTAAGTTTACTAGGATAAAAGTACATGCTAAGTTTAAAGAGGAATTGTCTACGATAGAAGATACATTTATAAGATTTGGTGCTTCTGATTTAACATATATGAATGTTCGGGAGTTCGCACTATGATATTGGATGCACACAAGCACTTATTTTACAATGTTGAAGAAAATGGATTTCCATTAGTCTTTGTAGACAACAATCCAGGTTACATATGCTATTCTCTGACCCCTGTTGGGTACAAGGGAACATCGTTGGATTATAATGGGATAAAAGAGGCAGGGGGGGTTAATTTTTACTGTACTAATCAGAGTATTGGTGGTTGCTTCTTTATCAATGGCTCCCTATATTCCCTTACTGATGTTCGTGCAAATTCTTGGTTTAATTTATCTGTGGACATAGAGGCTTCCATGAACATATTCTCTGCTCATATGGTTTCAGAGTTCAAGGCGTTGGTTGTTTGTCTACTTAATGTAGACCCATCAGTAAATAGAGTCATATATTCATCTAAAACTATAGATATCAGAAGTATGCTCTTGTCTTCAAATTCTTTATTTTATGAGAGTGATATAAGTGAAGCATCAAAAGCTACACATATGGAGCTATTCAATGAAGATTTTATCTATACTGGAGATGGAGTAGAAGATTATTATGATGACTTAACTTATAATGGTGCATATGGTTTTTCAGATAAGAAAATAGTCACCTTGGAAATTGGAGCTGATGTAAATGATGCTCGTGCGAAGATAAGCGAGGAAGTGATAAAAGACCTATGTAGCTTAATGAACATAGAAGAAGATAAACTAACAGGAAAATCTATATATGCAGTAGACACATCTATTGATAAAGATGGAAGCCTAGCAATTATAGGAGTGTCCTCAACCCATATATACGGGGTGTCAGAAGATTCAGCAGACTCAGTTGAGTTTAAATCCCCTTTGATACCACACAAGCAAAACAATATAAATTATTCTACAATGATAATGCTTCCCAAGACAAAGAAGAAGACTCCTAAAAATACTTATTATCCATTGGGAGTTTTTAGACATAGCATACCAACTCCAAATATAATTTTAAATAGGTTTGAGAATATAGAGGGTCAGACTAGTATTTATGGAGCAGAATATAATATTACTGTTAAATATATAGATGGTAAAATATCCTTATCTATGAAAAATGATGAGAACGAAAAGGCATTACCTACTACTCTTACTGATACAAAAAACTCATCTATTGAAGACATGAGATATGCTATTTTAGGATGGGTGTATTCTGTGAATATTATTCCTCTAACTGAGGGGGATATTCTAGGTAGAATCCATGGGGTCAAGCACTTATATGGGGAGGAGAATACAATTCCAAATCAGGTCTCTCCATCAGAGGTATTAAGAAGTATTGCTTTAGCTAGGCAATATAGCTCTTAATTTAAGTATACTTACTAAACTATTAAAGGATATTTTTGGGAAATTTTTCACTTGTAAG
>NZ_JAEMVD010000057.1 GCF_029215975.1 Sulfurimonas sp. SAG-AH-194-C20
AAATATAGAAGCAACACCCCATATATCATCTCTCTCATATGCCATATATATCCAGCACACATCTGCAAAAAGATACACAGCAACTGCTTCATATATCTTTCCCTTAAAGGTTAAAAATGCACCAATATTTAAAAGTAATCCACCAATAACAGCGATGCTTATCATGAAATCTCCTCTATCTTCTCTTTTTTTAGTACCCAAGCATAGTACACACCACCTACCATAAACACAAGGCCCATAATCACAGCGATATACTCTAAAGAGAAATCATGTGTTGCTAAAAAACCTATCATATACGAGGTAAACGCAGCTGTACCTAAAAACATCATATCATTATAGGCTACGATTCTACCATAGTATTTTTCATCAATATTTTTTTGTAAGAGTGTATATGTGTAAGACCAGAGTGTTGTGGTAAAGAGTCCAACAAATACACTAGCGATTAAAGAGAGGTAAAAATCATGCATCATGTATGCCCAAAACCAAACTGCAAAACCTTGTGCTATAAAAAGATATGTAATTCTTTTATTAGTAATCCATTTTCCAAAAAGAACAGGCCCTATAACTAAGCCAACCGCACGAGCGGAGTGAATCAGCCCTAGGGCTAATGAGGTTGCGATCACACCTGCGTAGTATTTATCAACCATAAGTGCTACCAAGGCATCAAACGCAGTTAAACCAACAAAGGCATGAACTATCATAAGGTAAAGTGCTTTAGGGGTTCTTCTTAGATAAGAAAATGTATCTGCCATCATGACAAAAAATTTCTCCTTACTTGGCTGCATAGTCACGTGTATCTCTAGTTTAAAGAGTAAGTAAAATGCCATTACAAACATAAAAGCGTCTAAAATAAAAGCAACTTTCACCCCAAGAGCATACACAACAAAACCACTAATCGCCATACCCAAAGTATATGAGAGTGACCAGATAATAGAGTGAATCTCATTTGCACGCTGCAGTTTATCTCCGTCAAGTATTTTAGGTAAAAGTGACATCTCAGTTGTAAAGTAAAACGAAGCAGCTGCCATTTTTAAAAAGATGAGTATATACAACAACCATAAGTCACTGATTTGTGTGATAAGTATAAGACAAAAAGTAGCAACTATCTCAATGTAAATTAGTGAGAGCATAAGTTTTTTTGGACTTAAACTATCTATGATTACACCTGAAAACGGTGCTTGAATAACTCCTGCTAAGAAGTGTAACATCGCGACAAACGCAACAACCTGAGCACTTACATCCATTTCTAAAAGAAGTGTGTAAATCGCAACATTAGAAAACCATGCACCAAAGTAAGAAATAAGTTGAATAGATGAGAGTCTAAGTAGTACTGGATGTGATTTTAATAGGCTTATATACTCTTTCATTAATGCAAGATTATCATAAAAAATAAGATAAATATGAACAAAAGTAAAAATTTCGTTAAAGTTTCAAAATAATCTGTCGATATTCTCTCTAATTACTATACTTACAAAAGGTTAAGGAGCACGTCATGGATGGCATAGCAAATGTAGCAAAACAACAACAATCACAGGCAAGTACAACTGAAGCTCAGGGAAGAGCAGTTGAACAAGTTGTTCAAGCACAACCCAAACAAGAAAATATTGTAAAAGAATTGCAACAAGAGTCTAAAACAGCAAATACATCTATTAACTCAGAACAAGATGTAAAGGATTTAGTTGCAAAACTCAACAAAGCCATGAATCCAATTAGCACAAATTTAAAATTTGGTGTTGATTCTCAAGATGTTTTTTATGTCTCTGTTAGAGAATCAGATTCAAACAAACTCATAAGACGATTCCCAGCAGAACAAGCACAAGATTTTCTTCCAAAGATGCAAGAAGTTACTGGTATTTTATTTGATTCTAAAGGGTAAACTCTTACCCTTTAATCCTACTCTCCTTTTATAAGCATAATCTCACATACTTTTTGATATAATCGCGTTAATTATTACTCTACTATAAGGTTATCATATGAAGAAAGAAGTAAAAAAAGTAGTCCTCGCATACTCCGGTGGACTTGATACTAGTGTTATATTAAAATGGCTACAAGAAGAGTACAAGGCTGAAGTTATCACTTTTACAGCAGATTTAGGTCAAGGTGAAGAGGTTGAACCTGCTCGTCAAAAAGCTCTTGACAATGGCATCAAACCTGAAAATATTTTTATTTTAGATGTTCAAGAAGAGTTTGTTAAAGATTATGTATTTCCTATGTTTAGAGCAAATGCTATTTATGAGGGAGAGTATCTTTTAGGTACTTCTATCGCTCGTCCGCTTATAGCACTAAAGCAGATAGAGATAGCAAAAAAGATGGGTGCTGATGCAGTAAGTCATGGTGCAACTGGAAAAGGAAATGACCAAGTAAGATTTGAGCTTGGTTACCTTGGACTCAACCCTGACATAACTGTAATCGCACCATGGAGAGAGTGGGACTTAAACTCACGTGAAAAGCTTCTTTCTTATGCAAGAGAGCGTGGAATAGACATCGATGCAAAGCATTTAGATGCTGAGGGTAATCCAACTGTTAGTCCTTACTCTATGGATGCGAATCTTTTACATATCTCTTATGAAGGACTTCACTTAGAAAACCCTATGAATGAGCCTGAAGAGTCTATGTGGTTATGGTCTGTCAGTCCTGAAAATGCTCCTGATGAGAAAGAGTATATCACTATTGAGTATAAAAATGGAGACCCAATCTCTATTAACGGTGAGGAGATGAGCCCGGCCACTATTCTTAGAACTTTAAATGAGTATGGTAACAAACATGGAATTGGGCGTATTGACATCGTTGAAAACCGTTTTGTTGGTATGAAAGCTCGTGGTTGTTATGAGACACCAGGTGGAACTATTATGCTCAAAGCTCACCGTGCTATTGAGTCAATCTGTCTTGACCGTGAAGAAGCACATATGAAAGATGGCATGATTGCTAAGTATGCTGAACTAATTTATAATGGTTTTTGGTTCTCACCAGAGCGTGAAATGATGCAAGCAGCTATAGACATCACTCAAAAATATGTTCAAGGCTCTGTAAAACTCAAACTTTACAAAGGAAATGTTGAAGTAGTTGGACGTGAATCTGACATGTCTTTATACTCAGAAGAGCACTCAACATTTGAAGAAGATGAAGTTTACAATCAAAAAGATGCAGAGGGCTTTATTCGATTAAATGCACTTAGAAGAATAATCGCAGGAAAAAAGAGAGGAGTTAAGTAATGAGTATGATTAAAATAGATATGAATTCACCTGAGTTCATAGATAGAATGGAAAAAACAGTTAAGTTTACAGATAAAGTAATCAAGCAATTTGGTTGGGAGTACAACCCTCAACAAGATGTTAACGAGGGTGTTCAGATGGGTCTTGCTCGTAACAAGATGATGTACAACAAACTTTTTTGTCCATGTTTTATGGTTGAAGAAGTTGATGGAAAACCTCAATCAGTAGATAACAGGACTTGTCCATGTACTCCTGCAATTGAGAAAGAGATTCCTGAAATTGGTTCTTGCCACTGTGGAATCTTTTGTACTCCTGAGTTTGCAGCTGCTAAGAGAGAAGAACTCGGACTTGCAAAAGAGACTCCAACTCACTCGAGTGGCTTATCTAAAGAAGCATGCGAAGCACTTGTAAAAAAAGATGAAATCGCTACTGATGAGATGATAGCACTACTTGAAGCTAGAGAGTTAGGCATGGTAAAGTTTAAACTTGTAGATGTTAGAGAGCATATGGAATGGGAAATGGGTCATATTAAAGGTGCTGATGAACTAGTACCTACAAGTAGTTTTTACCAGACACTTGAAGAGGCTAAAATAAGTAAAGAAGACAATATCATTCTTTACTGCCATGTTGGAAGCCGTTCGGCTCATGTTGCTCGTATTATGCCTGATTTGGGTTATACAAATATTGGAAACCTTACACACGGTATTGTTTCTTATAGTGGAGAAATTGAAAGATAATGAAAGTACTTTTAATAAAAGATGTAAAAAGTCTAGGTAAAGCGGGTGAAGTTAAAGAAGTTAAAGATGGTTATGGCAAGAACTTTTTAATAGGAAAAGGTTTTGCAAAACATGCAACTCCTGAGATTTTAGCACAACATAAAGAGGATGAAGCAAAAGCTGCTGCTGATTTAGCTGCGGATATTGCTCTTCAAAAAGAAAATGCTGTAAAACTAGAAAAAGCTGAAGTAATTATCACTAAAAAGATGGGTGACAATGGTCATCTTTTTGGTTCTATCACTAAAGATGAAGTTGCACATGCACTTTTTGAGCAACACGGTATTACTATTGACAAAAAGCATATTACTGATAAAAAAGTGATAAAAACTATTGGTGAGCATGACTTAGACCTTAAATTAGGTCATGGTATTCATGCAACTCTACATGTAGATGTTCAAGGCAAGAAGTAAAACTAATGTTTGATGCTACTACCATACTTGCATACAAAAGTAAAAACAAAGCTGTTATAGGTGGAGATGGTCAAGTGACTTTTGGAGACTCAGTTCTCAAAGGAAACGCAACAAAAATTCGTACACTTCATCATGGTAAAATCCTTGCTGGTTTTGCTGGAAGTACTGCTGATGCTTTTAATCTTTTTGATATGTTTGAAGAGTTTTTAGATAACAAAAAAGGGGATATTTTAAAGTCCGTTGTTGAGTTCTCTAAAGCTTGGAGAAAAGATAAAGTACTTCGTCGCCTAGAAGCTATGATGATTGTTTTAAATAATGACCATATCTTTATCCTTACTGGTAATGGAGATGTTGTTGAACCTGAAGATGGTGAAATTGCTTCTATTGGTAGTGGTGGCAACTATGCTATCTCTGCTGCACGTGCTCTTAAAAAGCATACTTCACTTGACCCTGAAGAACTTGTAAAAGAGTCGCTTCATATCGCAGGTGACTTATGTATCTACACAAACCATAACATTAAAACTTTAACACTAGAGAGTAAATAAGATGAACTTAACTCCTAAAGAGATTGTAAAGTATCTAGATCAGTATGTCATCGGTCAAAATGCAGCTAAAAAGACAATAGCACTCGCACTTCGTACTCGCTACCGTCGTATGCAGTTAGATGAAGAGATGCAAAACGAAATCATGCCAAAGAACATCCTTATGATAGGCTCAACTGGTGTTGGAAAGACTGAAATATCTCGGCGTTTAGCAAAGATGATGTCTGTTCCTTTTATCAAAGTTGAAGCATCTAAATACACTGAAGTTGGTTTTGTTGGTCGTGATGTAGAGTCGATGATTCGTGATTTAGTTGTAAACTCTATAAGTATAGTAAAAGCAGAAAAAGAAGAAGAGAATTTAGACAAGATAGATAACTATGTTTTAAATAAAATTGTTGAAAAACTACTTCCCCCTCTTCCTGAATCTGCAAGTGAGAGTAAAAAAGATGATTACAGATATCTCCTAGAAGCGATGGAGAAAAAAGTTGAGTCTGGTGAGATGGATGATAAGCTTATTGAGCTCGATTTAGCAAAACTCAACATCGAGTTTGATGATAGTGGACTTCCTCCTGAAATGGCAAAGGTTCAAGAGTCTTTTTCAAAAGTTTTTGCAAGCATCAATAAAGAAGATAATAAAAAAGAAGTAAGTGTAAAAGACGCTAAATCTCTTCTTCGTCAAGAAGCAGCACATAAACTCCTTGACTCTGCAAGCATAAATGTAGAAGCACTTCGTCGAGCTGAAAATGGTGGAATAATTTTTCTCGATGAGATAGATAAAATCGCTCTAAGTGAAAAGTCTGCTGGACGAAATGACCCTTCAAAGGAAGGAGTACAGCGTGACTTACTTCCTATAGTAGAGGGTTCTAGCGTTTCAACAAAGTATGGAACTATTAACACAGACCATATTCTGTTTATCGCAGCTGGTGCATTTCATGTGAGTAAACCAAGTGACTTAATCCCTGAACTCCAAGGACGTTTTCCTCTACGTGTTGAGTTAGAATCTCTCACAGAAGAGACTCTTTATCAAATTCTTACACAAACACAAAACTCTCTTTTAAAGCAGTACATCGCACTTTTAGGTGTTGAGAAAATGAAGTTGGTATTTGAAGATGATGCAATAAGAGCTATAGCAAAATTAGCACATCGTGCAAATGAAAATACGGAAGACATCGGAGCAAGACGACTGCATACAGTACTTGAGAACATACTCGAAGAGGTGAGTTTTGATGCAGATGAGCATAAAGGTTCAACTTTCTCAATTACTAAAGAACTTGTACATGAAAAACTTGATGAAGTGGTTGAAGATGATGACCTCTCAAGGTACATTTTATAAAAAATATTAATAAGGTAACTATATGACAAGAGCTGGTTTTGTTTCTTTAATAGGGCGTCCAAACGCAGGAAAAAGTACTCTAATGAATTCACTTTTAGGTGAAAAAATTGCTATGGTGAGCCAAAAAGCAAATGCAACAAGACGACGCTCTAATGCTATCGTTAT
>NZ_JAEMVD010000058.1 GCF_029215975.1 Sulfurimonas sp. SAG-AH-194-C20
ATTTCTCTAAAGAAACGATAGAGTATTTCGTTAAGAATGACAAGCTTCCAAAAAGCAATAAGTCTCATCTGTAGATAAGCAAAAGGGGGAAAGAATCTCTCTCCCTCTTACCTAGGCTACCTCTTTATCTTTCTTAAGTTTACCATTGTTTTTGCCAGAAGGCTTCTTGTTCCTGTCATAATAAGAAGATATCATAGGTGCAGTTAATGCCGTTGCACCGATAGCTGTCCCTGGAAGAGCCCATCTTTTATATCGTTCATTTAAACGAGATGCTTCTTCTACTGCTTTATCTACACCCTTAAGACCTTTGTCTGTAAGATTATCAATCACTTCATTTAAATCGTCTTGTCTATGTCGCCCCGATGCCTTTTGGGCTTCTCCCATCTCTTTTCTCCCTTGGGCTACAATGTCTGGGTTAGAGCTTCTCATTTTTATGGCAGATGAAACTAGCTTACTAGCATTTCCCTCTCCTAATGAACTGGTTGCTTTCCCAATATCCTTTTTGATATTTGAAACTGCTCTGTATGGGGTATAGTGAAGTGCTGTCTTGGATGCTTCCGTAACAGAATTTAGAGCCTTAGAAACATATTTTCCAGCTTTACTAGATTTTAGTTCTTCATAGCCCTCTACCATAGGATTGGTAAGTGAATACCTCTTCCCTTTTTCAGAGACCATCTTTCCTGTCTCTTTAATCTTTTTTAACTTCGAGGTTGTTTCTTCTGTCTTGGGAAGAGCTTCTAAATACTTTCTTTGCATTAAGGCTAAACGATGTGAATCCTCTGAAGCTTGCGATATGGCTGGAGACCATGTATTTTTACTGACAAAACCTAAAGCACCTTGCTTGTATTCCTTGCCTAGGTATCCCTTTGCTTTACCTGATAGTCCAGGAGCTGTAGAGAATGCCATATTTAATGCACTCTTACCACCATTATATATGTTAGCTACAGCTGCAGGTACTTTTTCTTTTGATAGCTTATCAGAAGTCATATATCTTTTTGTTCCATTCAATATAGCCGTTGCTGGGTCAAGTACACCAAGTACAGCATGAGAAGAGTTGTATCCAATATCCTCTCCCTTTTTGGCAGACTCCAATGTTCTAGTCTTATTTGTTTTTGAGATTCCATCTTTGTGGAAGCTATCTGACAAGGCTTTCATTATTGGTTGCATTCTTGTTTTCTTGAATTCAGAACTTAGAACTTTCATTCCAGCTTCATCTCCTTGAAGGGATGCTTCACCTATCAGCTTAACAAGACTCCGATGTTCTACACTAGGAAGAGCAATCCCAAGTAACTCAATAGCCATTGGTGCTTCTGCTGCATGAGAAGAGGCAGCTTTCAAATCTCCATTCGCCAAAGATGTCATAAAGTCTTTATCTGCTTTTGTCAACTTGGAAATGTCAACATCGCTATCTTTTAACTTTTTCCCGATATGCCTTGCTTCTTTGGCAGCTACTGCAGCCTCTGGCATCAGGTGATACGCTGCACCTCTTCCTACATCTTGTGATAATCTCTTTGCCTTAATAGTATTTCTCTTACTTTGAACGCTAGTATTTCTGATACCGTTTAAAGTTACAGGTTGCTTTAGAAAATTCAGTGTCTTAGCGAAAGCCGAAGATGCTTTGCCATTCTCCTTACCTACTCTTTTCCCCGTATATCCCTCCGTGAATCTATCCTTTAGGAATTGGGCTGTATGCTTTCTTCCCATATTTGTCTCTGTTAATGCTT
The DNA here is from genome assembly GCF_029215975.1 of Sulfurimonas sp. SAG-AH-194-C20. Classification (GTDB taxonomy): domain Bacteria; phylum Campylobacterota; class Campylobacteria; order Campylobacterales; family Sulfurimonadaceae; genus Sulfurimonas. The sequence goes on from NZ_JAEMVD010000058.1 coordinate 1,725, forward strand.
TATACAACTGTGCCTGACCGAGGTGGATAGCTCCAGCCCCAAGAATAGCTTTCTTTTGTAGCTTTTTATTTTTATTTTTCTTTTTTTCTTCTTTTTTGTCTTTAATACGGTCGCTATAAGACTTGGCTCCTGGGACAACACCTAATCCTAGACCAGCAGCCACACCTACTCCTCCAGATGCTTTAAGACCTTCGGTAATTGCAGTAAGTCTAAGGTCTCTCTTCTGCATCCCTGCTTCCTTGGCTGCAGTAGCAAGGTCTGTTACTGTCTCTGTTTGGACACGCTTCCTAGCTTTAATGTATTCAGCCACAGTTTTTGCATTTTCTGCATCAGTAACATTAGCCATTCCCTTGGTCATCTCGTCAGTAAGAGGGAGGTCATTGTAATGTTCGTCTGAATGAGCACGTTGTCTAAGGCGAAGGTTGTTGCCAAGAGCATGGTATGCTTTGTATCTTGCATTGTCACGCTCAGAATTAGCATCGCTAAGGGGTTGAGCTTCCTTCCAAGTTAAATCCTTAGTTTCTTCTTTATACTTAGCATAATCTCTGGCATCCTCCCGAAGTCTTCTCTTCTCCAGTTTTTCCTCCCTAACATTAGAAAGGAAAGGGTCTTCTTTTTTAAGCTTTCTCAGTTTTTCTTGTCTCTCCTCAAAGGATTTAACTGGATTTGCTAGGTCGAAATCTTTTCGGATAAAAGCATTCCTACCTTTTCTAGCAAGATAAAGCCCACCTAGTCCACCAACAGCAGATAGGGCTGTTCCTGTCCCAACAAGATGTTTATCTCTCTTTCCAGTTGTTGTTTTTTTATCGAAGAGTCCTTCGTTCTTTTTGTCGAAATGCTGTGTTAGCTTATCTACTCCATACGCCCCAAGACCTACAGCCCCTATATACTTACCACTTCCATGCATCAAAGATAAAACAGTTGAACCCAATCTTTTACTTCCAAACCCTTTTACTGTTTTAGCATTATCATCAGTCATTTTAGATTGTCTTCCATGAAGATTATCGTCAAGAAGCTCTTTCGATAAAGATTTCCCATCAGCCTCTGTCTTCTTTCTTAGATAAGCTGAACCTGCACGTCCAACTCCATACATTCCAGCTCCTGTTCCAGCAACTGTGGCTAAGGCAGACCCTCTTCCCTCTACTGCATCTTTATATTCTTTTTCTTTTTCTGCTTTTGAGAGAATAATCTCATCTTTTTTCTTTGAAACCTTATTCAAGTAGCTCACAAGTAGTCCTTTTTATTTATTAAGCATTATATCACACAAGAAGGGCGAAAACCATGGAGTATTGATGTCGTTTCAATACTCCATCTAACGTTGGGCTATTTATTCCCTTTATCTTTTTTATTGTAAGCATAAATACCTGCCCCTGCACCTGCTAACCCTATACCTGCCAGAATTTTACCTTTTGTGATTCCTCTAAGTTTGGACTGCGTCTTCGGTGTATCTGAGTCAGCTGCTACTCTATCCTTCTCTCTCCTTGCGTCAGCTACTACTCTATCCTTCTCTCTCCTTGCGTCAGCTGCTACTCTATCCTTCTCTCTCCTTAAAGAAGCTATTCCATCTTCGGTTCTCTTTCTTTGTGAAGACTCTGCATAATTATGGACAGCCTTGCTTGGTTCATCAATAGTTCTCTTGGTATCTATTAAGCTAAAAGCATTAGATTTCATAGCTTTGTCTTTCCTTAATGCTGACTTGGTTCTTGCTTTTTGATTAGATTCTACCGAGTTGTGCAAGGATGCACTAGGGTGGAGAAAAGTTTGCTTGTTTTTTATTGTACTAAAGGCACTAGGATGTGTGGCTTGTTTAGTAGGGGTAGCCCCTATCTTCTTTTTCTCTTGGCTTACTTGTTTTCTCAGGACCTTAAGTTGTCTACCTGGAAGCTTCTTCTTTTCTCCTACAGCTAGAGCCTTTTCTGCTGCTGCAAGACCTACGTGTTCCATTGCCGTCTTAGCTAATTTATTATCAGGCTTATCGCTACGTTTTTTATTTATCAAATTATTGACAGTCCCTAAACCAATGCTCCCAAGAATAAGACCTCCTCCAATTTTAGCAGTTCTATTGTGACTATTTATTAGTACTTTTCTCTGCTCATCACTTATGCCTTCAGAAACTAATTTCTTGAAGGCTTTTTCCTTAGCTATTCTTTCCCCCATAAAGCTCAATCCTCCCAAACCAGAACCAATGCTAGCTCCAGTCAAAATCCGTGATGTTAAACTCCGTTCCTCTTTCTTCTCGTGTTCTTTTGAAAACTTAAGCAGTTTACTCATAGTGATTCCTTTTGTGTGTATATGTACATCATTATATCAAAAATAAAACAACTTATATTTGAAACATTATATTAAAAATACATAGGCATCTTACCTTCTTATGGTGGCAAAGTCTGGACCTGGTATTCTTGCAACTTCACCTTTAATCACATAATACAACATTAGTCTGACCCCTTTTGCATAACACTTCTCTTGTCAACACACAACGGATGCCAGTCATACCCCTCTGACCCCTCATTGATTTTATTTGCACATTCAAAGCAATACCACCTCATCGTAGTTTTATTCCAATGAGATAGACTTCTCTCCGAACAAGCCTTCCTACCACATGTCTCTTGAATCTTCTCCTCTTGTTTATGTGGCATATTACTTCTTCCTTTTGGTTGGCACTGTTGGTAGTGCTACATCTGCTGATGAGGTTGCAGCTTTCTTCCCAGCTCGGTCAAGGATACTCTTCCAATTACTCTTAATCCACCCTTTACCCTTAGCAGTCCACTTAAGAGACTTAAACGTTCTTCCATCATCATCTGGAGCTGTCTCTTTAATCTCTATTAACTCATACCCATTATACTTAGCATACAGTACATAAACGCCACCGACTTTTCTAAGAATCTTCGCATCTACTAAAGTCTTGTTGAACTCTACGGCTGATATGCCAACTGTTTGAGCTACCTCTGTAGCTGTGTATGTATTCTTAGCATGAACAATGGTTTTTAAAAAGTTATCTTTCTTTTCAATTACTTTCTCTTTTTCTCCTACTAAGGCTAGTGCTTTCTCTTTTTCTTCTTCTAGCCTACCTGCTAACAGTAAAGCTTCAGCAAAAGTTTGTGGGAGTGCAGGAACATTTTGTTTAGCACTATATGAACCAGTCTTACGAATAGAAGGTAAAACATCTTCTATTACCCAATCTTGGAACTCTTCTGCTTCTTTTAGTTTACTTCTCATAATGAGAGAATATAATCCAGCTTCTTTGATGATAATCGTTTGTTTTTGTAGGGGGAGCGAATCGCTCCCCCCCATAGAACCTGCGTTTACTCGGTGTTTTTCTCTTACATGCTCTCTTATTGCTTCTCTTGGATTTTCATAACCAAGTGCCAACGCAGCATCTTTTGCTACAAAATATGGTTCATTATCAACCATAAAACCTCTTAACTCGTGACCTTTTCTTTTGAATATTTGTAATTCCATTATGCTACCTTTCTGTTTTTATAGCTTGTGTTGTTGATTGCTTCCAAATATGTTTGGGGGAGTGAAGGGGTATTTTGTTTGCCCTCAAATATCTCTTTTGCCTTAACAAAAACCTCTGCCATAAAACGTAAATGTCGAACATCTGCTGAAGCCATAATCATGTTACATTCTACTTCTGTTAGGGTGAAATATTTAATGTAGCCTCTAGTGTCAAGAGATGGGGCGAATCTCACCCCATCCGAGATTTGGGCATCTGTAGGTGTTTCTGTATCAAACAATACAGTTTTTAATTTTTTATGAAAAGACCTCATGTCTTCATACTTTCCAGTAGCCTCATATACAAACTTATGCAAGTCTGTACTCTTCATCGTGTTGTCTGATTGGTCGATTAGACCTATGTAATTCTCTAAATTCATTATTTTCTCTTTCCCAGTTTTTGTCAAGGTGACGATATGTTTTTGAGGGGTTATAGTTTTGAAGTGTCCAAATTTCAGAATGAACCATTGAGAAGGAATCTTTACAGAGAGGAAGTTAATCCTCCCTATGGTTTCTTATGACCTTGAAATCCCCACCATTATTAAAAGCTTCAAGAAGACATGCTTCGAGAATTTTTTCACGAGTTAAAGGGATTAATCTTCTCGTGTCCTGCATAAGATGATAATCCTTAGAAAAGACTAACCCTTCTCCATCATGTGAGCCAATCACGTAAAAGCAGACCTCATGTTCATCTGCTCCATTGATTAGGTGTATAGTTAGCATGAGACATGACTTATCAAAATGAGAAGATATCGCCAAAAAGTCAATGGATGGGCTGTCTTCCCACTTTTCCACCTCTGTGACTATTGACTCCTGCAGTGTCGTTATAGTTTCATCAATTACTTTCATAGCGTTCCTTCTAAAGAATTAGAACTATGGGCAAACAATGTAGCCACTTCAAGTAGTGCCTCATACTCAGTATCTTTTGATGCAGTATAAGGGACTTCTGAATCGAGTGCTAGAAAAACACTTACGACACCATTGGTTCTCGCCTTGGTGACTACTGTAAATCCTTCTTTAGCTAACCACTCTTTAATCATAACGATAAAGCTGTACATGTCTTCTCTAATGGTTACTTCACCAGATGTAGTGTCAGCTTCTTGTCTAATATAAGCAGTCTTCTCATACTCATTAATAACGATGAATCC
>NZ_JAEMVD010000059.1 GCF_029215975.1 Sulfurimonas sp. SAG-AH-194-C20
CTCACATTGGCTTCTATAAAGCCTAATCCATCGTTTAATCCATCTTCATCACTTGATTGTGTCATAAGTTGCATTCCTAAACAAATACCAAGTATAGGCTTTGTATTGACTATAACTTCTTCTTTCAAAACTTCATCTAGTTTTAACTTTTTAATATTTTGTATAGCTTTTGCGAAAGATCCAACACCTGGTAATATTAACTTGTCTGCATTAGATATATCTTCCTTATTCTTTGACAATATTATATCTTTTATACCAAGATACTTTAAAGCACTTACAATAGACTTGATATTACCCATGCCATAGTCAACAATTACTACTTTCATATACTAAAATCAACTCCAACTTCAAACTTAGGTTCCCAAATACCATCTATCTTTTCAAATAAATCTTTATTTGCATAACCATCTAACACTACATCAAACTCCTCTTTTGTCATATCATAGTACTCTAGATATGTATCTATCAAATCATAAGGATAAGCATTATCATACATCTTCACAAGGTTTAGTGCTTGGTCTCTAGTCATAGAACCTCTTCTAATTTCAATTCCTGCATCTTGAGTGGCTCTTCCAAAACCAAATTTTAAGTACATTAGATAAGCATGGAGTGCATAAAGTGCCTGATCATTTTGTGAAAAATTAGTAAATGTATCATGATTGCCATCTTCTTTCTCTATGAGTCCACAATGCTCTTTCGCAACGACATAGTTTCTATAAGAATCCCATGCTTCAAAATAAGAAAAATGAGTAAACGATAATCCTACTTCAGAAATCTCTTCTTCTGTTGGAAATTTAAAAAATGCTAAATCTGCTTCACTAATATCTCCATCAGCTTTTATTCTATCAAAAACTTTTTCATGCCCACCCTCAAGGTAAACTCTTTTCATATATTCTATATCATAAAGGGCTTTATTTTTGCTCTCTGTTGAACCACCATACTCTATCTCTCCATCTTCTCCATAAAAGATAAGAGGTATCTTAAAGTTTGTTGCTGTTTTAATGACAGCTGTCATAATAGCAATCAACCAGCCGTAGTAAGGAAAACCTTTTTCAATAAAACCATATTTATTTAATCTATCTAGAACTATAGGGTTACAAGAAATATGAATGTGGTTATACCCAGACTGAATAAAATTCACTAGGTTTTGATCACCTATTTCTAATGAGAGAGCTGGTTTAACTGTAATTGCTAGTGGATTCATACCATACTTATGTTTAAGCTGATGTGCCACATAAGAACCATCTTTTCCACCACTTACCGGAACTATACAGTCAAAATTTCCATTTGTAGAACGGTATTTATCCAAAAGAGATACTAACTCTTTTTTTCTCGGCTCCCAGTCCATCTTATCTTTTTCTTCCTTCCATTGACAAGCATTACAAAAACCTCTCTCATCAAAGGCTATTCTAGGTCGTGTCGACATATTTAAACAATTTTTACACCAAAATATTTTTTTATTACTCATTATTTACTCTCCATTAATTTATATACTAAACCCATCATCTACAACAATATTCTGTCCATTAACATACTTACTCATATCACTAAGCAGATAAACTAATGTACCTTTCAAGTCACTTTTATCAAGCATACCTTTGTTTAAACACACATCTTTATACTTCTCTAAAAACATCTTATTTTGTCCATCCATTATACCACCAGGGCTTAATGTATTTACTCGTATATTGAGACCTTTAAAATACTTTGCCATATACTTAGTGAGATGTATCAATCCTGACTTTATTGCAGCATACTCGACTGGCATAGTCATCCTTGTGCCCTCGTAAACTTCGAACTTGGGAGCAACTATTCCATAGATAGACGATATATTTATTATATTACCATGTTTTTGTTGTTGAAAGTATAAAGCAAATTGCTGAGAAGTTGTAAAGTATCCACCAAGATTAAGACCTAAGTTTTCTACAAAGTCACTATACTCTACATCAAAAAAGTGTCTCGCATAGTTTTTATTTCTAGGGTATGCATTATTCACTAAGGCATCGATTTTTCCATACTTCTTGTCTAGTTTATTTATACATTTTTTTAAAGAAGATTTTGAAGTTATGTCTAATTTAATAAAGTCAATATTCTTAGTTTTCAGCTCTTTTGACAACTCTTTTTTAACTTTTTTTCCCACTTCTTTGTTTATATCAGCGATTATAGCGATGCCATTTTGCTCTACAACTGCCTTTACAAACTCCTGACCTATAAGACCAGCTCCACCCGTTATAACTACTATCTTTTTTTTAAGCATTATTTTCCTTCATTAGTAATTCAACAAACTTATAATCAAGAGGAGAGTCTATGTCTATAGATCTCTCTTCTGGCATCACATAGAGTCCAGTATTTTCTAAAAAAAGTGTTTTATCATTTAATATACTCTCGCGTTTCCAGATGTAAATTGAAGCATTCATATCATAACTTTTAGGTACATCTTGACGTCTTACAACTGCAATATCCAACTGTTTTGAGAGTGTTACTTTTCCTTCTTTATCTACTTCTACAAGATTAAAGTATGGACTTCTTCGTGAAGGTGCTGCTGTAATTAAGTTAGAGTTGTTATGTTCTTTAAACTGAGTAAATGAGTTCAGTATATCATCAACATTACGAAGAGGCGCTGTGGCATCCAAATCTATAAGAAAATCATACTTTTTCTTGTAGTACTCTTCACTTCTTACAAAAGCATCTCTGATAACATCAAGTTTTCCAGCACTATCACTTGCCATCTCTGCACTGCGTTGAAAAAAAACTTCAGCTCCATACTCTTTTGCAATGTTAGCAATATCATCCGAGTCAGTACTTATGACTATGTGATCAAAGAGTTTTGAAGCTTGTGCTTGTTCTATGGTATAGGCTATGAGAGGTTTACCATTAATGAATTTGATATTTTTATTTTTCACTCCCTTGGAGCCACCTCTTGCACAGATTGTACACAGTACATTACTCATTATTTTGCTCCTGTATTTTTAAAATCGTCTTCATAACATTAACACCATCAGAATATGTGCAAACATTTTGTTTCTTAGCCATAATCGCTTTGTGCATATTTGTAAACATCTCATTTCTCTCTAAATTTTTACTTTCAAACAACTCTTCATTCCCACTTTTATCTTTTACTTGTAAAGTATTGTTTATAAAGTCTAGTATATATGTAAAGTTCACAGTATGCAAAATAATTTCTCTATGTACTATCTTACTTATATAATCAACCGAGAGATTAACCAAAATACCACTGAGAGTTTTACCAATAAAAGTAGTCATATCATCCGAGTCAATTTCCAGATCTGAAATCTTCACTTGATAACTCTTTAACTCAACTATCGTACCACATAACCACTGCATGTAATCTATCTCATGACTCAAATCAAGGAGTACTCCACCACCCTCAGATTTTTTAGCACTGTAAGAATCTCTATAGTCACTACCAACTCTCCATGTAGGAAGGTACTGCCCACTGTTTACATTGATACTTAAGATTTTTTCTTTTTTTAACATCATTTTTAATTTTTCCAAAAGAGGATGGAACCGCAGAACATACCCCACATAAACACTATTGTTACTTACTTCTAAAGTCTTATGCTCTTCAAAAAGTGGTTTTTCACAAAAGATAGTTTTTTTAGCTACTTCTGATTCTAAGTATTTTAGTTGCTCATAATGCTTATATGTCGGTGATGCAATCACATAATAATCATAACTTTTCAAATCTTTTACATCCGATAAGTTTTTATAAACAGTTTTTTCTCGTATCTCTTGACTTGAAATTATATCTATGGCATGACCTAAATCTAAAAGTACCTCTTCATGGCGTTTGCCGATAGAACCATAACCTATGAGTAATGTCTTCACAGCTAAAACACCTCTCCATACTCTCTATTTGCCTTCTCGTACTCATCCATACGACCAATGTCTAACCAATACTCTCTTAATGGAAAAGAGACTGTATTTTCATTCATATCTATCAACTTTTCAAAAAGTGTTGGCATATCATAAAACTCATCTTGAGGTATCATTTCTATGCACTTAGGACTGAGCATATAGATGCCAGCACTTACAAAAAACTTATGTACTGGTTTCTCTTCTATGGATGTAATTTTTCCATTATTCACTTTAACAACCCCATAGGGTACTTGAAAATCATACTCTCTTACACACATAGTAGCCATAGAATCATTTTGCAAGTGGTATTCTAAAAGATTTTCAAAGTTTACATTTGTAAGCAGGTCTCCATTCATCACAAAAAATGGCTCTTTTGATTTCTGTACATCATTTAAAAGACTTAATGCTCCAGCAGTTCCCATGCGTTTATCTTCTAGTATGTACTCTATGTTTGCTCCAAACTTACTCCCATCTTCAAAGAAGTCTTGAATGATGTGAGACTTATACCCTATGCACATAATAATGTTAGTAAAACCATACTTCACAAACTTCTCGACTATGGTTTGAAGTATCGGTTTTCCACCTACGGGAAGCATTGGTTTTGGAGTAGTGTCAGTTAGTGGCCTGAGTCGTGTACCTAAGCCACCTACCATTAAGACAACTTTATTTTTATGATACTCTGGCTTTAAAAGTTCATCAAGTATAGCTATACTAACAACCCTGTTATTTTCATCTACTACAGGAATCTGGTAAATTGTTTTACTTGTACATAGTGTTATTATCTCTTCTTTAGAATCATTTATACTAACAGTGACAGGGTCTCTAGAGTAAACATTAGAAATACTCTCTTTTAAACTCTTTCCAGAAAGAATAGCACGACGAATATCTCCATCAGTTATAGAGCCTATTAGTCTACCATCTTCATCAACAACTATAGCAAACTTAACTGCTCCAGTGTCTATTATCTCAAGAGCTTCTCTTATACTTGCATTTTTACTTAGTTTTATGTTTTGGATGTTTGTCATTAACTAATTTCCTTTAAGTTATAAAAAGATTTTTTTAACATACCATCTATTTTGATATTTTTTATTATTTTAATTATCTTTGCGCTTGCCATTCCATTACCATAAGGGTTTTGTGTAGTTTTTAGTATCTCTTTAAATTTATCACTATAAAGATATTCAAAAGCTTTTAAAATAGAGTCTGTTTCATTGTCACAGTTTATGATACTAGAAGCCATTATTCGTCCCTTTTGTCTATCTCCGATGTTTATAGTACCTACCTCAAAACTAGGAGCCTCTGCTAAACCACTTGAACTATTTCCCACCATTGCATCGACATACTGTAATGCACTCAGGTAACGGAGCTGTCCAAGAGATGTAAAGGCTATAGATTTATCTGAATTTTTTGCTACATACTCATCTACCATAGCATTTATGATTCGCCCATCGGTATCACTATTTGCTTTTGTGAAGATTATCTTTGTATCTTCTTGAGTATCTAGTGCTTTGAGTAAGTTAGTAAACTGCTGTTTTGCTGTAGAATTCTCTAGTGTTACAGGATGAAATGTTACTAAAAGATTTCTCTTTCCAAGTGTAAATTCTATAGATTTTTCAAACTCGTCTCTACTAAGAAGTTTTAAGCGCTTAATGTTTTCTATACCCATGCCACCGACATTAAAAACTCTTTCAGGTTGTTCCCCAAGCTGAATAACTCTTTTTTTATACTCATCAGTTGCCGTGAAATGTAAATGGCTCATTTTCGTTATGGAGTGGCGGATAGACTCATCAAAAGCCCCCTCTGTTGTCTCTCCACCATGAAGATGTGCTATAGGTACACGAGAAATCATAGCAGCACTCACAGCAGAAAACATCTCATATCTATCGCCAAGAACTACAAGCATATCAGGCTGTAACTCCTCATAAGTCTCAGCAAAAGAGATTTGAGCAAGTCCCATCGACTTTGAAATTCCTACTGCCGTATCAGAGGAGAGGAGCATCTCTATTTTCTTATCTATCTTGAACTCTTCTTCTATGGTTTCGTACGTTAAACCAAATTCAGGGCTTAGGTGCATACCAGTCACTATGAGTTGTAACTCTAGTGCATCATCTTGCTCTATCTCTTTCATAAGCCAATAAAGCAAGCCATACTCTGCTCTTGTACCAGTTACTACGCATATTTTTCTTTTAGTCATATCAACTCATCCACATCATAATCTCTCTGAGCCACACTCCCAACTATCTCATCCCATCTCATAGGACTTATCCCATTACCAGGTCTTTTTATAGTAAGATTATCTTCTGTCAGTAACT
>NZ_JAEMVD010000006.1 GCF_029215975.1 Sulfurimonas sp. SAG-AH-194-C20
CAAGAGAGTTTAAAAATTCTACATCCATTTGCTTTAGGCTATAAGTTTCTTTAGAATTGCCATACGAATATTTACACCATTTGTTACTTGGTCTAAAATCTTACAGCGCTTATCATCAAGTAGTGCATCTGTTATATCTATGTTTCTATGAACAGGACCAGGATGAAGCAGTACTATATCTCTACTCCCGAGTAGCTCCTCCGTTATACAAAAGTCACTTGCATAGTCTTTGAGAGAGGCATAGCTCTGAGAAGAGTGGCGTTCAGTCTGTGTTCTAAGACTCATAATTGCATCAACTTCATCTATAATCTCACTTAAAAAATGTGTCCAACGCAGTGAAGTCTTTGGTAGAAAATGTGGAGGAGCAACGAGAATCACTTCCATACCAAACCTAGAGAGCAGTTCTATGTTTGAGTTAGCTACACGAGAGTTTTTAATATCTCCAACTATCGCTATCTTTTTACCCTTTAAGTCTCCAAAATGCTCTTTAAGAGTATATAAATCAAGGAGTGCTTGAGAAGGGTGTGCATGAGCACCATCACCTGCGTTTAGTATGCTTGCGTTTGTGTGTTTTGAAAGTATCTTTGGCACACCAGCATTTTGATGACGGACGATGATGGCATGCGGGCCCATAGCATCTAGGTTCATAGCCGTATCTACTAAAGTCTCACCTTTTTTAGTTGAACTTTGTGCTACATCTAAGTGAACTATTTCAGCACCAAGTCTTTTAGCTGCTATCTCAAAAGAGCTTTTTGTTCGTGTAGAGTTTTCAAAAAAGAGAGTAATTATAAGTTTATCATGAAGGATTCTATCAAAATGACCATCACTAAACTTTTTTGCATCGAGTAGTATCTCGTGTATCTCTTCTATGCTAAAGTCATCAGTACGAATCATATGTGCCATGAAGTTTCCTTTATAAACATTTTAGAGATTATACAAGACATCGCAGATTGTGTCAATGTCATCATCTACTTTTAGGATTTCTATATCTTTGCTTGAAAAATATGGCTGACTTATAGTAGTAAAATCACCATCTTCTTCTCTTTGATTAAAGACCATCATCGCATCAATGTTCCTACTTTGAAGTGCTCCTAAAGAGAGCATACTATCATTAATGCATCCAAGTGCACAGTGTGTTACAAGAAGTCCTACTGCATTAAAAAATGGTATTAAATCTATCATCATAAAGTTTCCATCTACTGGAACGAGTAGCCCGCCAGCCCCTTCTATTATAAGGATATCACACACTTTTTCTTGTTTGTCGATGGCATTGTTTAAAAGAGTAAAATCAAGTGCCTTTCCTTGCGAAGCGATAAAAGGAGCAGCAGGAAGTTCATAAGAGATAGGAACAACATCTTCTATAGTAAACTCTTTGCAAGCACCGTTGCACTCTTTGAGTTTTTTTAAAAGTAAGTCACCATCAGGATAAAGACCATCTTTTACACCTGTTTCAATGAGTTTAATAACCCCAACAGCTATACCCTTTGAAGCATAAGTCTCCATGAGCTTTAAAGTTGTGTATGTTTTACCAATGTCTGTATTTGTTGCAGTTACAAAGATTCTTTTTTTCATAAGAGAAGTATAGCAATTTATAATTAAAAAAAAGAAAAATATCTATCTAGTGTAAAAACTTTGGATTTTTATTTATGGGTGTTAGATTTGGATGTTTTTAGGAAGGAGCTTATGCGAGTGAGTGACTGAGTAAATCATCCAAAGACATCTGGCACTAAATGCCGATACCCCCGTCGCTAAAGCGAAAGTGGGGTACAAGAAATGAAAAATACTAGTTAGTATCTTGATTAACTATCTTAGACTTACCAATCCATGGCATCATCTCACGAAGTTGATTACCTGTTTTAGTAATTAGTTTTTCTTGATCGTTAGTACGCTCAGCGTTCATACGAGGGTAACCTGCTTGACCTTCAAGGATGAAGTCTTTTGCAAAACGACCATCTTGAATTTCAGTAAGGATGTCACGCATAGCTTGCTTAGACTCGTCGTTGATAACACGCTTACCAGAAACATAGTCACCATACTCAGCAGTGTTAGAGATTGAGTAACGCATATCTGCGATACCACCCTCAAACATTAAGTCAACGATTAGTTTAAGTTCGTGAAGACACTCAAAGTAAGCTAACTCTGGAGCATATCCAGCTTCAGTTAAAGTCTCAAATCCAGCTTGAACTAAAGAAGTTACACCACCACAAAGAACAGCTTGCTCTCCAAAAAGGTCAGTTTCTGTTTCGTCTTTGAAAGTTGTCTCGATGATAGCAGTACGACCACCACCTATTGCAGATGCATAAGAAAGAGCTAACTCTTTAGTGTTTCCTGAAGGATTCTGACCAACAGCGATAAGGTCAGGAATACCACCACCACGAACAAACTCAGAACGGACTGTGTGTCCTGGAGCTTTAGGAGCAATCATAGTAACATTGATGTTAGCAGCTGGATTAACACGACCATAGTGGATGTTAAAACCGTGACCAAAAGCAATAGTTGCACCATCTTTAAGGTTAGGAGCTATCTCTGCTTCGTAAATTTCTTTTTGATTTTCATCTGGTAAAAGAATCATAATAACATCCGCTTTAGCAGTAGCCTCTGCAACAGTTAAAGTCTCAAAGTTTTTCGCTTCAGCTTTAGCCCATGAAGCACCATTCTTACGAAGACCTACAACAACGCTAACTCCACTATCTCTTAAGTTTTCTGCGTGTGCGTGTCCTTGAGAACCAAAACCAATCATTGCAACTACTTTGCTTTTGATAAGGTCTAAACTAGTGTCTTTGTCATAATAAACATTTAATGCCATTGTATTTCCTTGAGTAAATTAAGAACTTTGTCTTAAAAATTTTGTGGCATTATAGCCAATTATATGTAAAACTTTCATTAGTTTTTCCTTATATTTTTTCCTTGCTTTATATATTTAATCTCATCCATGTATAATACTTGAAAATTTCCCTTGAACTTCAAGGTATAGGTGGAACAGTTTTCTCAATGTCACTACATAAACAACAAATAAGTATAGAGCATAAATACCGAGGTAGTGTCATACTACCAGACAATACAGAAGCAAAAAATGTCTTTTTTCGTACAAAACAGGCCTATGCAAACCACGAGAAGATGTGTGTAAACATTCTCTTCTCAAAAGCAAAGTTAGCAAAGCTTAAGCGCTATCAAAAAGGCTCATCAGAAACAGAACTAGAAAACTTAGAACTTTACATCCAAATGGGAGAGATTTTAGATTTTAACACTGACGATGCTCTCAAAGTTAAGAATGCTATTCTCTTTACAAATGACAGTGCTCATACTAGTTTTAACATTACAAAACGACTCAAACTTATCAACAAAAAGCATCGAAGTAAGACTAATGCAAACTATCTTTTTTGGGATATCGAAAACTTTTCAAGCATAAGTTCTATTTTTAATGACATTATAGATAAGTACGAGATAGATGATGACTTTATCTACATGGCTGCAAACCCTGACTCTTTGTACCTTAAACGTGCAGAATGGGAAGCAAACCTTTATGACTATGGTAAAACGCTTAACTCTTTTAACTTTATAAAATGTGACCATGGAAAAGATGTAGCAGATGATGTTCTTTTAGGAAAATTCATAGATGCAAAAATCACAAATGCAAATGTTTTTATACTCACATTTGATAGAGAATTAAAAGAGCGTTTCACTGATGCAACAAACCAGAGCAACAACCTCTTTATACTGGGAAAATAAACTCTTCAAGTACTTCTGCCTCGGGTTTACCTAAGTAATACCCTTGTGCATAGTCAATACCTAACTCTTCGACTACTTTGTATACGGCTTCATTATGTACAAATTCTGCAACAATTTTTTTACCAAGTTTTTTAGCAAATACAATAATCGTTTCAACAACAAGTCTAGCATTTTGATCTGTATCTATATTTTTTATCAAACTTCCATCTATTTTCATAATATCTGAACGCATAGTTGTCATATGCTCAAAATTTGCAAATCCCGAACCAAAATCATCAATAGCTATAGATGCACCTAATATATAAATATTTTCTATAAATTTGGTAACAAGTTCTGCATTATCATTTTCTTGAGTTTCTAAAATCTCAATGGTAAGCTGTGAAGCGATACTGTACTCTTTAATCTTATCAAAAATAAATTGTCTTGTTTGGTTATTTGTGATATCACTAAAAGAGAGGTTAACACTAAAGTCAAGTCTATTCTTTTTAAAATAACTAAATGATTTTTCTATCATAATTTCAGTTATCTGAGGATAAAGTTTTATCTTTCTACTAACATCTAAAAATGAAAATGGTGAGAGGAGTGCACCTTCATCATTAACTAAGCGCACTAAAGCTTCATATTTTGCCACTTTGTTTGTTTTAACATCTACGATAGGTTGAAAATATGGGAATATTCTATCGCTGAGCATTGCATGTTTTATTGTGTTTGCCATGTTAATATTTGACTCATATTGTCTCGCAAGTTGTAAATCTTCATTAAACACTAGGTACTCATTACCAGAGCGTTTAGCTAATTTCAATGTCATGTCTGCATTTACTAAACCAGTTTTTTTATCATTAATTAATGCAGCAGAAACCGTTACTGACACGTGTGCCAGGTGTCCATTAGCAACAAAAAAATCTTCTGATTCTATAACTCTAATACAGTTTCTAATTTTTTCATGAATTGCTTGGGTATTTGATGCTACTTTGACGATAATAGCAAACTCGTCAGAAGGGAGTTTAAAAACTTCTGCATCTTCTTCCTTTCCTAACATTTGCAGTATAAAAGCTAGTTTTTTAAGTACTTCATCGCCAATCTCATGTCCATAAAAGTCATTTATCATTGTAAAGTCATCTATATTTACTAGAATAAGCATTTTACCCAAATTCGTATTAAGTTTTTTTATCAAACTAAGTCTATTAGGTAAACCAGTCAACTTATCATAATATGCTTGCTTGTAAATATAATCTGCACTCTCTTGTATCTTCATTTCTAAATTAGAGTTTAGTTCTTCTAGTTCAACGGATACAGCATTTGCTAAGTGTGCCATTACATGATGTGCATCTATATTAAATTCCTGTTGCTCAAAATACTCCGTATTATCTAAAACAGGAGAGGAAGAAGTATCCTCACTTAAAATTAACATTGTCGTTGTTTCATTAAGAAGTTGATTGCACTTATCCTGATGATAAAATTCTCCGTATGTAAAAAATCCAGAAACACTTCCAATACTTGAAAGATTTTTGAGTTCATCGCTCATATACTCTTTTAAAAAACGTCGTCTTGCCATGCATGAATAAATAAATACAGCCTCAGGTTTATACTCAAGCTTATTAAGGATTTTTTTCGTTTTATAATTACTATTTTTTAAAATTTCACCTATCTCTCCAACCCCAAAACGAACCTTTGTCCCTTCTTTAATGTTTCCAGCAAAAGTCAATGAACCATCATCATGTTTTAGCAACACGGCACGTCCAATTAAGACATCATCTACTTTAAAAATTAAAGGAAATTCTATACCAATTTGTGGGAGCCTTGCTGCTAATTCTTTACCCATATATTTTGCATATATATCAACTGTACTAATTCCATCTATTTCATACACGCGATTGTGTATTGATTTTGTTACTTTTAGCTCTTTTCCAACAGGTAACCAATCAAAGGAATAGTCCGTTGTAATATTTAATGTTTTGGAACTCAAAGAGACCCCAACTGCACCTTTATCTGTAATCTCCTTATTCGTAAAAACATACGTTTTAAAAAGTTTACCGTTGTCTCCTGCAAGCCCACCTGAAAGAATTACACTAGAAGACACATGGCTAATACCTTTGGCAAATTCTTCTCCATTTGTATGTAATCCGTCAGTAAAACTTATAATTAGTTTTGTTTCATTTTCAATTAAACTTTGCCCCATGAGTATACCGGTATCATAGCTAGCATTAAGTGCATTTTCATGTAAGACAAGTATCGACTTTAATACTGTTTGGTTGAATTTTGTAAATGTAACTATATTGGTTTTTTCTATATAGACTTGTGTCTTGTTAATGATTCCATCAGTAGTTGTACCTATTATAATAGAGTTGGGAAAAGTATTGGAAAAAAAAGTCTGAATCTCTTTTAACTCTTGAAAATTTGTCGTTGTACAAAATAGTTGTATGAGTGTTTGAGATGAATCAATTGATTCAACATTTAACTTATTTAATATTTCTGCTGGCTTAATAAAATCAAATGTTAAATTTATCATTTTTTATTCTACCATAAACTCTAGTCAATAGTCTTAAACTGCTTAGAGAATAATTTTCATACAGTAAAATAAAGAAAATAAAGCTATTTGATGTGATAAATATATCACAAAAGAATGTCTTCCAAAAAAAGACAAAGTGTTATTTACTATATGTTTAGTTTTAAATATTCTAAGCTGAAATAATCTATTATGAATTCTATAATATGCAAAAACAATACCAAAAAGATAAGCACTGAACCATGGGATTATACTGATTAAGTCTTGCGTATAACCTATGGGTAAATAGAAAGGTTTTTGTAAAAAATTATATAACCAGTGCATATTTATCCACGACATGTTGTACCCAAGGATGATAAGTATTGCTAAGAATAGAGATATTTTTGGTGATTTTAACAGAGGTAAGCTCATTACTGTAACAATAAGAAAGAAATGCAGTACTCCAAAGTATATCCATGTAGCTGGAAATTGTGTATAACTTCCAAGGCTCACACCTAAAGAGGCTATACTTAATATCAAAACTTTTTTAACTAACTTTTTTTTATTTATACCATTTTCATGTGTCAGCTGTGTACTAATCCCTGCTGAAAATATAAACATACTCACTATCAGATAACGAAAGTATCTCCAAAAATCATCATGTTTTAAATCAAAATCAGCATATCCAAAATGTTTTAAATCAAAACAAAAGTGAAAGATAACCATAAGGACAATAGCTACACCACGAAAGATATCTAAACCTTGTAGTCTCATTTTTGCTGTTTTTTCTTATAGAGATAGCGTTGTAAAATTATCATAGCAGAGATAGAGTCTATCCTTCCATCTCTAATGTATTTTATTTCACCTTTCATCAGGCTCTCAGCTTCAAGTGAACTTCCAGCCTCATCTTGGTAAAAAATCTCGCCCTTAAAATCTACAAGGTTCATAAAATGCTCGATTCTTCTTCGCATCTCATCTTCGCTACTGCCACCAAGAGGGATACCAATAACAACAGTATCTATCTCCCACTCTTTAATAGCTTTGCGAACTTCAGCAGAAGCTTGGTTACGATTTTTTCTTATAACGGCTGGAAGAGGAGTAACTAAATCTTTATGAGCAGAGTACGCAAGTCCTATGCGTTTAAGCCCAAGGTCAATTGCAATGTATTTCATACTATTTTCCTAAACAAAAAGAGCCAAACATCTTGTCTAACATCTCATCATTCTCAAAAGGTCGTGTTATACTCGACATCTCTTTTACAGCTTCGTTTAAATGAAAAGAAAATATTTCTAACTCCTGAGTCTCTAGCGGGAAGAAGGCTTCTTCTATGTTTTTCATAGTCTCTTCTACTGCGTTTATCTGGCGTGCAGAGATAAGCATAATTTCATCACTACTATTACTTGTGTCCATTATTGCCTCAAGTGACACAATCAAACTACTAACATCCTCTTTAGAGTTGAGTTCTAAGTCAAATTTTAGTGATTTGTGTGAGAACTTTTGAGGTAAATCTTTTTTATTTTTTATTACTATGATTTTTTTTGATTCTTTTGCTGTATCTAAAAGTTTTATAATCTCTTTATCTTCATCATCAGCTTCTCTTGAGCTATCAAAAAGGGCTACAACGATGTCGCTTTGTTCTATCGCTTCTAAACTTCTTTGGATACCTATTTTTTCTATCTCATCATTTGCTTCACGAATCCCTGCGGTATCTACCATACGAATGAGATGTGTACCGATTTTCACTTGTTCTTCTATGGTGTCACGAGTCGTTCCTGCTATCTCACTAACTATCGCTCTATCAAAGTTTAGGAGTGCATTTAAGAGTGAAGATTTACCAACATTTGGTTTTCCAACGATAGCTACACGAAAACCTTGCATCAAACCTTCACGAGACTTTGAAGCTTGAAGGGTTTTGTTTAGTAAGATGTAGAGTTCATCAAGTTTAGACTTTATCTGAACAACTAAGTCCTCAGGTAAATCCTCTTCAGCATAATCAATAGTCACTTCGCTAAATGCCAAGATATGGATAATCTCATCTCTAACATCTTCTATAAAGTGTTTGAGTGATCCCTTCATTTGAGCTGCTAAAATTTTTGCAGCATCTTCACTTTTAGCTTCGATAAGTTGGGCGATAGCTTCCGCCTCACTTAAATCGATACGACCATTAAAAAAAGCACGTTTGGAAAATTCTCCAGCAGTAGCAAGTCTTGCTCCTGCGTTTAGAGTAGCTTTAAGTATGCTTTGTGCCACTATAAAACCACCATGACACTGGATTTCTACTACATGTTCTGCTGTAAAAGAGTGCGGTGCCTGAAAGTAAATAATGATAGCTTCATCTATCAGAGTATCTTGTGCATCATATATAGTACAAAGTGCTGCATATCGAGGTTCTAGTGTTTTGTTATGTGTGAGTTTTTTTACTATCTCTAAGGCATCATCACCACTTATACGGATAATTGCTATAGAGCCTATGCCATTAGCTGTTGCAATGGCACTTATAGTATCTGAGTGCATTTTAGTTGTTATAATCGTTTATGATTATGTATTTTAACCCATCGCGAGTTGAGCGAATGACTACATACTTCTGAGGATATTTTGCACGTAGCTCTTTGAGTGCTATTTGTACTAAAACACCATCAAGAATTTTTGTTTGTGCCCTGCCATCTCTGTCAATGTTTTCATATACATTTATTAAGTAGCGCCCTATGGACTCTTCTTGGTTTTGTAAGAACTCTGCTATCTCTAAACGCAGTTGTACTTCATACTTAGAGTTAATCCAGTTAAAAATCATATAAGAGAGTGCTTTATACCTATAACCTTCTTTACCTATAAGAAGAGCCGCATCATCACCTTTAAACTCTATCAAAAGTGTTTCACTATCATAAGTACTTACTTCAATCTTATCTATTGCAAAACAGGTGAGTTTAAAAAGAGCATTTATTTTTATCTGTACTTCTTCTACAATTGAGTCTAAGTTTGTACTATTTTTTAGTTCTTCTTCTGGTTCATTACCCTCATCATATTCATCATCATAATCAGCAGTATAATCAAGTCCATTCATCAAGTCATCATCTTCGTCATCTTGATCACTTACAAAAGATGCTGGCATTATAGTATCGTTTAAAACTGTTTGTGCCTTAGGCTTTTTAGCAGGTTTATCTTGAGGAACAGTTTGAGTCTTTTTTCTTTCATTCTTTTTTCTTTCATTCTTTTTAGCAGTTCTCTCTATCTTTTTATTCTTTTGTTTAGGCTCTTGTGTAGACTTTTCTTCTAGCTCTTCCTCATCCAGGCGTAGTGCAACAATTATCGCACTCTTTTTAAAGAAACCCAAGAAACCTTTACTTGGGACTTGAATAACTTCAATTTTGAGTTGTGTAATAGAACACTCTAGCTCTGTTGCAGCATTTTGATATGCTATTTCAAGTGTAGTTGCTTCAATTTTTAACATACTTACTTCTCTTCTTTAGCTGCTTTGAGTGCATCTTTAGCATTTTTAAATTGTTGGTTCACAATAAACTGCTGTAAAATTGAGAAAAGATTGTTTACAAACCAGTAAAGGACTAAACCTGATGGAAAAGTTACAAAGAAAAATGTAAAAATTACAGGTAACCATTTCATAACTTTTTCTTGCATTGGATCGGTAAAATTGTTTGGAGTCATACGTTGTTGCAGAAACATTGATCCACCCATAAGAATTGGCATTATATAGTATGGGTCCATACGTGAAAGGTCATTAATCCATAACATCCAAGGAGCACCCTGAAGTTCCACTGCATTTAAAAGAACACGGTAAATCGCGAAAAATACAGGAATTTGCATCAGCATTGGAAGGCAACCACCAAGAGGATTTGCACCATTCTTTTTATACATATCCATAGTCGCTTGGTTTAAACGCTGTGGGTCACCTTTGTATCTCTCTTTGAGTTCTTTTATTTTTGGTGCAAGATCTTTCATCTTCTGCATAGAAACCATACCTTTGTATGTTAATGGGTATAGAACAAATCTAATGATAGCAGTAAGCGCAATAATAGACCATCCCCAGTTTCCAAAAATTCCATGTAACCATGAAAGTAGTGCGAAAAGTGGTTTTGATGCAAATGTAAACCAACCATATTCTATTGCATTTGTAAGTACAGGGTTAATAGACTCAAGTGTTTTATAGTTCTTCTCACCTATGTAGGCACTAAAGTTTAAGTTTTGAGTCCCATCAAAATATACTACAGGATTATCATCACGATCTCTTTCAACTACAATCGTTCTGTCTTTAGAGAGTCCGTACATAATAGTTGCAGTGTATTGATCAAATGCAGAAAGAAGTTCAACTCCTGAAAAAGATTGTCTCCCCTCGGCATCTCCATCAGCGATAATAGTTACGATTTCATCATCAGTATAAACCATAGCACCAACAACTGTCATCATCTGCTCATCTTCATTTACACGAGGACGTTGCCCCAAGTAAACGAAATAACGCTTATCTTCACTCAAAGAAATATCTACATCATAATGACCATCTTCGAAAAATGTTAACTTTTTACTTACTGTTAGTGATGAGAGTCTTTGAGTAAGTGTTACAGTTTTTGCACTACCATCAACATTTATCTCATTTACATCTGTGGTATATGCCACAGAAGATGCTTCTTTATTTAAGTTCTCATCCATAAATCTAATATAAAGTGGTTTAGTTCCAGAAGAAGGAATAAGCTGTGCGTGATTATCTTCTTTATCTCTAAACTTCTCTTCGAGTAACTCTTTAGAAGAAATGCGCCCAAGTGTATCTAGCTTAAGTATGAAGTTTTCATTTGTAACAGTTACAAGGTTACTTGAACTTGTTCTCTCGGCGGCCACTATACTATGTCCCGCTTGTGCTTCTACATTTATATTAGTATCAACTCTACTTGCATCTCCAACATTACTGTTTTGTGCTACTTCAACTTTAGCATCTTGTGGTACTTCTGGCGTTACTGGTGGAAAAATTGCTGTATACCCTACGAAAAAAATTACTGATAATAGTACAGCTACTATTAATCTCTGATTTGGTGACATTTTGTCTAACACTGGTTTACCCTTTATATGAAAAATTTTTTATTATGTAATAACGGTTCGTTTTGTCTGGAACCAGCCAATATTTTATAGTTTCAACCTCTAATTTTACAGGTCTACATCGAAGGGTTTTGAGTAACGGATACTCAATCCCTCCATCAAATAATTGATTACAACGTAGTATTCTAGTAAAAGAGTGGTAAAACGCACTTGAAATTGAGTTATTTGTGAAATGTAATCGTGCATATTCACTACAAGATGGGTAATATCGACATGATCCGAAGCCAATGAGTGTAAAAAACTTCTGATAAAGCCATAAAAGTTTAAGTAAAAGTTTTCGCATTTCTAAGTACTTTTATAAAATCATTTTGAAGTTTTTCATGAGATGAATCAAAGAGACCTACTTTTGCAACAAATACATAAGAGCCATCTTTGAGCTTTGGAGAGTATTCACGCCATAGTGCTCGCATACGACGTTTCGCTCGGTTACGCCGTACAGCATTTCCTAACTTTTTTGTCGCAGTAAAACCTACTTTGTGAGTTCCATTTTGAGGAAGGAAGAAGAGGACAATACCGTTAGAGTGTTGATTCTTTCCTTTGTTATATACATATTGAAACTCTTTGTGGAGTTTCAGTGTGTAAAATCCGCCTAAACTGACAATCTTTTACGACCTTTAGCTCTACGACGGTTTAAAACTCTACGACCGTTCTTAGTAGCCATACGTGCTCTAAAACCGTGAGTTCTTTTTCTTGGTGTTGAATGGGGTTGGTATGTTCTTTTCATGACATATCCTTATATAAAATTAAGTTCGAAATAATACAAAAAATTTACTTAAAGTGTTGTTAAGTGACAAGAACTTCTATCTCTTCACCTGTTTTTACAAACTCTACATTTGATCCTTCAACAACTTCTCCCCCTAAAATCAAGTCAGCTAATTTGTCCTCAACTATCTCATATAGGGCACGTTTAAGAGGTCTAGCACCATACACAGGATCAAATCCTGCCTCAGCTATATACTCTTTTGCCTGAGAACTTAGAGAAAGTGTAATATCTCTGTCTTTGACTTTTTTTACTATATCTTCAAAGAAAATATCAACAATTCCAACAATATCTTCTTGACCAAGCGCATTAAAAATCACTACATCATCAAGTCTATTTAAAAATTCAGGCTTAAATGCTTGCTTTAATTCATTCATAACCATCTCATCAAGCTCTTTACTTGGCTCATTTGCAATTATCTTGTCACTTGCAAGATTTGATGTGAGTATGATAATAGTGTTTGAGAAGTCAACTGTTACACCTTTGTTGTCTGTCAAACGTCCATCATCTAAAACTTGAAGTAAAATGTTAAAAACATCAGGATGTGCTTTTTCTACCTCATCAAAAAGAATGACTGAGTAAGGTTTTCTTCGTACAGCTTCTGTCAGTTGTCCACCCTCATCATAGCCTACATAACCAGGAGCAGCACCTACTAAACGCGATACTGAATGTTTTTCCATATACTCACTCATATCAATACGGATAAGAGCATCTTGGCTATCAAACAAAAACTGTGCTAGTGTTTTTGCAGTCTGAGTTTTACCCACACCCGTAGGTCCTAGAAAAAGAAAACTACCAATAGGCGAGTTCTCATCACTTAAACCTGCTTTGTTGCGTTTAATAGCGCGAGAGACGGCATGAGTCGCCTTAGACTGACCAATAACTGTTTTGTTTAACTCATCTTCTACATGGAGTATCTTTGTCTGCTCTGATTGAAGCATTTTACTTACTGGTATATGTGTCCATCGTGACACTACACCCGCGATTGAGTCTTCATCTACACTGTTTTTAAGAAGAGTTCCCTCCGCTTGTAGTCTATCCCAGTTCTCATTTATAGTTTTTTCTTCTTCTAAAAGTTTTGGAATATCTCCATACTCAATCTCTGCTGCTTTGTTAAAGTCACTAGAACTTTTTGCAAGCTCTGCTTCTCTGCGTTTACTCTCTATCTCACCTTTTATAAAAGATATTTTCTCAAAAACTTCTTTTTCTGTTTCAAACTGTGAAGTAAGTTTTTGCACCTCTTCACTAACATCTGCTAACTCTTTTTCTATCTCAAGTAGACGTTTCTCATTAGCAGGAGTCTTCTCCATCTTGAGTGCTTCTTTTTCTACCATCAGTTCAGAGTGCTGACGTTTTGCACGGCTTAATACTGTAGGTTCTGATTCTATTTGCATTTTTAGTTCAGCTGCTGCTTCATCTATAAGGTCTATTGCCTTATCTGGTAAAAATCTATCTGCAATATATCTATCACTTAGTTTAGCAGCGGCAACAAGTGCACTATCAGTTATTGTAACATTATGGTGAGTTTCTAAACGCTCTTTTATCCCACGAAGTATCTGAAGCGACTGATTTACAGTAGGCTCATCAAGGTTAATAGGTAAAAAACGACGCTGAAGAGCTGTATCTTTTTCAAAATACTTTCTATACTCTTTAAGTGTAGTAGCTCCTATTGTATTTAACTCACCGCGAGCAAGTGCTGGTTTTAGAATATTTGCAGCATCCATACCACCCTCGCCTGCTCCCGCACCAACGATAGTATGAATCTCATCAATAAAAAGAATAATTTTACCATTCTCTTTTACTTCTTCTATAACAGCTTTGAGTCTATCTTCAAACTCTCCCCTGTACTTTGCTCCGGCTATTAAAGCACTCATATCAAGTGCTATTACTCGTTTGTTTTGCAAAGAAGTTGGAACATCACCTGCATGAATCTTTTGTGCAAGACCTTCGACCAAAGCTGTTTTACCAACACCAGGTTCACCTAAAAGTAAGGGATTATTTTTTGTTTTACGGATGAGAATCTGCATCATGCGAGTTATCTCTTCATCTCGTCCTATCACAGGTGAGAGTTTTCCCTCTGCTGCCTCACTTGTTAAGTCTATTCCATACTTAGAGAGTGAGTCTAATGTTTCATCTGCACTTTGAGAGTCAATTTTTACACCACCACGAGATGCTTCTATATTTTTACTAAGTTCAAGCATATCTATGTACTTAGGAAGTATGCTCGAATAAGGCTCAGAATTTAGATTTGCTAAAACATAGGTATCAACAGCTAAAAATGAGTCTCCATTTTGTGCCATTAGTCCAGCACCTTTTTCCAATGTCTCTACAAAATCTTTAGAGAGTTTTATGCTCTCTTTTGTAACTGATGAAGATTTTGGTAGTTTCTCCGTTAGACTTTTTATATCTAACTCCATTGCTATCTTATCCACATTCATTTTTCTCAACATCTGATTTAAAATAGAATCAGAGTTTGTAAGTAGTGCCCATAAAAAGTGTCCACTCTTTACCTCTTGGTTTTTGTTATGAAGTGCTAATGATATTGCACTCTCAATTGCCTGTGTTAAATTATGTGTTAGTTTTTCAAAAATATTATTATTCATTTGTATCTCCTTTTTGTATTTCTAATTATATCAAGTTGAGTCACTCTTTGTCAAGTTAGTTATGTAATTACATTCATATCTAGCTTTTATAAATTTCTTACTATTATTTCACTATAATTTCATCAAAGGATTGTATATGCCAACTGTTTTAGAAGTTTTAAAAAATCGTTCTTCAAAAAGAGCGTACAACGATAAGAAAATACCTCAAGAAACATTAGAAGAAATACTTACAGCTGCGGGGATGACACCAAGTGGAGCGAATATGCAACCGTGGGTGACATATGCTGTAAGTAATGCTGAAACGCTCAAGCGTGTTGGTGATGCAGTTATCACTAAAATGGATGAGGGCATAACAAACGATCAGTTTATACAGTACTATCCTGTAAAATGGACAAATCCTTATAAAAAGCGTCGAATTGTTACAGGTTCAGGTCTTTACAAACTTATGGAAGTTGATAGAAAAGATAATGACACTCGTATAGAGATGTGGAAAGACAATTTTCGATGGTTTGGTGCGCAGACTGTAATTTTTGTGTTTACAAATAAGGCAAATATTGATGGTTCTCAAGGAGCACTTATAGATTGTGGTGCTTATATGCAAAGTATTATGCTTGCAGCTCAAGAGTTTGGCATAGACTCTTGTCCTCAAGGCTCGACTACTGAGTTTGGTAGAGTTGTTGCGGCGGCACTTGAAGTTCCAGATAATTTAGCGCTTCTTTATAGTGTAGTTCTTGGCTACTCTGATAAAGATGCGAAGATAAACTCTTACCAACCAAAACGTGTAGAGTTAAATGAGTCTGTTACTTTTATAGACTAGTGTCTGCGTTTATAGCGCTCAAGCATACTTGCATTTCCACTCAACCCTCCACTATGTACATACAGAACACTCTCTTTAGTCTGAGCTAAGAGAGTCAACCACATAGCAGGGGCATACAAGAGGTCAAACTTCACACCACTTCGCTCTAACTTTTCATATATCTCCAAAAACTCATCATATAGTTTAGCAAAATGGTACTTTTTTTTAGACTCTAAAATGATTAAGTTACTCGGAATTTCGTCTAAAGCTTGCATCTGCTCTTTTAAATAACTAACACTTCCTATGCATGGAGTTGTATAAATGGTGTACTCGGGTAGAGAGAGTGCAAGGTAAAGTGCAGTAGTTCCTGTTCCTGAAGGTGTAGCAATAGCTTTAATCTCTGAGAACTCTTCAAGTTTGAATTGCTCTCTCAACTCACTTGCTAAGACTTCTAAGCCTTCTCGTGCCTTAACATCTGCTCCACCTTGGTCTATAAGTAAAGTTTTTTCATCTAAGTTTAAACGCAGCCCCGATACATACTCTTTATATAAGTCATTTTCTAGCTCTACTATCTTCATTCCAAGAGAGAGTGCATCATAATAGTTTCCAACTTTTTGTGTTTTTATTACAGGTGTGATTTTTTTTGTGTAGTAGATAAACTCCCACTCTTTCTTTTTACAAATTGCTGTAAGTGCGAGCATTGCGTTTGATTGAGTACCACCATAAGAGATAACTTTCGTAAAAGTATTTTTGGGAGTTTGAAGAAGAGCATAGAGTTTTCTATATTTATTTCCAGAGAGATAAGGGTCTATAGTCTCATCTCTCTTTATATAAAAATCTCGTCCATCTAGAGTAATTTTAGAGATGGGGGAGAGTATAAACAAAGGAGGATAACTATTTAATTACAGCTTTTTTCTGAAGTCCTTGCATCTTTTCTTGCATCTCTGATTTGAATTTTTCCATCTTTAAACGCTGCTCTATAATCGACTTCACTTCTTTAAAACTTCTTGTAGCTTTTTCTTTTTTCTCTTGAAGATATATAACATGATATCCAAACTGAGTCTTTACAGGTTCCATAGTAACAGTACCAACTTTCATACTAAATACTTTATCGTTAAACTCAGGTACCATCTGTCCTTGAGCAAAGAAACCTAAGTCTCCACCTTTTGGTCCACTAGGTCCTGTTGACTTACTCTTTGCAAGTTCTTCAAATTTTGTTAATAGTTTTTGACCACTTAAAGGTTTTAACTCATTTATAATAGCTTTTGCATCTGCTTCTTCTTTTACTAATATATGACGAGCACGAACTGCCTCTT
Organism: Sulfurimonas sp. SAG-AH-194-C20; assembly: GCF_029215975.1. Lineage (GTDB taxonomy): Bacteria > Campylobacterota > Campylobacteria > Campylobacterales > Sulfurimonadaceae > Sulfurimonas. The sequence goes on from NZ_JAEMVD010000006.1 coordinate 16,790, forward strand.
TTTGGTTGTATTCTAGTTTATTTTTATTGTAGTAGTCTTTGAGTGTTGCCTCAGAAATCTTAATACCATCAACAACTTTTTTTTGCCATACTTGAATAGCAAGTTCTTTTTTCATACGCTCTTCAAGTTTTTTATATTCTATTTTATACTCTTTGGTTTTTAAAATACCTGTTTTTTGTGCATCATCATAGATAAGTTCTTTACCTATGAGTTGCTGGAGTACTTGCTGTCTAAAAGCAGCTTGCTTTTCAGCAGGAACTTGATTGAATCTTCCTTGAGTCGCATTCATAAGTTCCATATCAACTTCTTGTTGTGTAATCGCTTTTCCATTTACGGTTACAAGAGTATTAGCGGAGGCAATAACTCCTGTCATCAACACCACAGATAAAAGTTTTTTAGTCAGTTTCATTCATATTCCTTTGTTTTATGCCAATAAGTTTAATATGAATTAATTAATAGTTATTAAACAGTAATTATTCTGAAGTGTTTTTTAGATACTTACTGAGCATGAAGTTTAAGTGTTCTCGAGTTAGCGGCTTAGCCATATAATCATCAAGCCCATTCTCAATAAGCATCTCCTTATCACCTTCCATAGCCATAGCAGTCAATGCTACAATAGGTGTTAATTTATTCATATTCATACTTTCTTTAATTTCTTTTGTCGCTTCAATTCCATTTTTTTCCGGCATATCAATATCCATAAAAATAATATCAAATTTATTTTTACTACACTGATAAACAGCTTCAATACCATTAGATGCAGTCGAAACAGAAATATCATAACCTTCTAAGAGTATCTGAATAAGTCTCTGGTTAATTAAGTTGTCCTCAACTACAAGGGCATTAACCTTTTCTTTAATTTCAACAGACTTTTTACTCTTATCAGCGATAACCATAGCATTTGCTGAATACAAATGTTTTGCAACATCGCTAGGAAGAAGAGGTTTTCTAATAACCTCAGTTACTATATGATTTAATTTTGTTTGTAGCTTTTCGTTTTCTCCAAGTAGCAAGATAATTGGCACTTTTTTAGAGTATGAACCTAACTCTAACATCCACGAAGAATCTTTTTGATTAGCTACAACATATAGAGTGTCTATTCCATCATAGACATTTTTATCAAGTTGATTTGACTTGACAACATCTAATGCAAATGAACGAAGATATATAGTTAAGAAGTTTGCTTCTTCAACTTTCTTTTGGTCAAGTAAAAGAACTTTTACTCTGCGTTTAGGCATCATTTTATAGTTTTGCCCTTTTGCAGCTTTAAAATCAAGTACAAAATTCACATAAGTTCCTTCGCCCTCTTTTGATTTTATACGAAGATCAGAACCGAAGAGTTCAACTAAACCATGCGATAGTGCTAGTCCAACGCCTAATCTTTCATCTGCATGTGCACCGGCTGTAAAAGGCTCATTAATAAGTGCTATTTGTTCTAAAGAGATTCCTTTACCATTGTCCCTTACACCAAAGCCAATACTACAATCACCATTCTTCAAACGCTTTAGTAGCTTAACTTCAATAATAACCTTACCACCTTTAGGTGTAAATTTAATGGCATTTTGGATTAGTGAAAACATAATTTGATTGATTTTTTTTGCATCAGTAGAGAGTTCTTGTGGAAGTTTTGGATCTATAAATGTAAGTACTTTTATTCCCTTTTCTGTTCCACTCTGATAAAAAGTATAGGCTAATTTTTCCATCTCTAGTAAAATGTTAAATTCATATGAATCAATTTCTAAACGACCACCTTGAAGTTGAGATAATTCTAGCAGTGTTTCTATATTATCCATTAAGTTTTTAGAGGACTTACTTATCATGCTTATATATTCTGTTTGATTTTTATCTAAGGGAGTCTGTCCAAACAACTCAATAAAACCTAGGATGCCATTCATCGGAGTACGAAATTCATGTCCAATATTGGCTAAAAAACGAGTCTTTAATTTTTCAACTTCTAAGGTTTTCAATTCAGCATTATGCAATGGCGTAACATCCTCAAGTTCTAAAATATAAAAATTTTTATTTGAACTAGAACTATAACATTTAGCATTTATAATAGAAACGGCACCTCTCTCCCCTGCAATACTAACTCGGTACCCTGAGCTTTGATATTTTTTTATATAATCCAACCAAGACTTATCAGATTCGGTAAATATCTCTTCACTTTCACTTAAAAACAGATCTCGTACACTGTCATTTTGTGATATAAATTCATCAATGTTTTTATACTTCATTATTTCAAAAAAAGTTTTATTTGCACCTATCCAGCCTTGACCTTGAAAAAAGTATAGTATCATTGACTTAGAATTATCAACAATACTTGAGTAGAATGTACTATCTAAATACTGTTCAAATAAAAGTTTAGTATCTTGAACCTTAGGTTGGGGAGTTGTTGACTTTGATGAAAATAGTGAAAATATACCCATTTGTATTCCTTTAATTTCAATATAATTTTAGTTGATTATATCATAAACAATGCTAGAATAGCGTTATGATTAAAAAAGTAAAAAAAGCTACAAAAAAAGAGATTTTAGAAATTCACCAACTCTTTATAGAGCGTTATGATGATGCTGTTACAGAACTTTCATATACTAATGCTTACGAGCTAGTTGTCGCAGTCGCACTCTCAGCACAGTGCACAGATAAACGTGTAAACATCTTAACTCCAGCCCTGTTTGAGAAATATCCCGGCACAAAAGAGTTGGCAAACGCAGAGCTTGATGATGTCAAGTCTTTTATCAACTCTTGTTCATTTTTCAATAATAAAGCCAAAAATATTATAAAAATGGCACAGAGAGTCCAAGAAGTTTATGATGGAGAAGTTCCTCTTGATGAAAAAGAGTTACAAACACTAGCAGGAGTTGGTCAAAAAACTGCTAATGTTGTAATGATTGAGTATACAGGTGCTAACCTTATGGCTGTTGATACACATGTATTTCGTGTAGCCCATCGTCTTGGTTTGAGTGATGACAAAACTGCAATAGCAACCGAAGCTACACTTGTAAAAAAGTTTAAAAATGACCTTCATGCCCTGCATCAAGGCATGGTCCTTTTTGGTCGTTATATATGTAAGGCTAAAAATCCAGACTGTGAGAAATGTTTTTTAACAGAGTTTTGTAAAACCAAAGAGACCTTTAAAGTTTAGGTATAAAAGATGCTAGAAACAAATATGATAAAAATAAGCCTATTTATAATGTTAAGCATACTTTTTAGTGGCTGTTTAAACAAACATGGAATATCTGCAAAGTACTATAGTGATTGTAAAGAGTATTACGATTTACAAGGCTATTACCATAAAGAGTGTGGCGAAGATGATATAATTACTTACAAAGAGATAGGTGAAGCACTAAAGAAAAAAGAGCCTGAACCTACTTCAAATGTTTACTAAAGGAAGATAATATGAGTACAGGATTAATTCTGTTTTTTGTGATAACAACTGTTATAGGGATTGGAGTAGTTGTAGTATTTAGTGTAGATAGCATTGGAGCTAAGATCTTTAACCCTGAAGATAAGAGAGAAAAGTAAGCTCACTTATCTTTTAAAAGCTATTTTATAGCTATAAAAGTTGCAAAGTTAGCCCAACGAAATAGTACTTCACAGTGTTTAAAACCTGCATTTTTTGCCATTTTTATGTTTTCATCTTCACTATAAGGAACAAGAACATTCTCTAATGCTTCTCTCTTTTGCATTATCTCATACTCTGAATAACCCTGTGTTTTTTTAAAACCATAGTAACATTCTATGAGGTCTTTGTTAAGTTTAGGTTCATGACTAATCACCTTTTCACTAAAGATAAAAACACCCTCGTCTTTTAAATTAGCAGCTATTTTTTTTACAAGCTCCTCACGTACAAGCGGTCTAATGAACTGCAAAGTATAGTTACTGATAAAAACATCAGCCTCTTTATACTTATACTCTAAGATATCTGCGTTTACTACTTCTATGTCAGCACCATAAGCTTCACACTTACGACGAGCCTGTTTGAGCATAGCTTCTGAATTGTCAAGTCCAATTAAGTTTGCACTTACATTCAAGTCTCTATGTATGTTTAAAAGAAGTGAAGCTGTTGAGCATCCTAGGTCATAAACTATACCACCCTCACTTAGATTTTTATGTGTAAAAAACTGTGTGATTTTTTGGCTCTCTTTATAAAAGGGAACACTCCGTTCTAGCATATCGTCAAAAACAGCTGCTACCTCTTCATCAAATTCAAACTGTTTTTTTATCGGTTTTGTAAATACTTTGTCATTCATAATGCAATTTTATCTAAATTTGCATATAATTAAACAAAAAAGGCTACTCATGAAGCTAGATATCTCTACACTGATGATGATTTTTTTTCTTCTTGCACTGAGTGTTAGTATCTGGAAAATCTATGCTTTTTTACCCAATAAACAACTTGAAGATGATGATAGAACTCCAGAAGCACAAAAAGAACTAGAAAGAATAATGTCAAAAGTTTTAAAACAAAGGATAGATACGATAAGTAATAAAGAGTTATATGTAGCGATAAAAGAGGATGAAAGTTTTGATGATAAACGATTCTGGCGTTTCAACCAAAATCGTTTAAACATCATGAGAGGTAATTTGAAAAAAGTTTAGTTTCTATCCATCGCGTTTAGGTCTTTAAAAGCTTGAACAACTCTATCTACAAGAGTTTCTTGACCTGCACGAAGCCATTTACGAGGATCGTAGTACTTTTTGTTGGGCTTATCTTCACCCTCTGGATTTCCTATTTGAGCTTGGAGGTAAGCATTGTTTTTTTCAACATACTTCTTTGTTCCTAACCATGTTGCCCACTGTGTATCAGTATCGATGTTCATTTTGATAACACCATAACCGATAGCTTCACTAATCTCACTAGGCGCAGAACCTGAACCACCATGAAATACGAAGTTTACAGGTTTATCTTCCCCTCCATGTTTAGCAGTAATAAACTTTTGAGAATTATCTAAAATCTTTGGCGTTAAAGAGACATTTCCTGGCTTGTAAACACCATGAACATTTCCAAATGAAGCTGCAATTGTAAAGTGTGGAGAAACCTTGCCTAAAACTTCGTAAGCTTCACAAACATCTTCTGGTTGAGTATAAAGAAGTGAGTTGTCCATATCTGTGTTATCAACACCATCTTCTTCCCCACCAGTACAGCCGAGCTCTATTTCTATGCTCATGCCGATTTTACTCATGCGTTCTAGGTATGCTTTACACGTACTGATGTTCTCTTCTAAAGGCTCTTCTGAGAGGTCTAACATGTGAGATGAGAAAAGTGGTTTTCCCTCTTTAGCAAAGTATGCCTCACCTGCGTCAAGAAGTGCATCTATCCAAGGAAGGAGTTTTTTTGCAGCATGATCAGTATGTAAGATGACTGCAACACCATAAGCTTCAGCCATCATGTGTGTATGAAGTGCACCAGAAATGGCACCAACAATCGCTGCTTTTTCATTCTCATTACTCAGACCTTTACCTGCATAGTACGATGATCCACCGTTACTAAACTGAATGATAACAGGAGAGTTTACTTTTGCAGCAGCCTCTATAACACCATTGATAGAGTCTGTACTCACAACATTTACAGCAGGTATGGCAAAACCAACCTTTTTAGCATGTTCATATACTTTTTGTACATCTTCCCCAAAAAGAACTCCAGGTTTTACAATATCTAAAATACCATTACTCATAAAAACTCACCTCTGAAAATTTAATTTTCTTATTATATTTAAAAGTTCATTTAAAAGAACTTTATGCTAAAATGCTCATAAAAATGAAGCTGAAAATACAATGACAAAAGCATTAATCACGGATATCGTTCTTATAGATATAATAAACTTTTCACAACTTTCATCCGCTCAACAACTTGAAATAGTAGTGTTTTTAACAAAAAGTTTTAAGAAGATGATAGAGAAAATGCTATCTAATTCAAATACACCATTGTCTAAGTTTATCATTGGCTATGTTTCAACTGGCGACGGATTTTACTGTATTTTAAATCCAAGGTTGAAAGGTTTTGGACCTATACTTGGTCTAAGCTTCAACCATTTTTCAGAACAGGTTTCAAAAAAATATAATTATTTTCAAGGTATTAAAATTGCTGCACATACAGGTGAAGTTAATGAGTTTGAGGACATACTGGGTACAAAGAACTTTATAGGTGATGGTCTCAATGACTGTGCGAGGTATTTAGAGATAAAAAGTTTTGCAATTTCTACCGTTATGGTCTCAAGTGAAGCATATGCTAATTTAAAAATATTTTTAACACTACATAAGGACTTTAACACTCTTCTAACAAAAAGAGAGCTAAAAAAATCAACTATTCAGCACTTTAAAGATAAACATGGCTATGAAAAAGAAGGCTGCTTAATATGGTTGAGAAAGTCTGGGATTATTAACCCTCCAAATATTAACTATAACTCAATTATATAAAAAGGAACAAAATGAGATTAACATTAGATGAGTACTCTAAGCACTTTAAAATGTCAAAAGAGATGATAAACTCCAAACTTCGTAATAAAAAGCTCAACTACATTATCGAAGATAGTGTTACGTATATTATAGTTACACGTAGTTCATTAGACTCTGAGTTGAGAAGTGAAATTCATAATGACAAGAAAGAGCCACGAACACAAGCAAAAGCTACACAAAATGTTGTTGTACCTGTCAAACAAAAAACAACTGTTGCAATGGTACTAGGTCTTTATCAAAAAGAGAACCTACAACTCAAAGAAAAAATTCTGCAACTTGAGACGAAGATTGACAAACTCATAGATGACAAAGAGCAGATGTTACGTGACGAGATGGCAAAAATAGAGCAAGTTTATAGTTCTAAAGATGAACAGTTAAAAAATATTTTAGAACTTATCAATGCTAAACTTGCAGCTGAAGCATCTCACACAATTCATGAGATAGAAACTATTGAGACTCAAGAAAGTATCATAGAACTCAAACACTACCTCAAAACACTTGATTTAGAGAACTACCAAAAAAAGGTTATTAAAAAAAGATTTTTAGCTGTTGGAGGCAAAGATGTGCGTGTTATCAAACAAAATGGAAAAATATATCTAGACTTTTCAAAATACGACTATAGCGATTTACTAGAATACTAGTAAATTCACTATCCCCTAAACACTAACTTCCCCTTTCTACTTTCTCTACACCCATTACAAGTTACTTTTAAAATTTTTATATCCTAGTCAAGATTCTTATTTGTATTAATTACACACGGTAAACCGTGTATAATATATCTTATAAAATATATTACATCAATAATATTTTATATAGTACACAATTTTGATACTATTTTATATAATTAAATGTATATTTAAGTATTTTATCCGTATAATTCTTTCAATGCAAATCAATGACTTATTTAATATCCTTCATAACTCGCTAGAGTCTCAGAACAATGGAAAAAAAATATCTTTAAAAGATATGGCTTCAAAGTTTGGGATTTCTATGCGTACATATCAAGACTGGAAACTTGGGCGTGCAAAACCACAAGCGGCAGCTACAGTTATGAAAATGTTAGGAAGTTTAGAAGATGATGAAATTATTAGAACTGTAAGAAAAATAAATAAACTTGAGGGGTTAAGTAGATGAGTGCACTTACAACAAATGAGAGGGATGGTCTTGATGAAGTTTTTCTATCCATACATTCACACACAGATAAATATAAAAAAATAAAAGAAATTTCTATTTTAATTATGTCACATACACCTAAGCTTAACATAAAAAAGCTCATTAAAGTGGCTAAATATGGACTAAATGAAACAAAAAAATCACGATTTATACTCAATTTCACTAAAAAGAAGAAAAATTTAAGCAAATAAAGTATAAAGTGTCTCTAGCTGAATTATTTCGTTCTCTACGAAAGTTCGGAAATATTTTAATCCAAGGGTAAATTTATGAATAAAGCTCAATTCGTTGAATTAGTACAAGCAAGTGGCGAGTACAAGACTAAAGTAGAAGCAGAAGCTGCTATTAAGGCATTTACAGAAGCAGTTACAACTGCATTAGTTAAAAAAGAAGATGTTTCTTTAGTTGGTTTTGGTAGTTTCACTGCTGCTCTTCAAAAAGGAAAAAGTGGTAAAGTTCCTGGTACTGATAAGACTTATACTACTCAAGATAAAATGGTTCCTAAGTTTAAAGCTGGTAAAGGTCTTAAAGACCGTGTAGCTTCAGGCAAATAGTAACTTAAACAATGCCTTCTTCTAAAGGTATTGTTTTATCACTGTAATGAATATATCTTCTCTCATATCTTTTTTTCAAAAGAAACCTACACAACTTACTTCTCTCGATACAATTTTAATAAAAAAACTCAAAAACCTCTCCTATGAAAGTAATCTACTTGTTTTTAAAGATGTTAAAATTTACCATCATACATCAGTTTATACTATTAATCTCATCGTCTTGGATAGCTTACGTGGACTTTACCTTTTTGAATCAAAAGAATGGACATATGATGAGTTGAAAAATGCAGATATTCAAAAAGCTCAAAATCAAGAAAACTCCAATGACACACTAGCTTATGAAAACACACAAAGTATAATTAAAAACAAGTTTAATGAGCTTACCCATAATGATGGAGTACCCATTTTCAACTACCTAATGATGGAAAATTTAAATGCTGATGAGTATGAGCACTTAAATGATTCATTTAAATCCTTGCTTCCCCAAGAAAAGATTATCTTTAGTGATTCAAACCAGGCTGATATTTTAAAAAAACTGCACAACTCTTGTGAAGAGAGAAATGATTTACAGAGTATCGACAATATTATGGGGACACTTTTTATTCAGTATAGTATTTTAGATACAAAAGGTGATATTCATTTATGCACCGATGAACAAAGAGCTTTTATCGACACACCTTTGCAGCCAATAACGCACTTAACAGGGCAACATGGAAGTGGAAAGAGTAATCTTTTACTTTTAAAAGCTATAGTTGAACTCCTTAACAAAAGCAGCAAAAGAGTACTTATACTCAAACCAACAGCATTAGCCTGTGATATTTTTAAAAAGAAGCTTTTAAATATTATTGAGCATGCTATTATTGAAATAGACTTAACAAGTATAGAGATTATCACCCCTGTAGAACTTCTCAATAAGCACATTTTAAAACTAGGGAAAAAGCTTGTATCACATATTGAAATCGATTCTAAACTTATGAAAAAAAGTTATAATGTAGCTGATACAATTATGTGTGATGATTCAGATCAACTTCCCAATGAGTTTATTCTTTACCTGAATTTTTTACAAAAAAAATCAACTTTACTCCTGGTGAGTACACTTCACGATAATGCGAATCTCAGTAAAAACTTTAGAAATATTAATAAAAAAATTAATTTCTATAAGCTCCATCCTCATGCTAAAGCACTACAACTTATATCTAAGTATATGGCAAAAAAAGCAAAAAACATTCTCCTTGTGAGCAACTCAATGAGTAGAGAAAAGCTAAAAGAAGACCTTAGTTCATTTATAGTAGGTTCACCTGAAGTTATAAATAGTTCTGAAGCACTCATAAATCAAAACTTCAATAATTTACTCTTTTGTAATTATTCAGATATCAATGAACTAAATGCGAATCATGTTATTCTAATGGATTTATGTTTTACAAGCGAAAATGAGATAGAATATGCCTTTAATTTAGCACAAACTTCAGTTGATATACTGTATGAAGAAGAGTGTGATGAGATTACACAACTAAGGAATAGATATGAGCAAGGTCCAAAAGAGTGATGAAGAGTGGAGAGCACAGTTAAGTCCACAGGCATATTTAGTATGTAGAGAACATGGGACAGAAGCACCTTTTTCGGGTGAATATAATGACAACAAAGCAGATGGAGTTTACAAATGTGTATGTTGTGACACTCCACTTTTTGAATCAGATACTAAATTTGATTCACGAACAGGTTGGCCAAGTTATTTTGAAACCATAGAAAATGCTGTTACTGAGATAAAAGATGGTACTCTTGGTATGATGAGAGTTGAAGTTGTATGTAGTACTTGTGATGCTCACTTAGGACATGTTTTCCCTGATGGCCCTGAGCCAACTGGTCAAAGGTATTGTATTAACTCTGTTTGTTTGACATTTCACGAGGATGTATAATATGTATAAGTTTCATTCACTCTTTTTAGTGCTTCTTTTAAGTCTAGGTTTTCTTTCATGTAGTGCGGAATCTACACAGGTAGATAAGCAAACTTCGACCCTTATAGATAAAGCGACAACAACTAACCCTATAATAATTTTACAGACAACAAAAGGTGACTTAGAAATTGAACTTTTCCAAAAAGTTGCTCCTTTAGCAGTTGAAAATTTTATGATTCATATCAAAAATGGCTACTATGATGGCATCGCTTTTCATCGAATTATCAAAGACTTTATGATTCAAGGTGGTGACCCAACTGAGAGCGGTGCTGGTGGAGAATCTATCTGGCACAAAGACTTTGAAGATGAGTTTGTTGATAAAACATTTAACAAAGCAGGTATATTAGCGATGGCAAACCGTGGTCCAAAAACAAATGGTAGCCAGTTTTTCATAACAACAGCTCCAACACCATGGCTCAATGGGCATCACACTATTTTTGGACAGATAACACCAGAATCGTTTGTAACACTCGAAAAACTCAATAACATTTCAACTCAAAGAGGTGATAAACCTACATCAAGAGTTGAAATAATCAAAGCAACTATAAAAAGCGAAGGGAAATAATGGAAATTCAAACAATGCAAAAACTTCAAGAAGAAGCTTTAAAGAAGAGCGGTACTGATTTTACACGCTTAGGTTTCGCACTATTTTTTATGATAGGTGTTCTTACTTTTAGTTTTTTAAGTAATGGAGGAATCCCTAATAATATGTTCTTAGCAGTAGCAGCACTTATCGGTGCTTATATGGCTATGAATATCGGAGCAAACGATGTAGCAAACAATGTAGGTCCAGCAGTTGGATCTAAAGCTATGACTATGACAATGGCAATTATGATTGCTGCTGTATTTGAAGCAGCAGGTGCTCTTATCGCTGGTGGAGAAGTTGTTAAAACTATTAAAAAAGGCATTATTGACATCTCTGCCTTTGGTGGTAATGCTGATCCTTTTATCTGGGCTATGATGGCAGCACTCTTAGCAGCTGCACTTTGGCTAAACTTCGCGACGATGATGCGTGCTCCAGTATCTACAACACACTCAATCGTTGGTGGTGTTATGGGTGCAGGAATCGCTGCTGCTGGTTTTAGCATAGTTGATTGGGGGACAATGGCCAAGATTGCAGCGTCATGGGTAATCTCACCTGTTCTTGGTGGTGTAATCGCTGCTGCATTTCTTTACTCCATTAAAAAGTCTATCGTTTTTCAAGATGACAAGGTCGCTGCAGCAAAAAAATGGGTTCCTGTTTTTGTCTCTATCATGTCATGGGCTTTTGTAACATACCTTACACTCAAAGGTCTTAAAAAGATATGGCCACAGATAGTTGAGATACTTAACTACTTGCCACTTGTTAGTATTGAAATGAGTCAAAAACCTTCTTTACTGACTGCTCTAGTTATGGGTGGAGTAGTTGCTTTAATTGTTTACATATCGGTTAAAATAAAGTTAACATCTAACACAACAGCAATCGAAAACTCAAAAGCCTCAGTTAATGCTCTTTTTACTATTCCTTTAGTCTTTGCAGCAGCTCTTTTAAGTTTTGCTCACGGTGCAAATGATGTTGCAAATGCAATTGGTCCCTTAGCCGCTATAAACGATGCTGTTGTAAATGGTGGTATCTCTAGTAAAGCAAGTATCCCTTTATGGGTTATGGGTGTTGGTGCTTTGGGTATCGCTCTTGGTCTTGCTCTTTATGGACCTAAACTTATCAAAACAGTAGGTACAGAAATAACAGAACTTGATCAAATAAGAGCTTTTTCTATCGCAATGGCTGCTTCTATTACAGTTATTATCGCTTCACAACTTGGCCTTCCCGTTAGTTCAACTCACATCGCCATTGGTGGAGTTTTTGGTGTTGGGTTTTTAAGAGAGTATATGCATTTAAGTGATACAAACTCTATTGAAGAAGACAAAAGCATTATAAAAGATGAAAAGTCAAATCTTCATGCATACAAAGCTGAACTTACTACACTAGAGAAAAAAGATGATAAAAGTACTTCACAATACGAAAGAGTAGTTGAACTTTACAAGTTAATCGCAGATGAAGAAAAAATCATCAAGTCAACTAAAAAACATATAAAACAGACTAAAAAAGTAGAGTATGTCAAACGTGATGCTGTAAAGAAAATAATCGCAGCATGGCTAATCACAGTTCCTGCAGCTGCTACCTTAGCTGGATTATTATTCTTTATGATTAAAGGTATTATGCTTTAACTCAAACTCTATTTAGAGCCTCTTGAATCATAATAGCTTGGGAGTGCTCTTTTACATCATGTACGCGAAGCACAGAAGCACCATTATTAAGTGCTTCAATATGCAGTGCTAATGTTCCGGCTAACCTATCTTTTACTTCAACATTATTATCTACTTTAGCAATCATAGATTTTCTAGACGCACCAACTAAGAGAGGTTTTCCTAAACTCATAAAATGTTCCAAATGCTTTATTAGCATTAAGTTATCGTCTAAAGTTTTTCCAAAACCGATGCCTACATCTAATATAATATTTTGTATGCCATAAGACTCTGCTTTTTTCACTCTCTCTTGAAAAAATGTATATACATCATCTAATATATTTGTATATTCTGGTTTGTTTTGCATGGTCTGAGGTGTACCTTGCATGTGCATGATTACAACAGTTGCATTATGCTTAGCACAAAGTTTACAAAGCTCATCGTTAGCTAAACCTGTTATATCGTTGAGTATTTTAAACCCTGCGTTTAATGCATACTCAACAACTTCTGGCTCATAACTATCTATGCTAAAATCAACCTGTTTATAAAGTTTTTTCTCTTGTATCAAGTCTATAATAACTCTAACCCTAGAGAGTTCTTCTTCAACACTTACTTTTTTTGCATTCGGTGCGGAAGAAACACCACCTACATCAATTATGCTAGCACCCTCTTCAATCATAGACTCTATTTTTGTTAGTGCTTCTTGTGTATTAAAACGGCTATCGGCATAAAAACTATCATCATTGGCATTTATAACACCCATTATCTGCACCGTTTTAGGTCTTTTAGCAGAGACTATCTCTTTTAACTTAAGTGCTAACTCTTTTAAACCAAAAGGCTGTGCCAACTCTTTTCGTGAGAGTGTTTTTAGTTGTGAAGTTGTTGCGATGAGAAGACACTCTACAGTAGGAGTCTTTGCCAGAACTGTCCCACGGGGCACAGCTAAGTCAGCACCGATGGAGAGTGCATCTTGTTTTAAGATGTTTGCACCACCAACATTAAGTTCTTGAATTTTTATGATGTGAGTTTTAGCTTTAGCACTTAAAATGTTGACACCACCAGAGTCTACATTTATATCTTTTAAATACTTTTTTATGTCTATAGTATTACTTAAGTGCTCAACTATCATTACTTCTCTCTTGCAAAACTCATCAGTAGCATCGCTAAAACACTCTGAGGTCGTGAGTTAAGACTTAGGAGTCTATATGCCATGTCAAAATTGTCTAACTGCAAAGGTGATAGGATAAGCATATCAACAACAGTTGCTCTATGAAAAAGTGCTTGGACTAACTCTTTTGCATCTTCTTTTTTTACCCGTGAATGCTCTTTTAAAAAACTAAAAACATCTTTGTAATCAAGTCTTGCTAAGTTTAATTCCAGCTCATGAACTACATGGTGGTTGTTTATTTTTAGTATTGGAAGGCGTGAACGAACAGTTCTTAAAAGATTTGATTTTGTTGGGCTTATGATAATAAATTCTATATTTTTTGGTGGTTCTTCAAGTAGTTTAAGAAGAGAGTTTTGTGCAACATCGGAGAGGTCGCTTGAACCTATAATGATGTACTTTGTAGTAGACTCACTAATGTAAGACTCTGCTAAAACAGCTTTTGCATGTTCTAGCTTAAATACCTCACCAATCACAACGAACTTCACAACACGAAAAGGTTTTAACTCCCCTTCTAGTCGCGTAACTTCTGACTCTATATCATCAGAGATGACAATATGACCCTTTATGTTAAGAGCTTGCATCTACCTCTCCAAACATACTTGCGTTTAGTGATGCATCAAAAAGACGATAGAGTTGGAGTAGTTTTATGTCTAGGTCTTTATCATAAGACTTTAGAGTAAAAGCATTGTTAAAATCTTCATCAAACATCCAGTAGTAACTGTTATCTTTTCTTTTTGCTATATCACAGCGTTTGTCATTACCCTTGCCTATGTACCAAAAGAAACAACCCTCTTTATAAGAAAGGGAAATCATGTCATCAACTATATCTATCATCTCCCCACCATTTACACTGTTATAGTGAACACAGATGTTATCTATACTTACTATAGGGATAAGTGGGCGTTCTAACTGAGGGGTATTAAGAGAAGATAAAATATATGTCTCAAGCCATTTATGTTTTTCATCAGTGATAAGAATAATAGTCTTACCTTGAAGAACCTGTTCTAATGCATAAGCAGTTGTTTTAGACCATTCAAACCGCTGTTCTTCGAGCCATGAGAGACTAGTACCTTCTTCTCGAATCGCGTCTAAAGTCCACTGAGCAAAATCAGGTGCATAAGAACTAGACATTAGCTTACTTATCTAACTCATAGGCATCGTGTAGTCCACGAACTGCGAGTTCTGCATACTTCTCATCTATAACCATAGAAATTTTTATCTCAGAAGTTGAAATCATATTAATGTTGATGTTATTATCTGCCATCGTTGAGAAAGCTTTCGCTGCAACACCTGTATGACTTCTCATACCAACACCAACAACAGATACTTTACAAATATCTTCATTATAAGAGTCAGCCTGAATCTCACCATTTTTTACAAATGTATCAACTATTGACTTAGCATCAAAAAGATCATTTACAGGAACCGTAAAGTCAATGTTTGTAGCACCATCATGTGCCTTGTTTTGGATAATCATATCAACATTTACTTCAGATACTGCAAGGCGGTTAAAGATGTCAGAAGCTATTCCTGGTCTATCTTTTACACCCATAAGTGAGATACGTGCTTGGTTTCTGTCTAATGCTATTCCGCTTACTAATGGTGCTTCCATAATGTTTTCCTCTTTTGTTATTAGTGTACCCTCTTCATTTGAAAAGCTTGTACGTGTTACTAAGTTTACATTTAATTTTTTTGCCATTTCTACTGAACGATTTTGAAGCACTTTCGCACCCAGAGATGCAAGTTCTAACATCTCATCATAAGAAATCTTATCAAGTTTTTTCGCTTTTGGCTCAATACGTGGATCAGTAGTATAAATACCACTCACATCAGTATATATCTCACAAAGGTCAGCTTTTAATGCACCGGCTATAGCTACAGCTGAAAGGTCACTTCCACCACGACCAAGTGTTGTTACATCTCCAGACTCATTTACACCTTGAAAACCAGCAACTACGATGATTTTACCGCTCTTTATCGCTTCAAACATCACATCTGTTTCTATACGCTCTATTCGAGCTTTGGTATGGTGCACATCTGTTACAATTCCAGCTTTACGCCCAGTCATTGCCGTTGCCTCATGTCCCATCTCTTGAAGTGCTATGGCAAGAAGTGAAGCCGTAACTCTCTCACCAGCACTCAAAAGCATATCCATCTCAGCAGCTGCTGGGTGCGAAGAAAAATGTTCTGCATACCCAACAAGCTTATTTGTCTCTCCACTCATTGCAGAAACTACAACTACTACATCATTACCGTCTTTAACAGTAGCACTCACACGATTAGCTACATTTTGTATGCGGTCTAAATCACCAACACTCGTTCCACCAAATTTTTGAACTATTAACATTTACAACAGCCCCTCATCTTTAAAATAATTTATCACTTGCTCATATACAGATTTTTTAAAATGTGCTGTATGATTTAAAATTTCTTCTGCGCTCACAAACTTATGTGCACAAAACTCTGGATGCTCAGTCTCTAAGTTTATCTTTGCATCTTTAGAAAGTTTCATTAGAAAGTATCTCTGTGTTTGCCCCTTGTATGGCTTCATCTTTTTCGCAATTCTACTTGGAAAATCATAAGAAATCCACTCAGGGTACTCTGCAATTATCTCAGCATCTTTTGTCCCTATCTCTTCTTCCATTTCACGAAAAAGAGCTTCTTGAACCTCTTCACCCTTGTCAATTCCACCTTGAGGGAACTGCCAGACATCAGTTAAATCACTACGCTCTGCGATGAAGATTTCTTTTTGCTCTGGATAGTTGCTTGAAACGATAATCATCGCCACATTTGGACGATACTCATTTTTTATACTCATATATGAACCTGTATTATAATTATCGCGATTATACAAAAATAGTGATTAAAGTAAGATAACTTCTATATTTTTGGTACAATAAATAAAAAGGAAACACTATGATTCAAGAGGAAAACAGAGAATATCATGAGAGAATGATTGAAGCTTTTATTAACAAGCCTGAAGTTACACTCTGGTACCAAATGGCTTTTTCTAAGTTCAACATAAATGGTGTGGATAACCTGACATGGAACTGGTCTTGGTGGGCTTTTGGTGGAAGTTTTTTGTTTTTACTTTATCGTAAGGCATACATAGCTGCATTTGCTCTTTTTTTCTTGTCAATGACTTTAGGCATGATACCTTTTGTAAGTCTTATTTTTATGATTCTTTCAGGTGGATATTCTACATACTTTGTCTATAAAGTTTATAGAACTAAGTTGCAAGAGGTTGAAGAAGCCATAGAAGATGTACAAACAAGAGTAGAGACTATGCGAGAGCTTGGTGGATATAACCAGTGGGTTGTTTGGGTCTATGCTGTTTTCATAAGTTTTGTATTTGCAGGTATCTTTTTAACAATTATTCCATTTTTAAGTGCCTCATAAATTAATTCGTTATACTTCGCTTAATGTTATTATATATTCACATACCATTTTGCGATTCTAAATGCTCTTACTGTGCGTTTAACTCTTATGTCGATAAGTTTCATCTCAAAGAGCAGTATATGTCTGCACTTTTCATTCAACTTAAACATGAACTCCTGCGTTTTAATGCACAAAAAAAATCTATTGAGACTATTTTTATAGGTGGAGGAACTCCTTCTACTGTTGCACCTGAACTTTATACAGAGATATTTGAGTACATACAACCTTATCTCAAAGAAAACATAGAAATTACAAGTGAAGCAAACCCTAATAGTGCTACTTATGAATGGCTTGAGGGAATGTATAGTCTTGGTGTAAATCGTATCAGTTTTGGGGTGCAAAGTTTTGATGAGAAAAAGCTCAAAGTTCTTAACCGTGCACACTCTCCACAAATGGCCAAAGATGCCATAAACAATGCAAAAAAGATAGGCTTTAAAAACCTCTCTCTTGATTTAATTTATGCAACATTAGGCGATACAAAAGAACTCATCCAAAATGATATAGACACTGCGTTTTCCCTCCCCATAAACCACATAAGTGCCTATGCTTTAACTATCGAAGAGGGTACTGCGTTTGAACATAAACCACAAATGAGCTCTGAACAACTAGAGATAACATCTTGGATATTTAAGAGCATCATTGAAAAAGGGCTTCCTCAGTATGAGATAAGCAACTTTGGAAAGTACCAATCTTCTCATAACCTTGGTTATTGGAAATATAAAGACTATATGGGAGTTGGTGCGGGTGCAGTTGGTAAACTAGACCTTAAACGTTTCTATCCAAATCCAGATATAGAAGAATATATAGAGAACTCTTGTATTATAAGAGAAGAGTCTTTAACTTCAGAAGATAAAAAGATAGAACAATTTTTTCTTGGTATGCGTTCATGTGTTGGTATTCATGCAGACCTATTTAGTTTAAATGAGAGGAAACAGGCTAATATACTGGTAGAAGAGAATAAACTAGACCTAAAAGCAAATATATTTTATAACAAAGATTACCTTTTAGCAGATGAAATAACTCTGTTTTTAACTTCATAACCACACTTTAATCATACTTTCGCTAAAATCTCAAGAATAAAATAACTAAAGGTTTCATATGTTTGGTATGGGTTTCACCGAAATACTTATAATAGCGGTAATAGCTATACTCTTTTTAGGTCCAGATAAGCTCCCTTCTGCAATGGTAGATATCGCTAAATTTTTTAGAACTGCTAAAAATGCCATAGGAAGTGTTAAAGATACTCTTGAAGAAGAGATGAATGTAAGTGACATTAAAAAAGAGGCATTGGCATATAAAACACAACTTGATAATGCTAGCTCAAAACTAAGTAAAGTCACAGATGTAAAAGCACAGATTGGCTCACAGATAAAATCTGTCTTAGATGATGACTCAACTCAAGTACAAGAAGAGACAATTCAGGTAGAGCAAAATGCAGCTCCTAAAGAGTCTCAAGAAGTAACCTTTAAAAAGAAACCTAAAAAAGAAGAAAACATAGATGTTTGATGAACTCCGCCCTCACCTCGTAGAACTAAGAAAAAGACTTGCTATCTCAGCCGGAAGCCTAATCGTTATGTTTTTTGTGATGTTTTATTTTCATGAACCTATACTTAACTGGATGGTAGAACCTCTTAACATTGCACTTATTGAAGTGGGTAAAAAGTCTGTTCATGCAGCAGACGGGATGATCACTACTTCGCAAGTCGGTGGTGCATTTTTTGTAGCACTAAAGGTTGCATTCTTCGCAGCGATAATGGGTGCACTACCTATCATACTTTCACAAATATGGATGTTTATAGCGCCAGGGCTTTATGCAAATGAAAAGAAGATGATTATTCCTTTTGTAGTTGGGGGAACTGTTATGTTTGCAAGTGGTGTTTTGTTTGCCTACTATGTCGTAACTCCTTTTGGATTTGATTTTCTCATTACTTTTGGTAGTTTTAAATTTACTCCTCTGATAAATATCGAAGATTATGTCGGCTTTTTTACCAAAATTATGTTTGGTTTTGGTTTGGCATTTCAACTTCCTGTATTTGCTTACTTTTTAGCACTTTTAGGGCTTATTAACGACAAACAGATGATAGCATTTTTCAAATATGCCATCGTTATTATCTTTATAGTTGCAGCACTTCTCACACCTCCCGATGTGCTTACTCAACTACTTATGGCTGGTCCACTAATCATTCTGTATGGTGTTTCTATCCTTATAGTGAGAATGGTAAATCCTGCCGAGAATGAAGACGAAGATGATGATGAAGAGATAAATACTCAAGATAAACTCGAAGAATCAAAATAAAAAGCTTTAAAAGTTTAAATAAAACAATGCAAAAAGAATACCTCACACAAAGCTATGACTTCACACTTCCCGATGAACTCATAGCCACACACCCAGCCTCACCTCGTGACCATGCAAAACTTTTAGTATATGACAGAAAAACAGATACAATCACTCATACATATTTTTATGATTTTGAAAAGTTCATCCCTAAAGATTGTGCTCTTATATTTAATGATACTAAAGTGATAAAAGCAAGACTTTTTGGCCTTAAACCAAGTGGTGGAAAGTTAGAACTACTCATAAACCGTGCACTAAATGCACATGACATAAATGTCTACATTCGTGGAAAAGTAAAAATAGGCACACTAATAGTATTTGATGAAAACCTAAATGCGAGAGTTACAAAACTTAACGAAGATGGAAGCCGAGAAGTAAATTTTTATAAAGATGAAGTTCTCCTGCGTTTTGAAGATATACTTCCTATTATCGACATCATCGGACATATTCCACTTCCTCCATATATACAGAGAAAAGACAATAAAGAAGATGAGAATGAATACCAAACTGTTTTTGCTCGTGAGGAAGGTGCAGTTGCAGCCCCTACGGCATCACTTCATTTTACAAAAGAGCAACATGATAGAGTATGTCAAAACTTCAAACATGCCTATGTCACACTGCATGTAGGGAGTGGTACCTTTAAGCCCGTAGATGTAGAGATAATAACACAACACCCAATGCATTCTGAGTACTATGATATCTCAAACGCAGCCAAAAAGTTACTCGACTCAACAACTCCTATACTAAGCATAGGCACAACATCAACACGGACTATAGAGTTTTATGACAAACATGGGAAAGTCCAGCGCGGTGAAGCAAATCTTTTCCTGCATCCAAACAATAAACCAAGTAGAGTGAACCACCTACTCACAAACTTTCATCTACCAAAATCAACACTTTTAATGTTAGTCGCTTCTTTTGTAGGCTTAGAAAAAACTCAAGAGTTATATGCAGAAGCTATTAAAGAGAAATACCGCTTTTACTCTTATGGAGATGCGATGCTACTCATCAACTAGTGCGAATACTATAAAAGTTTACAAATTCCATTTATAATTTCTATCTGACCACTAAGTTCAGCTTCAAATACTCTAGACGGGTACTTTTGTAAGGCTTCTTCATAACTTGGATGCAAGCTACAAAACTCTAAAAAATCATCATGGACTAATTCTTTTTCTTTTGATTTTCCTGCAAACTCATTAACAAAAGTATCTATGTTATAAATAGCTTTGGCTTTTCCTTCTTGTAAGAGTCGATTTGTCGCTTCACTCTCCCCTATTCTGTGAGGAAGTACATATATCTCTTTTCCCATTTTTAGTGCATACTCTACACTTCTCATACTTCCTGAGTTTAAATCTGCATATGTAACAACAAGTACCTCACCAAGAGCGACAACTAGTTCGTTTCTTAGTACAAAATTATATCGTGTTGAGGGGGAGCCTTCGCTAAATTGACTCAGAACTAAGCCTTTATCTTCTATTTCAGTTATAAGATTTTTATTTATTGAAGGGTAGTGTTTGTCCAGACCTGTGGCTGCAACCATGATAGTGTTTTGAGTACCCGCTGATTTATGAGCTATTGCATCTACACCTATTGCTCCACCACTTACTGTACAGACACCTCTACTAGAAAGTTTTTGTGCTAATTCTTGTGTTTTATGTCGAGCATATTGATTTGGTTTTCGACTTCCGATTATAGATATTTTTTTATTTTTTAGAAGTGCCCTATTTCCAAGAAAGAAAAGAGGCTGAGGATACTTTTTCATATCCTCTAGTTCTCTTATATGAAACTCAGCTATCTCAATCATACTAAGTTATAGTCTATTAATATAGACTAATTCCACATCTTTGAGTAGTTCTTTTGACTCATAAAGTGCCTGAAGAGTGTTTCGGTGAGGATGACCTATTGCTATCGCTGTTCCATGGCTTTTAGCAACATCTATAGCTTTTTTTATCTGTGCTAAGACATACGGTTTATCCATATGGTGATCTAAAAAAACATCACGAGCAACATACTTTAATCCAAAGTTTTTAAGAACCTTAGGAGCTTTAGTTTGGGCTGTTGTTCTGCTGTCTATAAAGTGAATATTATTTGTATTTAGTGCAAAAATCAGCCTATTCATAGCAACTTCACTTGCTGTGAATTTACTTCCGGTGTGGTTATTAATATATGCAACTTTTGGGAAGAGTTTTTTTATCTCTTTTATTCTTGCAGATATTACACTTTGCTTATCATGAATACGAAGTGTATTTGGCTCTTCAGCACTCCAGTTTTGTGCTTCCATAGGTAGATGGACCATATATATGTTTTCAAGTTGTGCTAGTTTTTGTGTATTTGGTCGCGCCTTACTTGGAGGCAAAAAAGACATGGTAAGAGGAAGTCTCAAGCTTTTAATCGCTTTAACTTGAGAAGAAGTCCCTACATCATCAATTATTATCGCTAAAAGTGCTTTATGAGGAGTAATGACCTTTTTTCTTTGCGCCATTTTAGGTACATTTGCTAAAGATGTTCCATCAATTTCATGTGATGCAGATATGTACTGTTTTGTATCTTTTTTCAGTACACTTTTTAATCTTTTGTTTACACTTATAGGTTTTTTGGCTAGCTTTTTATCTAACTTATTTAAAAGTTTTTTTTCTTTAGTGTATGTTTTTTCCACTTTACTTTTTCCATCAGAAAAACCTATATAGTAACCCGCTAAAAGTGCACTTAGTACTAAAGCTACGAGGGATAAGAACCATGCTATATAGGTAAGTATTTTACTGTTAGTGTGAGTTTTTTTACTTCTTTTTCGTTTAGCCATTTTTCTTTATTCTTTATGTTGTTTTTGAAACTATACCCTCTTAAATATTAATATGGAATTTTTATTGCAAATTGACATACAATTATCAAAATATAATAATAAACTTTTAAGCCACTTTTATGTATAATCGCGGTTCCTTTCTCTTTGTAATCTCTTAATACTAAGATATTATAGACAAAGCAATCGTGCTTCGATCCGAGGGGGAAACATACGCCATAACGGCAAATACCAAGAGGAGATCATACTATATGAGAAACTACGAAAACTTAGTAATCGTAAAACCTACATTAACAGCTGAAGAAATTCAAGCAAGCGTTAAAGCAATCGAAGAAGTTATTACTTCTAACGGTGGCGAGATCGCTGCTACAAGTCCAATGGGAATGAGAAAACTCGCATACCCAATTGAAAAAAACGAACGTGGTTATTACCATGTTATCTATTCATCAATTGCTCCATCAGCAATTACTGAAATCGAAAGACGTTTCCGTATTAACGAAGATTTACTTCGTTTTGTAACTATTAAGTACGATACAAATCGTGAAATAGCTGCATTTAACGGTATGGTTACAAAAGCTAAAAAAGCAGCAGAAGCTCCAGCTAAAGTTGAGACTCCAGTAGTTGAAACTCCAGCAGTAGAAGAAGCTCCAACTGAAGCACCAGCAGTAGAAGCAGTAGCAGAGAAAGCTCCTGAAGCAGCAGCTGAGTAATATACTCTTTTAAGAGTAGAAAATTGAAGGAAAACACATGTTCAATAAACTAATTTTAGTTGGCAACCTTACACGCGACATCGAACTTAGATACTCACAAAGCGGAACCGCTATAGCAAAAACCGCTATAGCAACTTCTAGAAAATTCACTAGCAATGGTGAGAAGAAAGAAGAAGTATGTTTTGTTGATGTAACATTTTTTGGTAGAAGCGGTGAAGTTGCTAACCAGTATCTTCGAAAGGGAAGTAAAATTCTTGTTGAAGGTAGATTAAATTTTGAACAATGGGTAGACCAAAATGGACAGAAACGTTCTAAGCACTCTGTGATAGCAGAAACTATGCAAATGCTTGACTCTAAAGGTGACAATCAAGGTAGCACTTATAATGCTCCTTCAGGTGCTCCGACAGAAGATGCAAATCAAGGTGGCGGATACAATGCTCCAGCACAAGGTCAAGGTCAAAGTTACCAACAGCCTCAGCAACAGCAGTCGTATCAAAAACCAGCTCAGCAGCAAAGTTATAACAATAACCAAGCAGCTCAGCAGCAAAGTCGTCAAATGCCTAGTCCAGACACTGTACCATCTTACGATATTAACGAAGATGAAATTCCATTTTAATAGATAACAAATAAAGGAAATACCATGGCAGAAAAAAGAAAATATAAAAAAAGATATTGTAAATACTGTGAAGCTAAAGTAGACTTCATGGATTATAAAGATGCAGGAGCACTTCGTTTCTCTCTTTCAGAGCGTTATAAAATCATGCCAAGACGTTTAACAGGTAACTGTAAACGCCACCAAGACATGATAAGTATCGTAATCAAACGTGCTCGTGCAGCTGCACTAGTACCATATACTGTAACTCGTAAACAAGTTGTAGTAGCTCCATTCGAAAATCTTAAATAAGATTTTCTTTTACTCCCATTTCTTGGGAGTAATCTCTCTATACTATTTAGGAATATTTTTTGCTTTACATAGTTAAAAAGCGAAGCAATGAAAAACACTCTACTTCTACTACTACTATTAACATCTCTTTATGCAACTCCATCTAACTACTCTATCATCGTAAAAAAGCCATTTAATTCAGCTCTTTTTGACATTACTCAAGATTATGATAGAACACTCAGTGCTGTAGGTTTCTCAAAAAACTATAAAAACAACTCCAATACAGCTCTCTCTTACACTAATGCCTTTGATTATTTAGCAAGTACCTCACAAACATTTGGCTCACAAATGCATATAATGAAAGTAGATAAAACTGCTAAAATAATTCTCTCCAAAGTATCAAACCTTCCAAAGTTTAATGAAGCAATCGCAGTTGTAAAGACTCCTGCGAATGGCTACTTTATAGGTGGGTATACACTTAATGGTTCACTTCTTGTTGTTAAACTAGATGCAAGAGGTAACCTACTCTATTCTAAAACATTTGGCACAAAAAACTACGATAGAATGAATAATTTAATTTTGATGAGTGATGGTGGTGTTCTAGCTATTGGTTCTTCCATAACTTCTCGTTCAAATAGTGACAACATCTTTAATAGTGGACTAGGTAATAATGATATTTTTATCACCAGATTTAGTAAAAATGGGCAAAAACTTTGGAGTAAAAAGTATGGTACGATGTATGATGATAGAGGTATAGATGCTGTAGAAGCAAGAGATGGTTCAATTATAGTTATTAGCACTACATCATACGAGAAAAACAGAGATGTAAGTATCATGCGTTTAACAGAAAATGGGAATCGTGTCTGGCTTAAACATTATCAAGAAAAAGGAAATGATGATAATACTGTTATTCCTAAGAAAATTATTCGACTAAAAGACAATAACTTTGTAGTAGCTCTAACACAATACAACCACATGAGAAAAGAGCATATCCGTCTAATCAAGTTTGATCTTTATCAAAACATTCTTATAGACAAAGAAATATTTACTACTTACCCTAGTGAAATAAACGATATAAAAGAGTACTCGGATGGTAAATTTATCGCTGTTGGTTATGTAAAGGACTCGTTTAATACCGATGGGCTAGCAATGATTTTAGACTCAAACTTCGTACTTTTAACACAAGAACATTATGGTCAAGAGAATTATGATGTTTTTAACGGCGTAACTATTATGCATAATTCTCAAGCAGCTATAGCAGGTGTCCATACAGACAATGCTTCACAAGAGACAAATATGTGGATAACAAAACTCAACCGCGATGCTAGCATGGCTCAAGTATCAACTAGTGCAGATAGTATTTATGAAAAACTTCGTGAAATATTTAAAGATGAACTCAAATCAAAAAAAATAGAGATTAAAAAAGATTTAAGTATTAATGTTATTGACTCTGAACTTTATTTTGAAGCAGGAGCATATAAACTTACAAGTAAACAAAAGTCATTCTTAAGCCTACTCTCTTCAAAACTCATGCCATTTTTGTATGCTAACAAAGAAGATATCCGTACATTAGAGATAAATGGTCATACTTCTAGTGAGTGGGGAAAGTCAAACTTTACAGATACTTACCTCAACAATGAAAAGCTCTCACTCAATCGTTCATATGAAACAATGAGTCATATCTTTAAAAAACAGAACAAGCATACACAAGTATGGCTATCACAAGTACTTAGAGGAAGTGGTTATAGTTCTTCTCAACATATAAAGTATAGCAATATAGAATCTAAGAAAAAGTCTAGAAGAGTAAGTTTTAAAGTGGTTTTGAAATAATTTAAAGAGGATTAAAGAGAAAAAGTAAACCTAACTCATAAAGAGTTTAGGTTTAAAAGTTATAGATTAACCACAAGATGGTACTTCACCATCAGATGCATATTTCCATACAAAGTCATAAAGGTTGTTAATATCTTTTTCTTTCATTTTGTTAATTTTCTTTACACCATGAGAACAGATGCTTTTCCATTCGTCTTGAAGCTTTCCGGTATCTTTGATTCCAGCCCATTCTTGACGAGAATGCTTAGTTGCAAAAACTGCACCATTTTTAAGACCATCTTTTTTACAAACTTTTAGTTTCTTAAGATAGTATTTTTGACCTTTTTTTGCATCAGCAATCGCACTTGTAGTGAAAACTGATCCAGCTACCATTGCAGCTAATAATAACGAAGTTGTTTTTTTCATTTAATTTCCTTTTTGTTTTTGTAATAAGTCTGTGGTATACTACACTCAATTATATAAATAATAGATTAATCTTATGTACTGAGAGAATAAATTAAACTTTCTACTTTCTTTTGTTACGCTTGTCTATCTCTTGAGGACTCTTTAAATTCAAGTCTTGTTTTATCTTGTTTGAGTTTTTTGTAAAGTTTAAACTTTGCTTTTTCTAATTCTTTATCATTATAAGAGAACTCTACTTGAAGTTTATCATCTGAAATCTTTGCACTATCCATCGCAAAAAGTTTCAACTCTTTTTTTGTAAGTTTCGCTTTTAAAATGCCATATAGCTCTTTATCTTCTACTATGAGGTCCATAGAATCTAAAACGCAGTACTCCGCTAGCCTTTCTCTAAATGTATTTTCTTTGTGGTATTGTCTCCACACTGTATTTTCTAACATAATTATATTTTCTCCAGTATTAAAGTTAAGTCTTTGTCTTTTATGATGATATTTGCCTCTGCTTCTAAAACAGGTCTCGCACAAAATGCGATACGAGTTCCTGCATGTTTAAACATGCTCAAATCATTTGCACCATCACCACATACTAATGTTTCCTCTGCATTTACACCTAAGATGTTTTGTAGACGCTCTAGCATATCACCTTTAGAGTGAGAAAACATCATATCTCCGCCTACTAAACCAGTAAGTTTTCCGTTCTTTTCATGCAAGACATTAGAAAAGTCTGCATCGTAACCTAGTATATCTTTTGCATATCCAGTTGCAGTTCTAAAACCACCAGAAAAGCATACAACTGTCATGCCTTTTTCTTTAAGTGCTTTTATCGTCTCTTTTGCACCAGGCATAAAAGGAAGGTTTTGGCTTATTTTTTCAACTACAGAAAAATCAAGACCTTTTAAAAGTCCAACTCTTTGTTGTAGTGACTCAAAAAAATCAAGTCTTCCACTCATCGCTTCTTCAGTTATCGCGGCTACTTTTTCACCGATTCCAAGCTCGGTCGCAAAGAAATCTATAGTCTCTCCATCCATAAGTGTAGAATCAAAATCAAATACAGCTAGTTTTAGCATTAAATCTTCTCTCTTTTGTTATAATTGCATCATTATAACTAAAGAGGACTTTTATTTGTTTGATACTTTAATAGAAAAGTTAAATACTAGCACATATATAACTTTAGAAACAACTCCAGGGCACTCCCCTCTTTTTGCTCCTACTATAGAAAAAATAGCAGAGTTAGAACTTGACAAATATGTAGATGGGTTTTCAACAACAGACAACCCCCTAGCAAAACTAAAATACAATGCACTTTTTGCAGCAAAAATGCTACAAGATAGGTTCAAAAAACCGGTAATAGCAACAATGGCAATGCGTGATAGAAATAAGATAGCACTTCAATCAGACCTTCTTGGCTCAAACGAAGTTGATATTCGTGCTATTTTAGCACTGACAGGTGATCCTGCAACCATGAGTGATCAACCTCATACAAAAGGTGTTTTTGAGGGTGATAGTACACTTCTGCTAGACATCATCTCTGCATTTAATGCAGGAATGGACCATGCAGGGAAACCTTTAACACATCAACCTAAGCATATCTCTGCGTTTGCAGTAGTTAACTCTTATGCTAAGAATCCTAAAACACTACAAAAGAAGATACAAAAAAAGATAAAGCATGGTGCCATAGGAATCATAACGCAACCCGTATATGATTTAGAGAGTGCAAAACTTTTACTCGAGCTCCGTGACAATGCAAATGCAGAGTGTTGTCCTGACAAGAAAAAAGCTGAACTCATTTTTGGAGTTTTTCCTATCACTAAACTTCGTACCGCTCAGTTTCTTTCGGCACATGTTCCAGGTATAAATGTTCCTGACATCTGGTTAGAAAAGCTACGTATTGCACATGCTAAAGGTGTAGAAGAAGAGTATAAAGTAGGATTTGAGTTAAGTAAAACTCTATTTGATGACTTAAAGACACTCCATCCAAAAATCCACTTAATGACTGCAAACCAGTTTCAAGTGGCTAAAGATATACTCGTATAATATAAAGGAAATAAATAACTATGATAGATTTAAAATTATTACAAAAAGATTTTGAGAGTGTTAGTGCAAAACTAACTCGTAAAGGTGTAAGAACAGACCTTTTATCATCACTCAAAGAAAAATTTGAAGCACTTAAAGAAGCAAAGGCTGTGTTTGAATCACTTCAAGCAGCACAAAATGCTATGAGTAAAGAGTTTGGTGTTTATAAACGCGAGGGAAAAGATATATCTGAGCTTAAAGCGAGAGTTGATACGAACAAACTAAAAGTAAGTGATGCCATAGAAATTCAAAGAGAACGTCAAGAAGAGTTAGAAGCATTAGCTATGACAGTACCAAACATGCCAGACGACACTGTTCCAGATGGTGCAGATGAAAATGATAATGTTGTGATAAGTAAAGTTTTAACACCAAAAGAGTTTAACTTTACACCAAAAGAGCACTGGGAACTAGCAGAACAAAATGGATGGATAGACTTTGAACGTGGTGTAAAAATCGCAACAAGTCGTTTTTCTGTAAGTTTTGGAATGGGTGCAAGACTAGAACGTGCACTTATAAACTTTATGCTTGACTTTAACCGTGAGAGAGGATTTGAAGAGGTAAGTGTTCCTGCACTTGT
The DNA here is from genome assembly GCF_029215975.1 of Sulfurimonas sp. SAG-AH-194-C20. Classification (GTDB taxonomy): domain Bacteria; phylum Campylobacterota; class Campylobacteria; order Campylobacterales; family Sulfurimonadaceae; genus Sulfurimonas. Next base: position 45,363 of record NZ_JAEMVD010000006.1, read on the forward strand.
AAACCGTCAATCACTAGAAGGGACAGGACAGCTTCCCAAGTTTGAAGACGACTTATACAAGATAGAGGGTCAAGAGCTTTTTCTTATCCCCACGGCAGAAGTTCCAGTTACAAATCTTTACTCGGATGAGATACTATTGTCAGATGAGCTTCCAAAACGCATGACTGCCTATACATCATGTTTTAGAAAAGAGGCAGGAGCAGCAGGACGAGATACACGTGGCATGATTCGACAACATCAATTTCACAAAGTTGAACTTGTTGCCATAACCACACCTGATACTAGTGAAGCTGTATTTACTCAGATGGTTGCTTGTGCATCAGACATCCTCACAGCGCTTGAACTTCCGCACCGTCTCGTAAACCTATGTACTGGAGACTTAGGCTTTGGAGCAGCACACACAACAGACTTAGAAGTGTGGTTACCAGGACAAAACCAGTACCGCGAAATCAGCTCTATCTCTAACACAAGAGATTTCCAAGCAAGACGAGCAAAAATCCGTTATAAAAATGGTAAGAAAAATGAGTTTGTAAATACACTAAACGGTAGCTCTTTAGCAGTAGGTCGTACACTTGTAGCTATTATGGAAAATGGGCAAAATGAAGATGGTAGTATAGATATTCCTGAGGTTTTAAAGCCTTACTTAGGGATGTAAATTAAGAGTGCTAAACACTCTTAATTTACATATGACTACTTATTCTCTTCACTTTTCATTAAAAATGCAGTTTCATCAAGTAACTCATATATAGTTGCTGTCTCTTTATCTGAGAGAGAAACACCTTCAAATAAATCCATTTCTCTTAAAGCATCTAAAATTTGTTTTTTTGCCGTAACATAAGCATTTTTCCCTTGAGGGCTTAATGCTTCTAGCTTTATATGATTTTCTTTTGTCATGATATAACTCCTATTTTAAGATTTAATATTATACTAAATTAATAGATAATATTTGTTTAAGCACAACCACAACCACTACCACAGCCTTCAGTTTCAGTGTTTTCTAGTGCCCAGTCATCAGTGGAATCACAGCCAACATCACAAGTAACACCAGTACTACATCCAGAAGCAGCTTTAGCATTTAGAGCAACTCTTATAACAAAGCAATTATCCTGTGCTATTTCAGATTCAAAAGTATGTTTTCCACAAAACTCGTCATTCATGAGCTCTGCTACGGTTTTTGCATAACTATATGCTTCCCTCTGTGTTTTAAATGTATTATTATTTGTGTATTCACTTTTTACAAAGCAGGCACATTCATGTTCCATTAGCACTGTATACATAATTTATTTCCTTTTGTATCATTAAATTATGAAAGTATAGTTAGTATAAGCAAAATTAACTTATTGTTAAATAAGTAGTTTTTCTTTCTAAAAATTTCTTTACTTTTGAAACTAAAAGCTATATAGGTACTATTTTTGCTATAATTAAGTAGTAAAATAGATAAGGTTTTTAATGGCAGAGCTAGAAGAAGAGATAATAATTATTGATGATAGTGAAGCTATTGAAGATTCAAATTCAATCAATGATAATAGTAAGGGAAAAGAAGAAGGTTCCAAACAAAAAAAACCAATTATCTTCGCTATTTTAGCAATAGTTCTCATAATAATAATTATAGTTACTTTTTTGAGCTTAAATTCTCAAGAAGAGGAGAGTATTCCTTTTGATGTTGACTTTCTAGAAGAAAAACTTGCAAAACCGAACACACCTGTTGTCCAACCTAGTAAACTAGAAAATATGATAGCAAAAGCAAACTACTTGTATACAAATGGGTCAAAAGAAAAAGCACTCTCTTTATATGCAAGTATTGCACACTATAGTGAAGCCATTTCTCAGTACAATCTTGGAGTAGCCCAACTCAAAAATGAACAGTATCAGCAAGCCTTTAATACTTTCTCAAAAGCCATCAAAAATGATGAAAAAAGATGTGTTAGTGCTATCAATGCTGCTGTTTGTGCACTACATTTAAAGGATAATAAAAGTTTTGAGTACTATATTGGTCTTGCTTATGCATATCTTCCTTATGAAGTGAACTCTCCTCTATACTCATACTACTTCACACTCATAAGCTACTATCAAAAAGATTATCTCAATGCACTAAACTCACTAAAAAACTCTACTTCAAATGAGTACCCAAATGTTCAAAAAAACCTTAGTGCAAAGATAAATGCACTATATCAAAACGATTACATCGCGATTGAAGCGATGGAGGCGAACTTTGATGATTTAGATGACTTCAGTTTAGCTCTGTTATATGCAAGAGTAGGCGATTTTACTCTTGCTATCAAGCATTTTGATGAGTCTATCATTAAAAATATTCAACCAGTAAAATCACAACTCGCACTTGGACTTATAAATATAAAACTAGGAAATCTGCAAAAAGCTGCAAGTCAGATAAAAAATATTACTGATATGTATCCAGATGAAGTTTACACTCATTATCCGATAAAAGTAACACTTAAATCCTCACTTTTTGATGTTGAAAAAGCACAAGAACATTACAGACATAAAATTTTAAATAGCAAAAACACTATTTACCAAAAAATATTTTCATTTTCTCCCTATAAGATATTTAATGCGAACCAGACTATAAGTTATATTCGCAAAGGAAATGCAAATATATACATAGACAATATTCAATCTGCAAAAGAGTACCTAAAAACAGGTTCTGCCGCATCAAATGTAAATATTGGAATCACAAAAGCAATAAGAAAAGCTCTCAACTTAAAAATCCGAAATGCGAATAAAGACCTACTTGCTTTAGTAAAAATACAACCAAAACACTCTATTTTACAATATAATCTTGCTTTAACTTATGCACAGATGGGAAATATAAAAAAAGCTAATGAACACTTTTTACGTTCTTACTACTTAGATGCAAAAAATTATCTATCTGGTATTTATGCAATAATGACAAGCCAGTTAATGAACAAAGATTCTAAAAAAATTCGTTCGATGATTACAAATGCAGTAAATGATGAAAAATCTAGCGAAGAAAAAGAATTATATAAGACACTTTTATTTCTCAGTAATAATAACTATCTATCCGCTGTGGATTGGCTAGACCATGATTACCAAAAAAGACCATTATACCTTTTGCTAAACACTATAATCGCGCTGAAGCTCAACAAACCAGAGCTCGCTAAAAAAGCAAGTACAACACTGACCATATTACTTCCAGATGAAATACTTCCTCATTTACTCTATATTGATTCGCATTTTTCTAAACTCAAAACAAAAGAGTATGCATTTAGTGTTTTAAACTATTTAAAAAATGTAAAGTTTAGTTTTAATGATTTATATTATGGACCTTATATTACTCGTTATTTATACATACAAGAAAACCTTATTATAGGACGACTTTATTTCTTAAGACAACAACTAAAACAAGTTCTTGCTAGTACTAGTTATGAAACATATGAGATTGAGAGTGCCCTAGCAATGGCATCACTTTTTGATAAGCAATTTGAAGAGTCATACACTCTGTACAATCATCTCATTGATGAGCTGAAAGTACAAGACTCTTATACATTGTTCTTAGGTGCTGTTGCGTCTACTGTAGCCTCACATCATGAAAATGCAATAGCACTACTTGAGTTATCAAAGCTTAAAAATGGTAACTTTTATGAAAATCGTTACGCACTTGCACTACTTTATTTGGAAGCAAAAAATAATAAGGGTGCAGTGATTCAGTTGTCTAGAATTGAGAGGGATGGTTTTATATCAAACTTCTTTGACTTTGAGATCAATACAAATGAGTTGTTGTTTAAGAAAAATAACCCATAAGTGACTCTGAAGCCTTTAACTCAGAACCAATACTAGTGTTAACTCTAAAGTTCTGAGGTAAATAAATACTTGTAGAACCATTGAGCATAAGTCCATATCTAGCAGTTTGAATCAATGTTTTTTTAGCATAGAGGTCTATAAAAAGTGGAGCAAAACTCTTCTCGAGTCTATGAATTAGTTTAAATTCATTTTTCTCTTGTGTTATAAAAGATATTTCTGCATTTTCATTAAGATTAGAAAATAGTTTTGAGTTTTTGGTAACTCGTGTTCCATTTATTTTAAGTACTTTATCTACTGTTACATTTGCTGGGATTCTTAAAACTGAAACATCTCGGTAAGAGCTCTGTATTTCAATTCTATATGCGAACTTATGATTTTCCAACTCTTCAATGCTCTCCACAATACCATCAACAGGAGAGAGAAAACTTGCAGTCTCAAAGACACAAAGTTCTCGCTCAGGATTTCTAAAAGAGTAAGCAATAAAAAGTGTACTTACAAAGGCAAAAAAAGCTAGAAAAGCAAAATCTAAAATTATAAAGAGTACAAACAGGACTAAACTATAAAGTAAATAGCTTATGCCCTCTTTAGATAATGGAAGTAAGTTACTCTCCATCACTCTTCGCCTGAGAATTATCTATCATAGAGGCATCGACTTTTAACTCTTCTGATATTTCATCTAATGTGTTATCTACTTTTGAGTCCATATTATTTTCTTTTTCAAAATCAATAAGAATCTCACGTACTTCTTCACCTGTTATGTTTTCTTTTTTATACAGAAGTGTCACCATATTTTCTATCGCACCTCTGTACTCTTCAAGTCTTGCTACCACAACTTCATAATGTTCTTGGAGTGATGACTTGATAAACTCATCCATGTTCTCAGCCATTTTATCACTGTACTCACGAGCAGGAGCTTGGCCTCCTCCTAAAAACGATTGGCGAGATTTCTCAAGAACCATAAGTCCTGCTATGTCACTCATGCCGTATGTCTGAACCATAGACTTAATGATGTCGGTTGCACGTTCGAGGTCATTTCCAGCACCTGTAGAGATTTCACCTATGAAAACTTCTTCTGCTGCACGTCCACCTAAAAGAACATCAACTTCGGCCCACATTTCATGGCGTTGCATCATAAAACGATTTTCTTCTGGTTTATTAAGGGTATAACCAAGTGCTGCTAGTCCACGAGGAACGATAGAAACCTTAGATACTTTTTTAGCGCCAACTGTTGTTTCTGC
>NZ_JAEMVD010000061.1 GCF_029215975.1 Sulfurimonas sp. SAG-AH-194-C20
CTGAAAAAAATGCCAATGATTTGGTAAGCCTTTTATCAACAGTGTCTAGTAAAGAAGTTACCCCTAAACTTGTTAACTATCTTAAGAGCTCTAACGTTTTGTTTTTCAGTAAAATTCAAAAGAAATTTTCTGAATTTTTGGACTTACATAAAGAAAAGGACTTCAAGACATATTTAGTAGATAAGAAGAATGATACTTCTCACTATGATGAACTTATAGAGTCAATACAATCCCAATTGGATGATGCGCAACCCGTAACACAGAGTAATATTCTGAGCTCTTGCTTTTTCGCCCTAGAAGCACAGAGTGTAAGCGATGATATATTTGCAATTATGCTTAACCTAAGTTCAGCCGAACACATTATGTCACTAAAAGTCGGTATTGATGCGGCTGCAACTTTTATAGATAAGGTAGATGAAAAATATAACTTAGGTATCAATAAAAAAGTATCTGAGGGTGTGGTGAAACATATAAATAAAACCAATCCATATATAGCAGAACTCCTTCGAGGGCAATAATATGACACCATCTTACCTTCATGAAAATCTCATAAAAGCTTGTGAAAATGGAAATTTGGACGAGGTGAAACGGTGGCTAGCTGAGGGTGCAGACGTCAACTTAAATATCAAACTTCCTAAGAATGCTTTAGATGTAGCCGTAAAAACAGGTAATCATCAAATTATTAATCTACTCGTAGAGTATAATGCTACCATAAAAGAGTATGTGCTTCAAAAAGCCATAGAAAAAGATAAAAATTATTTGAATCTTTTAATTCCAAATTTCGAAGCATGCAGGGATGAAAGTCTTCTTAATGGCACCCTTCTAGCCGCTATTAATATAGGTGATTTAAGCCTTGCAAAGCAAGCCATTGGGCAAGGTGCGAAACCAGCCTCACTGTTTCTATCTGCTATTTTAACCATTGCTAATGTAGAAATATTACAATTGTTAATTGAAAAAGGTTTTAATATACATGCGGATACAAATATAATCTTAAGCGAATGGATGGGTTCATCTGCAATCAATAGGCATGGGGAGAAAAGGACTCAGAGACATGATTTATTAAAATTTATCATTGAGTATCATTTACAAAGGCCAAACTCTTTAGAAGGATTTACATCCTGGAATCAATCTGACAAATCACGTTTATTTAGAATGGGATTAGATACTAAGGATTACAACATGATGAAATTTACAGTTTTGATAGGAGTAAATAAAAATGAATCCCTTAACTCTGCACTCAATCGATATTACACCAAAATGCAAGACAGTAACAATGAAAAAGTCAACTACGAGATAATCGAATATATTATAAACTCAAATATAATCTTCAATGAAGTTATCATTTCAAACGCAGTATGTTTTAACTATACAGAAATTTTGAGTGCTCTTGAGCATAATGATGATTTAGAATATGCCTATGAAATGGCCTATAGTTATGAAAATGACTCCTTGCAAAAGGATTTTATTGACAAAGGTATTTCTAAAGAAGCACAATACTTTACTAAAATGAAAATTTCTGCCATCAAAGGCAATATTAAAGACTTACGCAATGCCGTTAACAATGGTGCTAATCTAAATGCATTAGGTACTGATATTATTGTCGAAATTATAAATAAAAACCATGTAGAAATACTAAAATATTTTCATGCTTCAGGTATAGTGTTTGATCGATCTTATAATAACTACCTAAACAAGGCAATGAATGTTCACAATGCCTATGAAAGCATAAGCTACCTCATAGAATTAGGCCTTGATATAAGCAGTATAGGAAACTTACCTCGAGAGTACCGAAAAAAATACCCCTCATTTTCTGATATGTGGGAAAAAAGATATAGAAATATCTTTAATTACACTGTTTATTTAGCCACAGAAGTTTACCCAAAGCGAGAAGGCAAGAAAAAAGAAGACGTCTTAGAAAAAATTGCAGAGTTTTCAACACTCCCTTATGTTATAAAAATGTCTGAGGCTGCATCACTTGAACAGTAGTCAAGACTACCTCTACTCTATGAAAACCATTGAGTCTATCATTGCTAATCCTGATAGTAGTTGGAAAACAGTATTTAAAGAGATGATTATTTCTATGATAGCAACTAACACAAATGAGTTGCTGTGGTATGCAAATTTTCTAAGCAGGTGTGAATATGAATTTCATTTTGATGAATCATTTGTCTCATCCGTTTATTTTAATGGGAGAAATTTTGTTATTGTCGTAAATCCAGTGATACTTGGAGTCATTCATAAAGACCAAATTATTGCCATACTTAAACATAGTGCGGGACATATAATTAACCATCACTTTGCTCGAGGAAACTACGACGATAGCATCAATAAAGAAGTCATCCAAACCGCAAAAGACATAGTAATTAATGGGTGTAGAGAGATTCCTTATATTAAAGACTTACCTCGTACAGGTAACTATAAAGATTCACCTATTGCAGCACTTTTTTATCAGTCACTTTTCCAAAAGTATGGAGTTGAAAGTTATGAGATTGGTAGAGAGTTCGAATATTATGTCGAGCTCATACAAGAATCTTTAAAAGAAGGTTCTTGTGAACAAGCACAAGATAATAGTTCTGATGATGAGATAGAGTCAAAATCTTTATCTGAGAAAACCATAGAAGCCTTAAACAATGGTACATGTAAGATGGATAACCATGAGTATGGTCAACAGCTGCAAGTTGGCGTGGAACTTAATGATAATGTATTAAACTCTTTCATGGATAGCACATTAAATGAAATGATACATGATTCAACAGACTTTGCAAGAGGTTTTACACCTGGCGAAGCAACTGGGGTACTAAGTAAAATTGAAAAAAGAAAGTCACACAAAGATTGGAAAAAGATACTTAACAAAAAGGTGCGAAACTCCTTAAATAATTCTATGCGCTACAGAGAAGCAAATAAGTCCAGACAACATCCCATATTCGAAGATGATTTAGACATATATGGATACAGCCCTGGAAAAAAACCTAAACTAGCCGTTGTGCTTGATGTATCAGGTTCTGTTGATGACGAACTTCTTAGTTCTTTAATGTCAGAAGTGCAATCAATCCAGAGAAGATATTCTATTAAAAGTCTTACTCTCGTGCAAGTTGACGCCGAGATAAAAGATATCCAAAAATTTGGAACTAAAGATAAGTTCATAAAGAGACAAGGTAGTGGTGGAACCATCATGGAACCAGGCTTTAAGGCCTTATTAGAACAATCAAGTCGTGAGATGCCTGATTTGATAATATGTGCTACAGATGGAGATATAGAAAAAAGTTTTAAACATGTTAAAATCCCAAATAAAGTACAGGTTATTTGGCTTATTGAAGAAAAAGGTAGGTTGTTGTTTGATGTAAGTCAATATCCCAAACAGCAAATGCATGTTATTAAGTTTTCGGTATAAAAACTAAAAAGCAAATATAATCAATAATATAAATACTTTTAAGAGAATAGAAATTTTGCTATACTAAATACTTATTAAAAAATTAATTATTATAAATAAAAAGGTTAAAAATGAAAGTAGACAAATATGATGTTAATGCAAAATCAGGTGCACGTATATGGGTTTTAGTAGAACACTCTGAAGATATTAATAGCCTTGCATTACCTGATGGATATTCAATTAAAGAGTTTGTCAAGACTTTTGAATTTACGAGTGCTTCTGAACCTACCTTGAATTATGATGTTGCCATTGATTGTATTACTAAAAAAGGTTGTTATTATGGAACAACTACTATGACAGGATGTCAAATAAAAGGATAGATATGTTAGATCTTGGAGCACTTAAATCTCTTTCAACTGAGGAGTTTGAAGAAAAACAAGCAGAAGGCTTTGCCGTAATTGATGTAAGAAGAAACGACGAGTGGGAGCAGTATGGCGTTATTGAAGGTAGCCATAAGATTACATTTTTTGATGAGAGTGGGGGCTATGATATTGACAAGTTTTTAGCAGCATTTAGTAAGATAGTAACCAGCAAGGAGCAGCCTTTTATTTTAGTCTGTGCTCATGCACGTAGAACAAAATCAATTGGCGAGTTTATGAGTTTAAAGCTTAACTATGAAAACATCTATGAGTTAGAAGGTGGAATTAACTGGGGTTGGATTGATAAAGGTTATCAAACCATTAATCCATAATGATAAAAGGATTCTTATGCGAACATCTTTAGAGTTAATAGAGCAGGTTTTACAAGAGACTCAAAAGGTCATCATAGGTAAAGAAAAACAGATAAAACTCTCTCTTGCTGCATTTATATCAGGGAGTCACCTTCTTATAGAGGATATTCCAGGGGTTGGTAAAACAACTCTTGCAAAAACACTTTCTCATGTTTTAGGACTAGACTACTCTCGTGTTCAGTTTACAAACGACCTCTTACCCTCAGACATCATAGGCGTAAACTTTTACAATGTTAAAGAGGCAAGTTTTAGTTTTAAAAAAGGTCCTATCTTTTCTCAGTTTATGTTAGCCGATGAGATAAACCGAGCATCTTCAAAAACGCAGAGTGCTTTACTTGAAGCTATGGAAGAAAACCATGTGAGTGTTGATGGTGTTACTTATGAGTTGCCAAAGCCATTTTTTGTCTGTGCGACTAAAAATCCTTTTGAAGAAGTAGGAACATATGAGTTACCCTCTTCTCAGTTAGATAGATTTGCCATTTCTCTTTCTCTTGGATACCCTACACTTGAAGCAGAGAGAAAGATACTTAGTTCAAATCAGAAGTATAAACTCTCAGAGCTTACAGCACTACAACGTGATGAAGCACTCTTTTTACAAAAAGAGCTTTTAAACATACATGTAAGTGAAGATATACTTAACTTAGTCCAAGAGATTCTTTCATTTACAAGGGAGAGTGGCTTGTATGTCACAGGTCTTTCAACCAGAGCTGCCATAAACCTGCTTAACATATCAAAAGCATGGGCATTCATAGCAAAAAGAGAGTATCTTTTACCCTATGATATACTTGAGATACTGCCCTTTGTTACGAACCATAGACTACTCTCAAAAGGCAGTAAAAAAACTTCACAAGAGATAGTCGATGAAATCGTACAAAACTTACATATCGATACTTAAAACGGTCAACAACAGACCGACAAAGTACTTTTGGTATTTAGTTATCATCATTGTTTCTCTTTTTTTACAAGCATATATGCACAACTACAACATTGTCTACATCATGATGTTTTTTCTAGTAGGTATTGGTAGTGCTTCTTCTATATTTGGTGTGATTAATCTCTACCATATCAATGTCACCCTACTCTCTTTTGATAGGTTTTTTACAAATGAACCTTCTAGTTATAAACTAGCCATAAACAATCCTTCACTAAACACTGCTTATGACATACATGTAAAGATACATGCTCAAGAGAAGATTATTTCCACCATAAACGCAGCCCAAAAAGTCACTCTTACCTTTCATACACTCTTAACTAAACGCGGACTTACTTCTCTAGAAAAAGTACAGATAAGTTCACTTTTTCCCCTCCCCCATGAAGTCAAATACAAACAGATAAAACTAAAAGAAAAACTACTTGTTTATGCTCAGCCAAAAGGGATTTCACTTTTTAATGTTTACAATTTAAATGACTCTTTACTTGGAGAGATAGATGAGTTTGATGGAATCAAAA
>NZ_JAEMVD010000060.1 GCF_029215975.1 Sulfurimonas sp. SAG-AH-194-C20
TGGTCTTATCTGTATTCATGAGTTTTATGTATGCAAGTGAGTTAGGTATTACAGAAAAACTAGGGGATAGTGTTTCACTTGATCTGAAGTTTATTAATGAAAAATCTGAGGTTGTTACCCTTAGAGAATTAATGGACGGTAAGCCAACACTATTGACGTTAAATTATTTTAGATGTTCGGGGATTTGTACTCCACAACTAAATGACATGGCTGATATGTTGGGTAGATTAGACTTAGAAGAAAATGTTGACTATAGAATACTTACAGTAAGTTTCGCAGAAACTGAAACAGGTCCTTTAGCAGCAGCTAAGAAGAGAAATCTTTTAGCATCTATGACGAGAACATTTGATGAGGATGCTTGGAATTTTGTTATCGGAAAAGATGGCAGTTCTAAAATTCTTGCAGATGAAGTTGGGTTTTATTTCCAAAAAGATGTATTGTCTAATGGAAAGGTAGAGTATATACACGGTGCAGCACTAATAGCTATATCACCTGAGGGAAAGATTACGAGATACCTTAATGGTATTGACCAGCTACCTTTTGATGTAAAAATGTCTGTTTTAGAGGCTGCAGATGGAACAGTAGGACCAACAATTGCAAAAACATTACTTTTTTGTTTTGCATATGACCCTAAAGGAAAAACTTATGTTTTTGTTTGGGAGAAGATTGCAGCAACAGTAATGATAACGATAGTATTGGTATTTTTCATTTGGCTTGTTAGATCAGGCAGAAAAGAAGAAGACCACCAAAAAAAAGGAGAAGACAATGAGTAAAAGTTATTTCGACGAAACACACTGTGCGATTGGCCACCCAAAGACCAAAGTAATGCAGTGGCTACTTACAATAGACCATAAACGTATTGGTATTATGTATGCTGCAGTAATGTTCACATTCTTTTTTGTTGCAATTGCTACGGCAATGGCAATGAGAATAGAGTTATTTGCACCAGGTGCACAAATTATGGATGGTGATACATTTAATCAAGCATTTACACTTCACGGTGTAATTATGATTTTCTTATTTATCATTCCAGGTATTCCAGCAGTATTTGGTAATATTGTTATGCCATTGATGATTGGGGCGAAAGATGTATCTTTCCCACGTCTTAACTGGTTTACATTTTGGTTATACATTTTAGGATGTTTAATTGCACTTTCATCTTTATGGACTGGTAACGGTTTTGCAGATACAGGTTGGACATTTTATGCACCATATAGTTTAACAACTGATACAAATGTAATTACTACACTTGTTGCTGCATTTGTTCTTGGAATGGCTTCTATTCTTACAGGTCTTAATTTTCTTGTAACGATTCACCGCCTTCGTGCTCCAGGTATGGATTTCTTTAAAATGCCATTATTTGTATGGGGAATTTATGCAACAGCATGGATTCAACTTCTTGCAACACCAGTTGTGGGTATTACACTTATTCTTGCTATTTTAGAGAAGTACTTCGGTATTGGTATTTTTGATCCATCTAAAGGTGGAGATCCAGTACTTTTTGAGCACCTGTTTTGGATTTATTCTCACCCAGCAGTTTATTTAATGATTTTACCAGCATTCGGTATTATGTCAGAAATTATTCCTGTATTTTCTAGAAGAGAAATTTTTGGTTACCGTACAATCGCACTTTCATCTGCATCAATTGCAGGTATTGGTTATTTAGTATGGGGACATCACCTTTTTACTTCAGGTATGTCAGATATTGCTAAAACAATTTTCTCGTTCCTTACATTCTTTGTTGCTATTCCAACAGGTATTAAGTTTTATGACTGGATTGCTACAATGTATAAGGGTAAAGTAATACTTAAAACACCAATGTTGTGGGCACTAGGTACTATTGTTACTTTTGCTATTGGTGGTCTTACAGGTGTAACTATTGCTATGGTTGGTGCAGATATTCACCTTCAAGATACTTACTATTCTGTTGCACACTTTCACTATGCTATTCTTGGTGGAGTTGTTTTCTTATTCTTTGCTGGTCTTCACTATTGGTTCCCAGTAGTTACTGGTAGAATGTATAATGAAACAACAGCTAAAGTTGCTTTTTGGTTAAACTTTGTAGGTATTAACTTACTTTGGTTCCCAATGTTTATCGCTGGTTACTACGGTATGCCAAGACGTTATTTTGATTACCTTCCTGAGTTTGAGATTTATCACCAAATTTCTGGTGTTGGAGCAGCAGTAATTTTAGCTGGTCTTCTTCTTATGTTTTGGAACTTTTTAAGATCTTGGAATAATGGTGAATTATCTGGAACTAACCCATGGGAAGGAACTACTCTAGAGTGGCACTTACCAAGTTCACCACCACCACTAGAGAACCATACAAAAGTTCCTTATGTAGACTTCAACCCTTATGAGTATCACCATGGTGAGCCAGTGGTTAAGTTTGATTACGAAACTATGAAAAGGATTGACTAATGTCTGATCACGCATACGTACCAGAAATCGCGACTTCTCGCGATGGTGTTGAACATGAAGTTCAAGGCTGGCAAGGTGACTTTTACGGTGGTAAATTAGGATTTTGGTTATTTATGTTAACTGAAGTTCTTATGTTTGGAGCTATGTTTATGGTTCTTACATATTACTTTACACTGCACCATGCTGATTACATTGATGCATCTGCAGGACTTAATAGAGTTCTTGGTGGATTTAATACTGTTGTACTGTTAGTATCAGCACTAACTATGGGTCTTGGGCTACTTAAGATGCGTAGTGGTGATGTTAAGGGTGCTAAACTTATGATTTGGGCTACTATCTTTTTTGCATTTTTATTTCTTGGTGTAAAAGCGATTGAGTGGTCTTTAGAGTATCAACACGGTGTTTTCTTAGGTCTTGATGCACTTCAGTCTGGAAATGCACATTCTAAACCATTTGGACAGATACTATTTTTTGGTATGTACTTTACTATGACTGGATTACATGGTTTTCACATTATCATAGGTATTGGTCTTATGTTGTGGTTACTAAAGCGTATTAATGCTGGTTTAGTAACTCCTGAGCACCATATCCTTCACTGGAATATTGCACTTTACTGGGATTTAGTTCACTTAATCTGGGTATTTGTTTTTCCTTATTTTTATATGATTGGTGCTGATGCTGGTGGATATCATATACCAGATATAGGATCACTTTTTGGAGGGCACAGTAATGAGCACTAATGCTAAAGTAGATTATCAAACAGAAAAAGGTGGTTACTACAAAGTTCTTATAGGACTTTTACTTTTAACTACTATTACATTTATTCAGCCAAGTATGTTTTTAACAGATGCTACTTTTGTTGTTCAGTTACTTATTGGTCTTATTAAGGCACTTATAATTTTATTTTATTATATGCACCTTAAAGGCGAAACTTTAATCGGTTGGACAGTATCTTTTGCTGTCTTTATTGTTTTATTTTTCTTTACAATTGTGATTTATGATGTACAGAATTTTCAATTTGTTGATGAGAGTCATATTTCATCAGAAGCAACGAGTGCGGGTAGCCCTACAGCTGGTCATCACTCAAGTCACTCTGATACAACATCAGAACATACGAGTGCAGCTAGTCATGAAGCTACGCACTCAGAGCACTAAGGAGGCCATATGTTAGAAGGATTTAATACAAGCGGTACAATAATCGCAGAGCATATTCAAACAGCTCTTGAAATCAATCTTTGGATTTCACTAGTTCTTTTTGCTTCTGTTGTTTTTCCAATGGTTTATTTAGCATGGAAATATCGCGAAAGTAATGTTAAAAATGAGGATATTGAAAATATCACTCACAACACACTACTAGAGATCGTGTGGACGGTAGTTCCTACGATTACTCTTTTTGTATGTTTTTGGTATGGATACACATCAATGGTTACGGCTAGAACTATGCCCGCAATTGATGATAGTATAGTCGTTGAAGTTGAAGGTAGTAAATGGAAATGGAGATATGAATATCCTGCAAATGAAAGTGGATTTGTTCATAAACTTGGTGGAGCATATACTAAGCCTACATTTGATGAAAATGGAAAACTTATTGCAAGTGGTACAATGGGTAAATCAGCACTTTATGTGCCAGTTAACACAAATATTATCTTAAACATGACGGCACCTATCGGTGATGTTCTACATGCATTTTTTGTTCCGGCTTTTCGTATGAAAGAGGATGTCGTTCCAGGTCGTATAACAAAGCAGTGGTTTAATTCTAGTGAAATAGGTGAATACGAAGTTGAGTGTGCTGAGTACTGTGGTACTGATCACTCTTATATGTATTCTAGAATCGTTGTTCTTCCAAAAGATAAATATGATGCTTGGTTTAATAGTAATGACGATACACCAAAGGGTGACTATGCTAACTCAGGTGATGCAATATTACAACAACATGGATGTAAAAGTTGTCATGCTGTAAATACAGATAAGAGACTTGTTGGACCTACTCTTCAAACTAGAAGATTAACGAAAGAGCAAGTGCTTGATGTAATTGAAAATGGTCAGAACAAACTTGGTTATGCTATGGGCGAAATGCCAGCTGGTATGGCTTCGGGTGCTGATGCTCAAGAAATTGCAGCTTATGTCGCTGGTGGTATGCAAGGTGAGCAACCTTCTTCATTTGCAGCATGTAGTTCATGTCATGGTGAAGATGGTAAGGGTCAGTATGGAACATCTCCAAGTCTTGTAAGTTATGATGTTGATCTTCTTCGTAATGTATTGAAACATGGTAAAGAGGGTATGATTGGTACTATGCCAAAATTCCCATATGTATCAGAAGAAGAAGTTGCAGCTATTGCAGAGTATCTTAATAATACAAAATGATTAAAGATTTTATAGTTTTAACAAAGTTTGTTCTCTCTTTTGCTGTGAGCCTCTCGGCTCTCTTAGCCTATATAATGGCTAAGGGTGAAATTGGGACAGATATGTTCCTTGCAACTCTTGCCGTACTTCTTGTAGCGATGGGAGTCTCAACTCTCAACCAAGTACAAGAGTACAAAGAAGATGCTTTAATGGAACGTACAAAATACAGACCAATTGCATCTGGAAAGTGGTCACCACGTTCTGGAGTTATTGTAGCTGTAATCTTGATTCTTTCTTCACTCGCCTTAATTTATACTTTGATTGGTATGATAGGTGTTGATCTGTTTTTATTCGCATTTATTTGGTATAACATTGTTTATACGCCATTGAAGAAAAAAAGTGCATTAGCTGTTGTTCCAGGAGCATTACTTGGTGTCATCCCACCAGCTATTGGTTGGATTACTGCTGGGTCAAGTCTTATGGACCCACAGTTTTTTGCCTTAGGTCTTTTTTATTTTGTATGGCAAGTTCCACATTTCTGGTTACTTGTTATGTTGCATTATGGCGATTACGATAACGGTGGTTATCCAACTGCCATGAAACTATTTGGTAAGAACACATTACAAAAATTAACTTTTGTTTGGCTAGTTATGACTATCCAGACAGGTTATTTTATGGTAAGTATTTTTGAACCAGCTAGTTTTATTATAAATATATTATTGCTATTAACTGCAATTCTTGCATTTGCAAGTAGTTTACAATTACTTTACAATAATTTTGAACTAAAGCATGCTAGAAAAGTCTTTGTGCAGATTAATCTTACATTCTTAGGGACTGTAATATTGATTAGTATTGATGAGATGTTAAAGTTTAATGCGTTATCTTAGAAAATAGACTTCTCTCTATTTTCTAAATTTT
>NZ_JAEMVD010000062.1 GCF_029215975.1 Sulfurimonas sp. SAG-AH-194-C20
ACTCAATCCAATAATTATATATAAAAAATTAGGATACAATCAACACATCTATATACAAAGGAATCCATTATGGCAAAAGGTAAAGATGTTCAGAAGTCTGCAAAAAAAGCACCTACTAGAACTTTAAAAGAAAAACGCGAAGATAAAAAAGCTAAAAAAGCAGCAAAGTAATCGTATCCCTGTCTCTCTATGAGACATATACTTCAAAAATCCCCTAACTACTCATTAATCCTGTTTTCTTGACATATATCATCTTTCTAACACAATTTTTTCGCTAAACTATTAAGAATCAAATACAAGAGGAATTATTATGGGCTTAATATATGCGGAACAAGTAGAAGAGATGGATTTAGAAGAGATGCAAAAAACTCATGAAAATGAGATACAAATTTTAAATGATATTGATAAACTTGCTACTCAGTGTCAAATTCAAAAAACACCGACAGATGCACTTGAAGCAAAACTCAAAGAATATGTTGAGCATGTTCATGCACACTTTGCCAACGAAGAAAGACTTATGAAAGAGTATAACTTTCCAAAGTATGATATGCATAAAACTGCACATGACATCTTTTTATCTGACCTCGAGCATAGCAGTAGAGAGTGGAGAAAGTATGGTGACTTTAAAAAGATTCTCAACTTTATACGTAAAACTCCTGAGTGGATTGTCCTACATGTAAACTCTGTTGATGCACCAACCTCAGCCTTTTTAGCCCAAAAAATGAACAAAGACTAAGTATCAGTACCTTTATTATGCTACTTGATATTGTTCTTCACATGTTTCATAAACATATTCGTACTCTTAGTTAAACTCTTCCTCGTAAAATATTTTAATGATTATGTTAAACTACAAAAAAATAATTGAGGGCTTACGATGAACAACTCTTCTCAAACCTTACCTGGATGTGAGGGTGAGCATATTCTCCAAGATAAATATAAAACACAAGAAAATGCTAAACGCTTTTATGACAAAGAAGTTTATGCACACATAACCGATGTAATGCTTGACTTTATAAAAAAACAGACGATGCTCTTTATCGCAACAGCAGATAAAAATGGTGAAAGTGATAGCTCTTTTAGAGGCGGGGGTGAAGGCTTTGTTAGAGTTTTAAGCACAAAACGACTGATATACCCTGAGTTTAATGGTAATGGTGTTATGGCCTCACTCGGAAACATTTCTGAAAATGGACACATCGGTATGCTTTTTATCGACTTTTTTGATACATTAACCGGCCTGCATGTAAATGGTAAAGCAGAAATAGTTGACAAACAAGAACTCAGCACTAAACTTACCAAAGAAGAGTACATCACACTTCAACAAACGATGAATTTACATACTCAAGAGCAGATAACTTGGGTTTTAGTGGATGTTGAAGAGGCATATATTCACTGCTCAAAGAACATACCAGAGTTGCAAAAAAGAAAATAAATTAATCTCTGTGATATAATGAAGACATGAAACTATCACATTTACGTCAAATTGTCACATACCTACAAGAGTTTAAAAAAATATCTGCTGTTCATAGAGTAAGCGATACTATTATAAAGATAGTGTTTGACAAAAGAGATGCTATCTTCTTTAACATGTCGCGTTCAGACTCTAGTATGTTTAAGTGCCAAGAGTATCCGCGTTCAAAAATTTACAATGCCCCTTTTGATGTCCTTATCGCCAAACATTTTAACCGTGCAAATATTTTAAATATAGAACTGCTTAATGATGATAAAATAATTCGTATGAAAACTTCTATGGCTTCAGCTTATAAAGAAGAAATTACATACCTTCAGATAGAATTTACCGGAAAGTATACAAATATCATCATTCTTGATGAGCAAAATATTGTTTTAGAAGCTCTACGTCATGTAGACCTTTTTTCTTCTTTTCGTGAGGTACGAGTAGGACAAAAACTTCTTGATGTACCGAATGCTCCTTTTGTTGCTAAAGAGTATCCGCTTGAGAGTGTTGAAGAGTTTTTATATGCAGTGTATGCAAAAGAGCAAGATTCAAAACTTGATAGTCTTAAAAAGCAAAGAATCGCCCAGCTAAATAAAAAACTCAAAAAACTACAAAAGCTCTATGATAAGCTAGATTCAGAACAAGACTTACAAGCGATAGCAAAAAAGAATGAGCACTATGGAAACCTTATGCTCTCAAATGTACACAACTTTAAACCCTATGCTAAAAAACTACTCATTGATGATTATGATGGAACAAAAATTGAGTTACACCTTGACAAAGAGTGTCCTACTGCGTTTATAGCAAGTAACTTCTTTTTTAGTCGTAGCAAAAAAGCCAAACAAAAAGCAAAACACCTTCACATAGAAGAAGAATCCCTCTCTTCAAAGATACAGCACCTCAAACTTTTTATACATACTGTACAGATGGCTGAAGATGTGGCAAAAATCGAGTTGTTATTTCCTAAAAAAGTACAGAATAAAAAGATAGAGACAAACGATAGCATAGAGGTTTTTTGGATAGAGGGCTATAAAGTACAACTTGGCAAAAATGAAAAAGGTAATGTAGCCCTCCTTAAAAATGCAAGAGCAAAAGACATCTGGCTGCACCTAAAAGACCAACCATCCTGCCATGTTATCATTACCACCGACAAACAAAGCCTGCCTGAAAACATCATAAAATCAGCCGCAAGACTCTGTGTAGATTTTACTACGACTTCACAAGATAAGTATTTGGTCGATTATACTCCTCGTAGAGAAGTTACCATTCAACACGGTGCAAATGTACTTTACAATAAATATAAAACTATAGAGATAGACACGAGGAGTTAATTATGGCATCGATTGGACCTGTAGCAAATGCAATTTTCACAAACCAAATGACTCCCGCAGCAGCAACTGTACAAAATGCAAATCAGAATCGTGTAGACTTTCAAAATATGGTCGCACAGGCTCAAGTACAAGAAAAGGACGAAAAAGTTTTAGAAGTGCGCCCCGCTGAGGAAAATAGAGAAGTGGATGAAGATAAAGAGCATACACGCGATGAGGCAGATAGAGAAAATCAAAGAAGCCCTAAGCATGAAGACGATGATGATGACGATAAGCAACCAGAGGGAGAACCTCTTCATAAGCTAGACATTAAAGTTTAGTTACCTAATTTAGCTATACTTTTCACTTACTATATAATCAATATACTGGAAAAAACATGAAAAAAATATTTATTTTACTCCTTTTAAGCCTTACACTTTTTGGTGCAAATGTCGATGAATTTGCTAAAGAGATGGGGTTTGAACGTGACTACAAAACAGCACTTAGTAAAGCCAAAAAACAAAACAAAGTTTTAATGATGGTTTTAGGGGCTGATTATTGTCCTTGGTGCCGTAAGTTTGAGAGAAAAACTCTTAACTCTAAACTCTTAAAAACAAGGCTTCAAACTGAAGTTGTGACACTTGTAGTAGATAAAAAGTTTGATATACAAAGCTTTCCCGAAAAGTTTCGTACACAGTTCACCCCAAAAGTCTTTTTTATCAATCCTCAAGATGAGTCTGTGATTTTAGATACTACTGGTTACATCAAAAAGAAAATATTTGTAGAGAGCTTTGATAATGCGATAGAACTTTACGGAGCAAAATAATGAAAAAATTATTTCTCCTTCTTTTTATAGCCGTTGTAAGTCTAAACGCAGCTGGATTTTGGACACTTACAGGAGTTACAAAAGCAAATGTATATGTCAAAAATGATGTTTCTCTTTTAAAGCCAGATACGATTAAAACTATTAAAGAAAAAATGTACACAGCCTTAAAAAATTTAGGTATTCAAACAAAAGTACAAGACAGCCCTACACTTATGGTTGTAATGGAAGACTTAGATGATGATGGAACTCATTATGTTTATGTCAAACTTGCACTTGGTGAAGAGGTACAAACATATAGAGCAGATAAAAGCTCGACATTTTCGCTTACTTATGCAGATAATGACTTCATAGATGTTGACTTAGATGAGCTTGATAGTGGTGTTTTAGAGAGTGTAGACTTTTTACTCTCCCAATTTTCAGAGCACTTTAACGACGACAAAGATTAATTATATTTTCAAAAGGGTATAATGTGCTTATAAATAATATCTAGGAATTTTTATGAGTATATTTGAAGATCACAAAGAGCGAATAGTAACTGGATTTGCTCTTTTAGCTGCTGTATTTATCATAGGACTGGTTGATAACTTTTTTGTCATGTGGTTAGTTTTTGGTGGCGTTTACTTACTCGCATTTCAAGAGGCACTTAAACTCTTTGAAGTAGAGAACGACGGGCTACTTCCTTTTGCAGTTGGACTTTGGTTAGTTGCGGGTATCTACCCTTATGGTGATGACATTTTTGTTTTAGCAGGTGTAGCTTATGCTAGTGCAATCGCGTTTAACAAAGAGCTAAAGTGGAAAGACTTTTTCCCTTTCATCTATCCAACTGCAGGTATGCTTTTTATGCTTACTATGTACCAAGAGTATGGTGTACTTTCTCTTCTTTGGCTACTCGCAGTTGTAGCACTTACAGATGTAGGTGCTTATGCAGTAGGTAAAAGCATAGGTAAAACTCAGTTTTGTGAGACTAGTCCAAACAAAACCATGGAAGGTGTTGTAGGTGGAATCGCAGTTGCCACCATCGGTGGTGCTTTTTTTGGTTTAGGTGTGGTCGATTTTATGGTTGGCTTTTTTGTAAGTTTTGCTGTAGCTGTTAGTTCTATCTTTGGTGACCTTTATGAATCTTCACTCAAGCGAGCATCTGGTGTAAAAGACAGTGGTGATTTACTTCCCGGTCATGGTGGTATACTAGACCGCATAGATGGCTACCTCTTTGGTGGCATCGTTATGCTTGTTCTTTTACGCGGTTTAGTCTAGTTGGTACTGCTTGGCTCAACTGGCTCTATTGGGGTTAATGCGCTTATAGTTGCTGCAAGATTTGACATAAGTGTTGAAGTTTTAGTAGCTGGAAGAAACATAAAAATTTTAAACGAACAGATAAAAAAGCACTCCCCAAAAGTAGTAGTCATAGCTGATGAAAAAGATATCTCAAGTGTTAATCATTCCTGTGTTTATGCAGGAACGGAAGCTATTCTACGAGTCATAGAAGATTCACAAAGTGAGTTAGTTGTAAATGCTTTAGTAGGATTTTTAGGTCTTCGTCCAACACTTAAAGCCCTAGAGTGTAACAAAAAAGTAGCATTAGCAAATAAAGAATCATTAGTCGCTTGTGGTGCTTTTATAGATACGAAAAACATCCAACCCATAGATAGTGAACACTTTGGTCTTTGGTACCTTCTCCAAGATAGACCCGTACAAAAAATGATAATAACCGCTTCAGGTGGTGCATTTCGTAACTGGGATATAAAAAAACTTCAAAATGCAACACTAGCAGATACACAGAAACATCCAAACTGGTCCATGGGACAAAAGATAACAATAGACTCAGCAACTATGGTCAATAAAATGTTTGAACTCTTAGAAGCTAGATGGCTTTTTGGTG
>NZ_JAEMVD010000063.1 GCF_029215975.1 Sulfurimonas sp. SAG-AH-194-C20
GTGTAACAGGTGAAATAACTGGTATGGACTTAATGATACCATGGCCTGCTCAGTGTCAGAAGTTTGGTCTTATTCATAATATGAAAAATGTAATTCGTGTCACAAAAAGTGCTGATGTTTTTACTATCCACACAGAAGATGGAGAAACGCAAGATGCCCATAGTGTTATCATCGGAACAGGCTCTTCTCCTCGCCGTGTTGGCTTTAAAGGTGAAGATGAGCTTTTTGGTAAGGGTGTAAGTACCTGTGCTACTTGCGATGGTTTTTTCTATAAGGGAAAAGAAGTTGTAGTTATCGGTGGTGGAGATACAGCGTTAGAAGAAGCCCTTTATCTTGCTAAAATTTGTTCAAAGGTCTACATAGTCCACCGTAGAGATACTTTTCGTTCTGCTCCAAATACTATAAAACGCATACAAAACACTGAAAATATAGAGCTTGTTTTAGACTCAACTCCAGATGAAGTGTATGGCGATAACATGGGTGTAACGGGCATAAGAGTTATACATAAAAATGGTGAAACGCGCGACATTGAAGTACCCGGTGTTTTTACCTTTGTTGGAAATGATGTCAATAGCGAAACACTCATGCAAGAAGATGATAGCTTTTTATGTGAGATGAATGAACTTGGACAAGTTAAAGTCGACTTAAAAATGAGAACATCATTAGCAGGTCTCTTTGCTACAGGTGATATGCGCCAAGATGCTCCTAAACAAGTTATTTCAGCTGCTGGTGATGGTGCAGTTGCAGCACTTAGTGCTATTGCTTATGTAGATGAGCTTCTAAACTAAATAAATATAGGAATAAAAATGATAAAAGTTGGAATATTTGGGGCTAATGGCCGTGTTGGAAAATTACTTATTGAAAATCTTTTAGAGACTCCGGATATGAGTCTTAGCAGTGTATTTGTTAGAAATACTTTAAACTTCTCAATTGATCCATCTGTTTTAATAACTACAGATATAAAAACATTTTTAAATGCTTGTGATATTGTTATAGATTTTTCCCTACCTGATGCTTGTGAATCACTACTTGAAGCGGCTATGATTACACCAAAACCTTTAGTTATAGGCACAACAGGTTTAAATACTCATCAGTTAAATCTGCTCAAAGAAGCAAGCCTTAATATGCCTATTCTTTATGCTACAAATATGAGTCTTGGTGTTGCACTATTAAACAAACTTGTGCTGCAAGCTTCAAGTGCACTAGAAGGCTTTGATATAGAAATCGTGGAACATCATCACAAACATAAAAAAGATGCTCCTAGTGGTACTGCACTAACTCTTGGTGAGCATGCTGCACGTGGTCGTGGTCTTGACTTAAACAAAGTTAGGGTAAGTGGTCGCGATGGAAACATCGGTGAAAGAACTAAAGATGAGATAGCTGTTATGGCTATTCGTGGTGGAGACATCGTAGGTCGTCACACTGTTGGTTTTTACAATGATGGTGAATTTTTAGAACTCAACCACACAGCAACATCAAGAAGTACTTTTTCAAAAGGTGCAATTCATGCTAGTGGATGGTTAGTATCAAAAGAAGTAGGTCTATACTCTATCAGTGACTGTTTAAGTCTTTAAAATTTTTAGTTCATACTTTTAGCAGTAGTAGCAAGTTTTGCCCATGCAGAACCTGCTTGGGCTTCTATTGCATTATTAAAAGCCTTTTGTGCCTCTTCATCTCTCCATAGTTTACTAAGTATAGTACCTTTTAAGTACTGCTGACGAGATCTATCTTTTTTACTTAACTCTATAGTGTCCAATGATGCTATTACATCTAAGGCTTTGTTGTAATCTTCTTTATTCGTATATGCTTGATAAAGTGTGAACTCAACATAGGGACTTTGAGCACTTGAGTTAGAACTTTTTTGAATACTTATAACTTTTCTACCATACTTAATAACAATAGTCTCATCTTTACGAGCAGTCCCTATACTCATCACTGAAATATAGCGCTCTATATCTTTATAGTCTAAACCATATAAAGCCTCTAGTTTTGCCATTATATTAATCATTTCATCTTTTTTCTCTAAGCGGTCATATGTGTCAAAAAGGTATCTATATACCTCATTATAAGCAGAATTTTTATCATCTTCTATAAGTGTGATTAAATCCTTACCAGCACCTATAACATCACTATAGTTTCCAGTAGAGAAGTCTACTTGAACATATCTAAAAAGCCATTTCTTTCTGTGCTCAATATTATCACTTTGAAAGTTTTGAAGTGCTATACTTTTTGCAAGTACATAGTCTCCACCATGCATGGCACACTCATAAATACCATCATCCCATTCGTTAGAAAGTGTAACATTGTATTCGTTTGACATAAGTAAAACTCTATTACACTCTTTATCTTTTAAAGCACTTTGCATAACTCCAATTGCACCATTGTGAATTATTTCTTGTATATCTTTATACTTCTCCTCATCAAGGCTTAAAAGTTCTGTTTGCATCTTGAGTACACTAGAGAACATTTCTAGGCTTAATAAGAGTTTTGCTTTTTCATAAATAGCACGATTACCAATAGTATCATTTGCATAAGTTTGCATCAACTTATCGTACTCGCTAAGTCTATGTGTTGTATTTACATCTTTAACTTCAAAAAAAAGTTCATCTTTTGCGATATCTATCGAATTTATAAACTCACCATCAGGAAATGCTTTAATATATTTATTTATAGCTATAAGTGCTTCTTGTTTATCTTTTGTTTTAGCAAGCCATAATGCTTTTTTACTCAAAAGTATTTCATACTCATCATATGTATAATCAATAGCATCTAAAAGAGCACCCGCAATATCTGATGCTGTTTTATAGTACTCTTCATCTGCAAAGTTATCCATCATAATTTTAGTTTCTCGTTCTTTTTCTTGAAGATACTCTGGTTTTGCATCTATTATTTTCTCTATATATTTTGCAGACTCTTTGAGCGAAGCATCTTGTTTTAACTTTGCTATTCTAAACGCAGCGGTAGCTGCTACATCCATATCTTTTGTACGATAGAGTGCTTTTTTGTAAAACTTTAATGCAGGACGTACTCCACCACCAACAGCTAGCATATCAGCTTTAAAAATGTACCCCCACTCTGTAAAAACAGTATTTTGATGTTCGCTAAAAAGCCTATCAAAGAAGTAGTCAGCATCACTACTCATACCAATTTGTGCATAAGCTTCAGCCGTATATGCTAAGACTTCAGGAATATTTTCATTTGACGAGTACTCTCTTAGGTATATTTTAGCATTACTAATTACATTGTCATAATCTTTGAGTTTTTCAAATAGCTTCACTTTATAGTAAATAAGCTCTGCTTTAAAGAGTGTGTTTGGATACTCTTGTAAAATATCATCAGCTACACTCATACACAATTCATACTTTTTTTCTTTATAGTACTTCTTCACTTTTAGATAATCTTTTACATCTTCAACTTTTTGTATGTGAACAGGATTTCCTTTTATATCTAGACTACCGACATAAGGAAGTTTATCCTTGTCCATAAAGAAGGGAAGATTGAGATTTTTTTCGGATTTTTTAGTATTTTCAAGAAGTGGAAACTTTTCTTTATACCCTATAATACTCCATCTTTTACTTATACTTGCATCAGCTTCATATACACTGTTTTCAATACTTAAATCAAATATATCTGCGATGAGTTTTATCTTATAGATAGGCTTTATACTGATGAAAAATGTATCTTTTTTTATAAAAGTATGTACTTTGAAAAATTCATTTTGAAGTGGTTTGATACTTGTTAATGGCTTTTTCCAAAATGCACAAAGCACTTCTGTCGTAAGCATAAAATCATCTTTTACATTTTGACAAATAAATTTTTGTGTATCTGTTAGTTTTAGAATTGAATACGATGAGAAATCGTCTTTCGCACTATCCATAGAGATATCAAGTGCAAAAGAGTTAATACAAAGAAGGGTTAAGAGTACAGTTTTAAACAAATGCTCTACTCCTTTGTAAAGGTTTTATTATTTTAATGAATTAGTAACCACTATTATAAACAAACGCAGTAACAAATTCAAGTAATGAATCTAATGCTACAAAAGCAAATATAGTTCCTATAATAGCGAAACCAATGATAGTTTTAAGTGCTGTAGTCGCATTAGCCACATAAAGTTGACCATCGTTGTCTACATTAGACTCAATTGGATCTTTCATAAACATAAATACTATTAGTTTGATGTAGTAGTATCCTGCTATTGCAGAGTTAAGTGCCATAATTAAAGCGAGAACTGTATACCCACCTGTAACTGCAGAACTAATCATATAAATCTTACCCCAAAAGAGAGCAAATGGAGGAAGACCAGCAAGGCTTAACATAAACAGACCCATAACAATAGCTGCCATTGGAGATGTTTTTATCATACCCGAGAACTTCTCAAAACTATGGTCACTCTTTTGGTATCCAGGAAGTTCTTTTTGACGAGAAATCCATAACATAGAAAATGCACCAAGGTTAGTAAAACTAAACAGAATCCAGTAAAGAAAAAGTGCAGAGTTTGACTGCGTTGTTCCTATAAGAATAGCCGCCATTACAAAACCTGCATGAGAAATTGAAGAGTATGCAAGCATACGTTTTACATCTGACTGAACTAATGCCCAGATATTTGCAGCAGTCATAGTGATAACTACTAGTGCATATAAAACAACTTCTAACCAAACGATATGTGCATGAATTAAAAACTCAAAAAGTCTCATAGCTACAACAAACGCAGCTATTTTTGGAACGATTGACATGTAACCTGCCATTGCAGCAGAAGAACCTTCATAAACATCTGGTGTCCATGTATGAAATGGAACAACTGAAAGCTTAAATCCAAAAGAAGCTAACATGAAAACAACACCAACAAGAACAAAACCTATGTCAGCATAGTTATTAGCTTCAAGAACTGCTGCTATTTGGTTGATCTCAATTGAGCCTGTAAGTGCATAAAACACCATAGAACCAAAAGAGTAAAAACCAGCTGCAAGTGCACCCATAGTAAAGTACTTAACAGCCGCTTCAAACGACTTGTCACGGTTATGCATAGCGATGAGAGTATAAAGAGCTAAAGAAGCTGTCTCTAAACCTACAAAGATAAGGATTAAGTTATCAGATGCAACCATAAACTGGAAACCAGAAATCATAAACAAGAAAAGTGCGAAGAACTCAGGGTATGAAAACTCATGAAAACGCTTGTTTGTAAGTGCTAAAGGGATAAACA
>NZ_JAEMVD010000064.1 GCF_029215975.1 Sulfurimonas sp. SAG-AH-194-C20
CCATTCAAGAAACTAACAAATTAACCAACAAACAAAAACTACTCACTAGCATAAGTCAGTTTTTAGATCACAAAGATAATTTTGACATTGATGATACTTCTAACTATACTCTTTATAAATTAGCAACAAAAGTAAATATAAAAGTTTTTCTTCTTTACATAGATGCATATTATGCTGGTGGTTTAAAAGAGAAAGTGAAAGAGCTCAGAGATAAAGCAAAAAAATTGCATATATTAACTGAAAAACTGCCTGTACTACTTCATGGAAAAGATATCATCACTCTTGGATTGTCTCCTTCAAAAAAGTTTAGTGAAATACTTTTAGCCGGATATGAAGCACAAATGAGAGAAGAATTTACTACTAAAAAAGGAGCTATACAGTGGCTAAAAAATTACACTCAATGATTCGATTATGAAAGAACATGTAGCTTATTAGTCATATTGGACACAACTTCTATCATAGCAACACCATTACTGATTGCATCGTTAAACCTAGACGAATATATATCTTTATGTTCTTTGTCATAGTCCTTAATTATCTCTTCATACACTTCTAAAAAAATTTGCATCAACTCTATGCTCTGAATATTTATTTTTTTATTCCCCATCACACTTAGTACTAAATCAAATGCTTTTTTCTTCTTGGAATCCATATCATCACTATTTATGTAACTTTTTTTACTTGTACTCTCTACTTTAGTGAGCCTCTCTAGTAGTAAGTTTAAACCCTCAGTACTTGGTTCTAAATCTTTAATTTTATTATTTATATAGGAGCGCATTTCTGTTAAATTCATTTTATTTATCTTTAACATTAGTTCTTTACATGTGTCATCCATTTTATCATCACATGTTTCTTTTTTCTTTAGTAAATTACCAAACATTTTTACCCCTTGTTAGCTTTCATAACTACCTATTAAACTGCTTAAGTGTTTTCCTTGTAAATACTCTATATCTAGTTCTTTTGCAACTTCATACGCATCTTGTGTCTCTATATTTTTAATCCAACTTTTAATATTTCTATTTAAAGCCATAATTTTAAAACCATTTATGATAGCACTATTATTCTTCATCTTATCATAAGAAGAGTATTGTGTATCAAATCTTACAACATCAATATCTAAATCCTTTAAATATAAAAAACTTGTATGATAAGAACCCAACTTGTCTATAGTTATCATTATTCCTATATCTTTAAGTGTTCGTATAATAGAATTATATCTTTTAGTATAGCTATAGTACTCATGTTCAGATAAAATAAACATTATTTTTCTCTGTGAATTTTTCAGAAGCTCTTTTGTTCTTGATAAAAATTTAGTGTTTCTCAGTGATGTTGGAGAAATTGCTAGTGCATAAACCACATCATCTTCTGGTACATGAGAGATTATTTCTTCAAGAATCATCAAGTCATACTCAATAACAAGTCCTAATTTATTTATAACTTTTGTATAGCTTTTAGGATATAAAAGCTTGCCATCACTTGATTTTAGTTTAATAAAACACTCTTTAAAGACTATCTTTTTATCTTCAAAAACATTTTGAAGCATAATACTTATGTTGCGTTTATTTATCGCATCGATTACAAAAAATTCTAATTCATTTGGCTTCATAGTGTCATGAACTCTCTCTCTTTTTAACTCTTTTTTTTCTTCTAAGAGTTCAAAAATATTTTCAACAATATAGTCTAATTCATATGAATAATTTGTATCACTTATTGCGCCAGAGAGTTTTATTTCTATATCATCGACTTTAAATTCGTTAGATTTAAGACACATTAATTCTAAAACTGTTACATACTCATTTTTCAGTCCTTGTAGCCCGATAATAAAATCTCCACCTTTTATGTGACCTAAGGGAAAATTTTCTATCTTGTGTGCTTTGAGATACTCTGCAACCCATCTTGCTACTTCACGTAAAACTTTATCACCATTTTTAATTCCATAAAGTGAGTTTATGTCATCTAAATTATCAATACTGATAAGTATAAGTGTGTATTCTTTTTCTTTTTTTAGTTTCTCTTTTAAATAACTAAAGAGATACTCACGTGAAAATGTTTTACTCACATCATCAATTATTTTAACATCAAAACCATTGTAAATAAGGTATAAAATAAAGTAAATACTAAAAACTAAAAGCAACACTGCCTCTATATAAAAAGCGGATTGTAATGTTTCATAGTTGTCTAAAAGTGTGTGAAAAAGAAGGGCTAAAATAAGACCAAAAATAGGAAGTCCCATTCTAAGTGCTAACCTAAAACGGTACTCTCTCTCTTTAGTTTGTGGAAGTAACATGTAAAATACCTAAACGTCGAGGTGTTTTACATCTTTTGCATGTGTCTCAATGTAGTTACGACGAGGCTCAACTTCATCACCCATAAAGAGTGTAAACGCATCAGATGCCACTTCTGCATCATCAATAGTCACTTGAAGAAGTACACGGTTCTCAGGTGTCATAGTAGTTTCCCAAAGTTGATCAGGGTTCATCTCACCAAGACCTTTGTAGCGCTGGATATAAGAACCTTTTTTAGCATAATCTTTAAGACTTTCTAGTACTGCTAAGATATCATTATCAAAGTTTAAGTCCCACTCTTGAATCTTCTTAAAAACAAAGTTAGCTTCTGTAAAGTGTGGTGCAGTAAATAGGTCATCGTTTATAAGTAACTCTTCCATTCCACCCTGCGTTTGCACAAAAAGGTGAATCTCGTTAGTTTCTTCGTTAATAGTTTTTGTAAGGATATTGTTATCAATACCTTCTAAAAAGATCTCAATTTTAGGAAAAAGCTCTTTAGCACCTAAAGAAATCAAATCAGGATTCTCTATAAAGTGACGGATAAGATTAACAAGTGCATAACGACGCTCTAGTGCATTTAAGCTTCCAGCATAGTGGTCAACCATCTTAAAGTAAGAAAGAAGGTCATTATGTCCTAGTGTTTGGTTTTCTAAAGACTCTATACCATTGTCAATTAAAAAGTCATTCATCTCTCTATCGTCTTTAAAGTAAATCTCTTTTTTACCTTTTTTATAACGATACAGTGGTGGCTGTGCAAGGTAAAGATAACCATTTTCTACAACTGATCGGAAATGTCTGAAGAAGAAAGTCAGAAGAAGTGTCTGGATATGACTACCATCAACATCCGCATCGGTCATGATGATAAGTTTGTGATAACGAAGCTTTTCTTCATTAAACTCTTCACCGATTCCACAACCCATAGCTGTAATCATGTTTGTAATTTCATCAGACTTTAGTATTTTCTCTAAACGTGCTTTTTCAACATTTAAAATCTTACCTTTAAGTGGTAAAATAGCTTGAAAAACACGGTCACGGCCCATCTTAGCAGAACCACCCGCTGAGTCCCCTTCCACAAGATAGAGTTCACAGATACTTGCATCTTTAGACTGACAATCTGCTAGTTTACCAGGAAGTGTTCCAACAGACATACTATCTTTACGACGAGTTAAATCTCGAGCCTTTTTAGCTGCCTCTCGACCACGCGCTGCTGCAAGTGCTTTACTTACAATAGCTTTTGCTTGGATAGGGTTTTCTTCGAAGTACTTAGAGAGTGCTTCACCTGTTGCTTTTTGAACTAAAGGACGAACATAAGTATTACCTAGTTTTCCTTTTGTTTGACCTTCAAACTGAGGTTCAGGAACACGAGCAGAAACGATGGCGATAAGACCTTCTCTTACATCATCACCAGATATTTTTACATCTTTCTCTTTAGCTGCACCATTTTTGGAGTTATAGTTTGAAATAACACGAGTAAGTGCGGCACGAAATCCAGCTTCGTGAGTTCCACCATTTGGAGTTCGGATATTGTTTACAAAAGATGAAAGTTTTTCTTCGTAAGACTCGTTGTACATAAGTGCTACATCAAATTCTATATCTTCTACTTTTTGAGTAAAGCTATAAACATCTGCTACTGTAGTCTTTTTATTCATGTCGGTTACATACTGAGCTATACCACCCTCAAAGTGATACTCTTCTTTTGTTCCATCGCGCTCATCGTTAAACTTGATAGTTATAAATGGATTTAGATATGCAAGTTCTTTAAAACGTTTTGAGAGATACTCATACTCAAATGTAATAGTATCGGTAAATATTGTAGGGTCGGCAGCAAATTCAATAGTTGTTCCTGTTTTACGAGTAGTACCAGTTACAGCTAATGCTTCTTGGGGAATACCCTCTTTGAAATCCTGCTCAAAAATTTGACCTTCTCTTTGAATAGTCATCTTTAAATCACATGAAAGTGCATTTACAACTGAAACACCAACACCGTGAAGTCCACCAGAGACTTTATAAGTATCTTTATCAAACTTACCACCGGCATGAAGAACAGTTAAAACAACAGTAGCTGCAGATATACCCTCACCTGGGTGTATGTCAGTAGGAATACCACGACCATTATCTGAAACTTTACAAGTACCACCTTTTGTGAGTGTTACATTAATAGTATCACAGTGACCAGCCATTGCCTCATCGATAGAGTTGTCAATAACTTCATAAACAAGATGGTGTAGACCACGATGACCAGTATCACCGATGTACATACCAGGACGTTTTCGAACAGCTTCTAGTCCTTTAAGGACTTTAATATTACTAGCACCGTAATTTTCCATTTATAACTCCGTTTGCATAATTGAAGATATTCTATCGAAGTTTTACTAAAAATAATATTGAATTGATGTTTTAGAGAAGAAAAAATAAAAATGCAGCCTATTATATTAAGCTGCGTTTAACTAAATAACGATAGGCATAACAACTGTTTTAAAGTTATCGTCACTTAGTATAAAAGGTAAGTTACCCTCATTAAGTCCTATCATAAACTCTGAGTTATTTATACTTCCTAAAAAGTCTAATAAATAACGAGAGTTTATAGCTAATGAAAATGGTTCTTCAAAGCCTGTAGTAAATCCAATCTCTGTTTTAGCTTCAATGTTATCATCACTTAAACTCTCAAATGTAATAACATCTCTTAAGAATGTAATCTTTAAATCACTAGAAATTG
>NZ_JAEMVD010000065.1 GCF_029215975.1 Sulfurimonas sp. SAG-AH-194-C20
GAAAATGTTCTAACATCCATAAAACTTTCTGTGCTATTGTTTCATTTTGAAAATTTACTGCTATTTGCATTTTTACTCCTCAAATATTATTACTCAATTATATCTAAAAATATCAAATGTTAAAAAAGGTATTTTATCCCAAAGTCATAATTTAAGAAATCATTGCGTTTGTCTATTTTCTCTAAATTAAAATAGAGTGTATAATTTTTATGAATGAAAATATTATGCTCAATCACATTCTAGTCTTTTTAGTTCTACAATGGTATCTAATCTTTGAAGTTTTCAAAGCTAAAAATCGGCTAGGGTAACATATTTTCTTGCTAAAATTTGTTATATTTTTTGTCCTAAAAGTGGATATTCACTCACAGGGGTGTTTCTTCTTCGTCAGCTGCTTTAATACATAAATGAAGTCAGTTTTGCTATGATACCAAAAAGTTTTAATAATAGGACTTGTTACTTACAAAAGGAATTTTAAACATTATGGAAGATATAAGAGAACTATCACAAAGAATAATAAACAATGAAGTAATAATATTTGCCACTTTTAGTGGTATACGAAATAAATCACTTAAAACTTTCAATAAAGCAACAATAAAAAAAGTAATGATTAAAAATGAACTAAAATATCAATTTGAATATATTTATGATAAAAATGTAGAACATAAGAACTTAAACAAGATTGATTCAATAAATGAAATAGACAACTTACTTAAAACATATTTTAAACAAGCATTGATAAATACACTAGAGTCTGATTATCATATTTTAGTTAGTAAAAGTGGTGTTGCTAAGATAAATAAAAAAGCTGCTACTAAGAAGTTTGAAGAGATCTCTCATAATAGAAAGAAAAAGTATATTTTAAATGAAGGTGAAGTAACATCATTTTTAGTAGAACTAGGAATTATGACAGCAGATGGTAAAGTTATAAACTCAAAATATGATAAGTTTAAACAAATAAATCGCTATTTGGAGTTGGTGTCTGATTGTATTTCTTATTTAGATAAAAACAAAACTATCAGAATTATTGATTTTGGATGTGGAAAAGCATACCTTACTTTTGCACTTTATGATTTCTTAGTATTAAAAATGGGTTACAATGTAGAAATAGTTGGCTTAGATTTAAAAGAAAATGTAATAAAATTTTGTTCAAACTTGGCAAAAAAATTAAATTATGATGATTTAAGATTTGTACAAGGAGATATTAAAGGGTTCAATGAATTTGAAAATGTAGATATGGTTATCTCTTTACATGCTTGTAATACTGCAACAGATGATGCCCTAGCAACTGCTGTAAACTGGGGAGCTAAAGTTATTTTAGCAGTACCTTGTTGTCAGCATGAGTTACTTAAAAAAATAAAAAATAAAAAAATGGTTCCTTTGCTAAAATACGGAATTATTAAAGAAAAACTATCTTCATTACTTACTGATAGTTTAAGAGCAAACGTATTAGAAATCATGGGTTATCGTACACAAGTAATAGAGTTTATAGATATGGAACATACACCTAAAAATATTATGATTAGAGCTTTTTTTGAAGATATTTCAAATGTTGATAAAGTTGTAGAAGAATACAAAAAATTTAAAAAAGAATGGCAAATTTCTCCCTATATAGAAGAAGCTTTTGGAAAAGGATTGACGAGTAAGTTGCAATAGCTGACTTAAGTAATCATTAGCCTTTAAGTTTTCATACGCTCCTTTATGCAAAAGCACTCCCTCAAAACTAATTTGCTATAATTAATCTATGCAAATAATCTTTGAAAATCATGACTTCGTTATATTTAACAAACCACAAAATCTCAACTTCCATAGTGAAGACGGTGAAGCTGGTTTTGTAGTTTTAGCTACAAAGCAGTTACATGTAGAGCAGTTATATAGTGTTCACAGACTAGATAAAATGACTTCTGGTTTAATTATCTTGGCAAAAACAAGTAAAGTTGCCAATAGCTTTGCGAAAATGTTCCTAAACAAAGAGATACAAAAGTTTTACTTAGCTTTAAGTCTAAGAAAACCAAAAAAAAAACAAGGCTGGGTAAAAGCTGATATGGGAGCCTCTCGCCGTGGAACCTACAAGCTTCTAAAAACAAAAGAAAACCAAGCAATAACACAGTTTCATAGCTCTACATGTAGAGCGGGTGAGCGTATATTTTTAGTAAAACCACATACAGGAAAAACTCACCAAATCAGAGTAGCATTAAAGAGCATAGGATCCCCAATAGCAGGTGATGTTAGATATGCAAATGCTGATGAAGCAAAAAAAGAAGACCGCGGATACCTTCATGCTTATGCTTTAGGGTTTACATTAAATGGTGAAGAATTTTCTTTTGTTTGTCCACCTTTTGATGGGGAGAGGTTTTTATCTGATGAAGCACAAAAAACTTTACTAGAATGGGCTAAACCTTGGGAGTTATTTAAATAACGGTTGAAGATAGCCGATAAATTTCCGCTAGGTAATTTATTGGATACTCTGTTTTGTTAGCATTTAAGCACAGTTAGTTTTATAATCTAAAAACAGACTCTCTACTGGTATATGCAACTGCTTATGTAAATTTCTAATCATTTCAATAGTCAACTTGCGTTTTCTATTTAAAATTTCAGATACTCTAGATTTACTTCCAACAATAGAAACTAAGTCTTTTTGTTTTAAGCCCTCTTGTTCCATTCTAAACTTTATAGCTTCTATTGGGTCAGGTGCATCCATTTTATAGTGTTGTTCTTCATAAGCCTCTACTAAAGTTGTTAGCACCTCTAACTCATCCATCTCTGGTGTATTTGGTATGGCACTCAGCAAAGCTTCAATTTTTTGAAGTGTGTCATTATAGTTTTGCTCATTTTTAATTGGTTTAATATTCATCTTATAAATCCTCCATATTAACTTTATCGTATTGTTTATGTGTTCCAATAAATTTTATAAAAACAATTTTTGCATAATAGTTTATTGAAACTATCAATCTATACTTATTTCCAGCAATATTGAAAACAACTTTTTCATTTCCAATAATACTAGCATTTCGATACATTTCTTTAACTTCGTTTGGATTGTTCCAGTTAAGTTTTAAGACCTCTTTATGCCAAGCTTCTAAAGAACTTTTAGAGTCTGTATATTTTGTCTGCTCGTAAAAATCTTTTAGTTTTTTCTTTGAAATTATTCTCATAGGCAAATTATAACATAGTTCCCATTTATAGAACTTAAATTGTGTAAGATGAAATCTTTGAGGATGCTAACGGTCGAAGATAGCCGATAAATTTCCGCTAGGTAATTTATTGGCTACTCTGATTTGTTATAGTTTTGTTGATTTTATACCCTGACTATATAAATTATCACTGATACTATTTATCAATGAAAATTCTTCAATTTCCTCAATAGTTTTTAATTTTGATTGTATGACATTGACTTTTTCAGAGGGACTTACAGCCGCTAACATATCAAAAAAACCTAAAGAGGCTTGTTTGTATTGCGAAAAATTAAATACATTACCGGTTTTGGTTACAAATAAAAATGTAGATAGTTTCTTAAGTTTTCCATCTTTATAACTTAATCCAAGTGCAGAAATGCTATGACTTCCAAAAAAACCACCACCTATATTTATAGACTCATTAGTCAGTTTGATTTTTTCTAAATTTAATGTGTCAAAATAACGTTTTATTTCATCATAAAAATTTGAAAATACTTCTTCCTCATTACCTTTATAATTTGGTACTGGAATGTGTGTTATTGTATTTTCATATACTTCTTTTATGTTAATTTCCATTTTATTAAATCCTTTTATTTGTGTTAATATCTATAACGGTTGAAGATAGCCAATAAATTGCCGCTAGGTAATTTATTGGATACTCTGTTTTGTTATATCTTTATACTATTTTGATGCACTTACTGTAAGCTGGTAGTTTTTATACATATAGTAAAAAGTACCTGCTAAGTAAATTAACCATCCTAGAACTGGTATTAACATTAATAATGTGATTAATAAATGTATTATTGTTGGTACTATAACATTTCCCACAGACTGTTTTGCAAGAAATACTCTTGATATAAATGTACCAATAAAGCCAAGAAAAAATGTAATTCCAACTGCAAGAAGTCCAAGCATTGTGCTTGTGTTTTCAGCAACTTGGTCTTTAGTAACATAAATGTCTTTTGCAATATTTTCATTTTCATCAACTGCAAAATCTACTTTCATATCTTTTTGTGGTAGACTACTCTCTTTGAAATCTTCCTTTGAAAATGTATACCTTAAACCATTATCTCCTGAAATTGTACCCGTTTTACCATCAAACCCTAGAATTTTACCTATCATGTTTTCTCCAAAATTAAAATTACCAATTTACTTTCATAAATAGGCATATTCAAACTTCCCTTTTTACATCTTTTGTCAGGTTGCTTGGATATAACTATTTATTCAACCCCATTATATACACTTTAGCCTTATAAACAAACAATAACACACATAAAAGTGTCCTCTTATATTTGTATGGATTTCCCTATTATTGGGGTTTATAAAAATTTATAAGATTATAGAGAGAAATATATCACCCAAGCTGAAGAAAATAGTGTGCGTTTAATACTGAAATATCCGTTATTGGAACATAAATGAGAGCTAATTGTCACATATTGGG
>NZ_JAEMVD010000066.1 GCF_029215975.1 Sulfurimonas sp. SAG-AH-194-C20
AAGTACATTCACTTTCTTATACACATCTTCATCTATCTTTACATTCATTCCCTCAAATTTAAGTATCTTTAATGTACCTTGTTTAACATCTAAGTAGTCGATGAAAACTGCGGGTATTTCAAATGATTTATCACTCACAAAGGAAAATTTCTGACTCCAAATACCTTTTTGACCATCTTGTGTGAAGTCAGTCTTTAAGACTTTTGCTTGAGTAAATATTTTAACACCATCAATACTAAAATCAATTGAAGTTATAGTAGAAAAATTTCCAACTCCTTCTATCTGTATCTCTAAATTATAAGGCTCGTATGCTTGAAGCTTGGGTATGTCTTGTTTTACCTTAAGAGTAAACTCTCCAACAAGTTGTGAGGGAGCAGCTTTAATGTTAATGCATAGAGGTAAGTGTTTTATTGGAGTTGAGGTAAATGTTTCGAGCTTAGAATCATCATAATGCCCATTAGTTGTTGAGTTTATAGAGTCCTGTGTAGTTTGTTTCATCACTATATCGAAATCAAAAGAGATAAAACCCTCTTTTTTTGCATATGCTAAGAACTCATAAGTATTAACTCTTTTGGAATTTTTTAATACTTGGCTCGCCTTTAAAAGTTTGATACTAAAGTGTTGATTATTTTGCACGGGGTTAAAGTCTATAGTGTAAAGCTCACTGTTATCACTAAACTCACATACAAAGGTGAGTAAAACTGCTTCATTTATATATGCTGTTTTTTTATCTATTTTTGCACTCCATTTATATGTAGATGCGTTTAAGTCAAGAAGTATAAGTGTTAAAAATACAATTGTATTCGTTAGGCTTTTTTTTATTAATAACATGTATGTTAGTTTGAGTTAAAAAGAGAGTAGCTCTGAGGCAGTAAAGTTTACTGCAAAGAGTTGAGTTGTTCTAAGACTTTTTCTCGTTTGGATTCTGCATCCCCCAGAAGCCCACGGTTTTTAGCAAGTACATCTTGGGGAGCATTTGCAACGAATCGTTCGTTGTTGAGCATACCATTTAGTTTAGCTATCTCTTTTTGAAGTTTCTCATCCTGTTTTTGTAGTTTAGCGATGATAGAACTAAGGTCGATACTATCAGTAGGGATGAATGTCTCACACTTGTCAGAGATGTCACTCACTGCGTTTGGTACTTTAGTATCTGTAAATATCACCTCTGTTACTTTTGCAAGTTTGATGATAAATGGAAGCATCATCTCTTGAAGAGCATCAGATAAACCATCTATCTTAACAAAGGCTTTTTCTATCTTTTGGTTTGCTAAGTCTACAAGAACTTTTGCACGACGTATAGAAACGATTGCATCCATGATAATCTCAAAAGTTGCTTCTTCTGGACGTTGCTTAGTTTTAGTTGGAAAACGCATAAGCATTATAGACTCGCTCGTCTCTAAAGTCGTTCCACTAAGTTCATGGTAAAGGTGCTCAGTGATAAACGGCATAAATGGATGAAGCAGTTTCATAGCCTCTTTAAACACAGCTCCAAGCTCTACTATAGAAGCTTTGTCCGCTTTAGAGAGCTCAATTCCCCAACCACAAAACTCATTCCAAAGGAACTTGTACATTACAAGTGCGGCATCGTTGAACTTGTACTCATCTAAGTAAGCTCGAACTTCTTTAGTAGCAAAGTTAAGACGAGAAAGCATATACTTACCAAGGTCAGTTTCAACACAAAAGTTATTTAAGTCAGGGAAAACATCTACATTCATCTGAAGGTATTTTACTGCATTGTAAAGCTTGTTTGTGAAGTTACGGTTTAACTCTAACTTCTCTTCACTCATACGGATATCACGACCTTGTGCAGCACTTATTGCAAGTGTGAAACGCAGGATATCTGCTGAGTACTTATCTATAGTGTCAAGAGGGTCAACAACATTTCCCTTAGACTTACTCATCTTGTCGCCATTTGCATCACGAACAAGTGCATGAAGGTAGATGTGGTTAAATGGAAGTTGACCATTAAAGTTTTCACCCATCATCATCATTCTAGCTACCCAAAAGAAAAGGATATCAAAACCAGTGATAAGAAGAGTGTTTGGATAGAAGTCTTTCATGTCAGATTCATTCCAAAGTGTCCCTTTTCCTTCTTCGCCATTTGCCCAACCAAGAGTTGAAAAAGGCCAGAGCGCAGATGAAAACCAAGTATCAAGAACATCAGGGTCTTGAGTTAGGTTTGTACTCTTACACTTAGGACACTCTGAAGGTTTTTCATCTAGTGAAGCAAACTCATGGTCACACTCATCACAGTAAAATACTGGTATCTGATGTCCCCACCAAAGTTGACGAGATATACACCAGTCGCGAAGTTCACCCATCCATGAGTTGTAAGAGTTTATCCAGTGCGGTGGGAAAAACTGTGCTTCACCTGCGTTTGTCTTTTCTATCGACTTGTTTGCTACATCTTTACTCAAAAACCACTGTCTTGAGATGTAAGGCTCAACTACACTTTTACATCTGTAACAGTGCCCAACTTGATGTTTATGGTCTTCTATCTTTACGATAAAACCTTCTTCATCAAGACGTTTAACTATGATGTCACGAGCTTCTAAACGGTCAAGTCCTTTGAACTCTTCAGCATAGTCATTTAAAATTCCCTTTTCATCAAAGACAGTGATAAACTCTAAGTTATGGCGTTTACCAACTTCGTAGTCATTTTGGTCATGTGCTGGAGTTACTTTAACAACACCTGTTCCAAACTCCATATCAACATAAGTATCTGCGATGATAGTCACTTCACGTGAAAGGAGTGGAAGTTTGATTTTTTTACCTATGAGGTCTTTGTATCGTTCATCATCTGGGTGAACCATAACGGCTGTATCACCAAAATATGTTTCAGGACGAGTTGTAGCTACTTCAACGCTACCACTACCATCAGCAAATGGATAAGTGATGTGGTAAAACTTACCATCATGGTCTTCGTGTTCTACTTCTATGTCTGAGAGTGCACCATCGTGAGTACACCAGTTAACCATGTAGTTTCCACGAGTTATAAGACCATCATCATAAAGTTTTACAAAAGATTCTTTTACTGACTTCTGCAGACCTGCATCCATAGTAAAACGTTCTCTATCCCACGCAGGACTTACACCCATGTGGCGAAGTTGCTCTGTCATGATTCCAGCTGATTCTTCTTTCCAAGCCCAAGCACGCTCAAGAAATTTTTCACGACCTAACGCTTCTTTTGTTGTTCCCTCTGCTATGAGTTGTCTCTCAACTACATTTTGAGTTGCGATTCCTGCGTGGTCTGTTCCTGGTTGCCATAAAGTTTTATAACCATCCATGCGTTTGTAACGAGTGATGATATCTTGGAGTGTAAATGTAAGTGCATGACCTATGTGAAGACGGCCTGTTACATTTGGTGGGGGCATCATGATAGAGAAGTTTTTCCCCTCTTCTTGAATACTTGCGTTTGCATCAATTTCGAAGTACTTACGTTCTTCCCAAATTTTGTAATATTTGTTTTCAGTCTCTTTAGGGTTGTATTTGTTATCTGACATGAGTAATAGCCTTAAAATTTCTAGTTTAAAATTGCGCGATTATAGCTAAAAAGGGCTAAGAGATTACTTACTAAAATCCTTGTTTAAAATAATTTGAAATAGAGCACCTTTTTCATTATTGAAAACATTGAGACTTCCTTTACAATGCTCTTCAATGATGATTTTAGACATATAAAGTCCTAAGCCTGTTCCATCTTTTGTTGTTTTAGTTGAAAAGTATGGATCGAAAATATTTGTAAGTATTTTATCAGAAATACCACCTCCATTATCAGAGACTTCGAGGATGTATTGAGTATCTTTTTGGTATGTATAGAGTTTGATATACGGTTCTGCTACATTGTTTTGAACAAGTGCATCTTCAGCATTTTTGATTAGATTTAAGATAACTTGCTTTATCTCATTTGGATAGGTCAAAAAAGTTTCTTTAGAATTTTGTTCAAGAATAATATGAATATTAGAAGTTTTTACGGATGCCCCAGCAATTGAGAATACAGCTTTTATAAGTTCGTCATAACTAGTCTCTTTCTTCTCTTTATTGGGTTTGAAAAAGTTTCTAAAATCATCAATAGTGGAACTAAGGTATTGTACATAAGTAGAGATATTAGTAGATAATTCTTTTGCTGTTTCTTTATCTAGTTTATTTAAATCTGCTTTTAGTCCTATGGATATACTTGTGGAACCTATAGATGCTAAAGGTTGTCTCCATTGGTGGGCTATCATACTTATCATTTCACCCATTTGTGCTAAACGGGACTGTTGCAGCATTAGCTGGTCTTGAATTCTATTTTTTTCTACTTCTTTTTCAACCCTACTTTCTAAGTTGCTATTAAGTACTTTAACCTTATCCCTCTCTATTTCTAGT
>NZ_JAEMVD010000067.1 GCF_029215975.1 Sulfurimonas sp. SAG-AH-194-C20
ATTTCTTCTGCAGCTATAATGGACTTTGGGTCCATGTGTCGTATAGCTTCAGTGATTCCCTTACCAACAAGGAGGTTATTGGTTATTTCAATCATTAATTTTTCCTTTAGTTTTCTACTATAGTGTCAGTGGTGGATTCACCATTATATTCAAGATTAGATAAAACAACGGCTTTTCTTCCAATAGCTTCCACAGTTATACTTAAGTCAAGAAATCCATCGGAGTGATTATGCTTGGAGTCAACTAGTGTTACGGAGTCAACACTATGCTTGTCCTTGATTAAAGCAAATGCTTTTTGAAGAAAAAAATCTACCTTGTATATATTGATAATGGTTCCTAAGTCTTCAGAAAAAGTGGTTCCATAATCTTTATCGAACACACATGACCCAATATCAGTAACTAATTCATGGGTAAACCTACTAACTATATTGTCAAACTTATTTAATGTTTCATCTGTAACATCATATTGGTTTTTTTTATTTACAAACATAAATCCATCAGACATAGATTGACTCCAGTGAGTTGTCTAACTCAATGCGTCGAATCTTCTTTCTTACTTCAGTCTTCCTCTTTTTTAGGAAACTGCTTGATAAAGGGCTATTGGTCAAAGAGTCCTTTTTTTGCAAGATATTTTCCCCGAACGGTTTATCTCTCTCAGACA
This sequence comes from Sulfurimonas sp. SAG-AH-194-C20, assembly GCF_029215975.1. Classification (GTDB taxonomy): domain Bacteria; phylum Campylobacterota; class Campylobacteria; order Campylobacterales; family Sulfurimonadaceae; genus Sulfurimonas. The sequence goes on from NZ_JAEMVD010000067.1 coordinate 662, forward strand.
AAGACTTTACTATTTCAGAAGAAGACAATAGAGGAGCTCTTGTTGATGACCCACCATATGCTGACTCTGTCCTAACTGTAAAATCTTCTGCTTTAAGCATTGATGCTTCTGAAATTGATATAGATAGTCCTCTGGAAATATCTTTGGAGCTTGGCTCTTTCCCCCTGGTGTCGATAAAGTCCTCAGAGAACATCTTGAATCTCTTCCCTAGAATCATTCTTTTTTCAGGCTTGGATAAAGGAGATGATGCTCGATAAGACTCTCTACTTAATTTTTGAAGCCTAGAAGACAAGAAAGTTGAAATATTCCCTTTGCTAGGATTCCAGTCTTTAATTCCTTTCCTAACAATGGCTTCAGCCTCCATTCTGACTATAGATTCCGGTCTATTCGTCGAGAACTTTCTTACTGCGTAATCTATTTGTCCTTGTGCCAATCTGTCCATACTATTCCTTTGATGCAGCTTCAATTAAGGTGTGAATCTCACTGACTGCCTTTATGTTTTCTTCTTCTTTATCGTCTCCGAATATTGCATTCATCTCTTTTTTTGATATATTAGCTCCATGAAGCTCATGGTGACTTTTCTTCTTAGTAATAGAAGAGGATGTTATTTCCAACAAAGACGCTTTTATACTCGAGACATATTGGCTATCAGTAAGTTTGGCTTTCTTTACTATCTCGTCTACGACCTTGTCTTCTGAAGTCTTGGCTTCTTTAACCTTCGTATCTTCTACGACTATGTCAGAGTTAGCCCCTCTCCTAATTCCTAGAATCGTTAATATCGTTGATGACTTTGTTCTAGTTATGTCATGCATAATACTAGACACGAACATGTCTTCCCCGTTAATATTATACCACGCATAAGGTATAACTAATTTCGGGTTCAATGCGAGGATACACGACCCACTATTTCTCTGGTACAAGGAGGTCTTTCTAGCAAAAGACCCATAGAATGCTTCAAACTTATCTGCCACGGAATCTGTAGTCATTGTTGCTATACTTCCATGAGACTTATTTGCGGCATTACTCGCTGAGAAGGAGGCATTTTTCAGAGGATTAATTAAGAAACTTGGGATATTGTAAGTTTCTATCTTTATACTTCTCCCTTTCTTGCTGTCAGAAGGTAGAATACCAGAGCTAACAACATTAGCCATTCCAACAGAGGATGGAACGCCTATTATCTCATTTTCTAATTCCATTGGCAAAAGAAGAGATGGTGTATCGTAAGGATTGCTTGATATGTCGAGAGACACAATATCTTCATTACTTATCGTAGCAATAGACGAAGAATTGTCATTTGCGAATCTTGGTGATTCCAATGAATATATATTATCTCCAGTCCAATATAGCTCTAACCCAAGAGGAACTAATATCTTCTCGAAAATATCTTCCACGGTTTGCATTACGTCGATTTCTATCCCACCCCTTACATGAAATAAACTATTCTCTTCTATCTCATCTCCAGAACCATACTTTACCCTACCAGACTCCATTAAGTTTTTTATTATTGGGCTAGAATCTACATTTGAAAAGTCAATTTTAACATTGTTTCCAGAGTTGGAAGATAGCCCCATCATTATGGAACAGTATCCAGAAATATCGCCTTTGGAAAGCTTAAGGTTGGCATCTGTCAATTGTGAAATAGTTACAAATACGATGCTGTCTTTGTTCGCAAGTCCACCCTTATTTAGATGCACATATAGTGATGAAGTTGTGTCGCTAACGATAACAGTTTTCTTAAGTAAGTCAATTATTGGGTCTATTGAAGTTGAAGATTCTCCATAACTAGTAGAAGTAAAAGACATCCCACCTTCAAGAGATATACCTTTTTCTGAACCAAATACATAAGACCCAGAATTTTTACCTTCTAGTGTAAGAGAAGTAGTTAGAATCTCATCTATTCCCGTTGTGCTAGTATACACATCTAGCTTATATCCAGTAGATAGACCATTCTCTCTATTTGTAACAAAAGAAACTCGATTCACATGAGGGTCAAGCTTATAGGAAGATATCATTACTTTCCTCCTAAACTAGTTATCTGGGTTATGAAGTATGGAGTCCCACTGACCCTTGTTGAACGAGAAGAAGCAATCACTTGTCCACTATATTCTGGACCATACACATTGGCACCTGGAGTAATTGGCTTACTTGAGTAAATCTCAACTGTTGAAGTTTGCAAATCCCTTCCTTGGTTATATATTATAGGGACTCCCGTTAAAGGAGTTATCGTATTTATAGACCACTTCTCTTCTACGTCAGACCTAGAAACTACTTGAAAATCTTTAGGCATTTATCACCCCTACATAAGTTAGTGTCTCTCTTATATAGGGAGTTCCAGATGTCCCCCCTACTGAGGATGTTGACCTTTTTGACAAAACACAGTCGCCTTGAAAATCTCTGCCAAATACTTTACACTCCTCGCTATCTGATGGAGATGAGGTCTCTCCACACTTAAGTTCTGATGTTCTAGTTATTGTCTTCTCCCATAGTCCAAACTTTACTGACTCTGGGTCGATAGTCTCATCCCCATATATTGGAGAGTGCTTAACCATTATGTAGTTTGCTGATGTAGCTTCAGATAGTAATATTCTCATTGCTTCCCTTTCTATTCAGTCATAAGAGATACCATTTGAGAAAGTAACTCATTTGTAGTTACGGCTTCAGTTAAAGCCTCAGCTTCTAGTCCCTTGGAGCCAGACTCACTTTTTATTTTTCCTACTTTTTCTTCTGCCGATGAGTTTGCTTCATTTAAAGAACTAGCTTTTGCCATATACTCTCCAATATTATTGATGCCATATTTCTTCCTTAGTTCTTCTCTTGTCTCTTGTTTGGATTCTTCATCACCAATAGATAGTCGATGAATATCTTTAATGACCTCATCTACCCCAACGCCTTCGACTCCTGTCTTCTCAATTATATCAGAAGCCATCCCCTTTAATCTATCATTTTCCTTGTCTTTTAATATGCTAGAGGAAACTTCTGCTGTCTGTATTGCCCCAAGAAGAACATTTGAGCTGGTTCCACCCCACATGTAGTCGGTATTATCATCAAGATAATCGGTTTTTTCCCTGAGTTCTTTCTTGGTCTTTGAGTCTAGCTTTCTAGCATAATCACTCATTGGTCCATTTGACATAAAGTCAGCAGTTATATCTTCTAGTGAAACATCTTTTAGGGCATCTCCTCCTAGCGTCTTTGCCTCTCTTGCAAAACCTACAATAGATGAAGCAACTTTCTTTATTGTCTCACTCTCCTCATCAAATATCTTCATTTCATCTGTAGCCCCATCGTATAGCGATACCTGCATTCCAGAATCTACAGCTTCAACCATATTGAGTAGCGTACTATTTAATGCAAGACCTTCATCAGTTTGAGACCCAACTATCCCAACAGCTTCCTTTACTTGCTCCTCTGTAATTCCCTCTCTTCGGATTAGAGTCATTATTCGTGATGTCTCTTGTGAGGTTGAGGCTTCAAGAAGCTTCGCTACTTTTTCATTGTATCTGTCAGCAGTAGAGGTGAAGTCTTTATTTTCGTATGCTTTTTTTTCTATTTCTCCTCCACTTGACTTAAAGGCAGTAATGAAATCTTTTTTTATCAAATCATCATTTAA
>NZ_JAEMVD010000069.1 GCF_029215975.1 Sulfurimonas sp. SAG-AH-194-C20
CTAGCATACTTATCTTATTCTCATCTATAAAAGGGCTATTTATCGAAGATGAACTGTCTGGAGTTCCAAGAATTTCCCCTCTAACACTCCCTCTTCCAATAAATATCATTGGTCGATGATAGTCTATCTCTTGGTCAATGTTTCTTGCAGGTAGAACTTCAATATTGACAGATGGTAGCTTCATGGCAAGATAATCCTTTATTGAATCTTTGTAAAATCCAATAAGAGATGAAGAAGTTATCTCATTATCTAGTTTGTGTGGAGCACTAACCACTCCCAAGCTTTCAGAGGATATCATGTCGTCCACATCCTTGCAGGTAGAGACAGTCTTTAGTTCTTCTTCATGGAGAACATTATCACTATTTGTCGCAACTATGCTATTTGCAATTACTTCTTCTTCTTTTGTCATGTTACCTCATTTTATTTGATTCTATTTCAAGAAAAGTCGTCTTTCTTTTTGCAATTTCTATCTGTGGACTATCGCTTGGTAGCTCAGATATGGAAAGAGTTTGCAATGTTGGGATATTTTGTATAGTAGAAGCAGATATGCTTGTGTTGACAATAAACCATTTACCTGTAGATTGATAGAAAAACACATCATCAGTGAAAAGTGTTATGTCCTGTAGCATAGATATCGTTGAGTTTCCCACCCCTTCTTGACCAACATTAACTAAATTTAATGATTCCGAATTAACATTTACAGCTCGTGCATAAGTCTTAATTGGATTTGAGTAGTATGATACCCTTCCTAATCCACCACATTCCTTACATGAAGAGTCAGAGGAGCTTTCCAAATTGTAGTCCCAACAAGAGGAACACTTTTCTTTTAACTTCATCTTTTTAAAAGCATAAATAACACTTCCGTTCATTCTTCTAGCAACAATGGTAAAATCAGCCTTAACCTTTCTTGCTATCCCACGTATTCGATAGTCAGCTTGATTCTCTAATGGCTTAAGCTTGATAGAGAGGATAACGTCTCCATTCTTGTCTACAGCTTCAGCTCTATACGAGTAGCTATATGCATCAAAAATACGATGGTCTCCGATATAGAAGGTATGAAAAATATTTTTATAGTCAAAGGGAATCGTCTCTACCTCTGAGACATCTGTTTTTCCCTCAGTTTGGATTAAAACCAACATTAATCCATCAATGTTGAATTCTTCCTCCATCTCTATTCTAATTTCACGAGACGATAAGAATACTAGCTTTGCTGTGGTTTTTACACTCATGAATATCCAAAGCCTATATTCACTCCAATACTTCTTGAGTTTGATATTGAATTTCCCCAGCATGAGTCCAAGAACTTGGTTGCCGACAAAGAATCAAGCTGACGATTAAAAGTTTGTCTCATTAGTTGGGATTTTCGTTCATACTGGGATTCCTTTACGCTTAGAGATACAGATGCATTGTTGTCTTGATACTCAATTTGATTCCGAAGCTCCTTGAAGGATTCTGACTCCATAAGGAGTGCCAATACTCCATATATCATTGTGCTATCAGGGATAAGTGTCCCTTTTAAGGAGGGGTACATTATGTTAGCCTCAGAAACTGCCATAGGTATTATTGTGTCAATAAAATCCTCCCCAAACTGCTCTAAAGCGTCAAGAGAGACATTGTCTTTTGCAATATCACGTAGATATTCAGATACATAGGCAGCATCCATTTCTATTTCCGTCTTCTAGTTTTTGTCTTCTTTTCTGCTACTTCTTCAACTTTAGTTTCTGCTTCAACTTCAACTTCAACTTTTGCTTCTTGTTTTGCTTCAACTTCAACTTTTGCTTCTTGTTTTGCTTCTTGTTTTGCTTCAACTTCAACTTTTGCTTCTTGTTTTGCTTCAACTTCAACTTTTGCTTCTGGTTCGCTCATGCCCATTAACTCTAAATAGAAGTCTCCACTCTCTGATACAAGCTCTTTAATCTGCTCTTTCTTCGTCACTTCGATAAGAGCTTTTGGATTAATGTGGTAGGCTTGTACTTTTATCAAGCCGTCAAGAGTAGTAAACATATAGTTTATGACTGCATCTGTACACTTGGAAACAGGAAACGTTGCTGTTTTGTCTGTAGGAAGTATTTTCCCTACAATTGATATGCTTCTACCACTAGTAGTATTGGTAATTTTTATTTTCATAATAATCCTTAAGTTTGTATTCATTAAGACATATTGTAGCATAAAAAAATTAAGAGCGTAGAGGAGACGAGGAGAGAGCAAGATGACATTAAGTCATCTTGTTTATATTTGGTTAAACGAATTTCAACTTTACAATTGAATTTGTATTTACGATACCAAAACCCATAGCAGCGTAAGATTGGAATGAAATCATATCCATCTTTGTTTCAACAAAAAGTGTGTGGTCTTGTAGAATCATGAATCTACCAGAGTAATCTTGTGGAGCTACAAGGAATAATTCATCATCTGGAACCAAATCATCTTTGATTGTTGTGACAATTGGAAGTCCAAGTAGTCTGTTTACTCCAGTAACACCTTGGTTAAAGTTCTTAGCAACGCCAACATCTCCAATTTCAAGCTGACCAAGGTCAATAAGGTCTTGCTTTAAAGTGGTGTTCATTAAGAACTTAGGTTTATCTTTATCACTTCCTGGCTCAGTTGGAATCATTTTCAATCTAGACAACATCTTGATTATGATTTTCAAGTTTTCTTTATCTAGCCCACCTGTAACTTCTAAATATTGAGAGCCCGGCTTTGAAGTTTCTGCCTCTGCAACAACAGCATTCATTGCCTTGATTACTACTTCATCTTCAACTCTGTACATAGCTTCGACAATTCTGTTTTCAAGCAGCTTATCATAAGATGTTTTTGAAGTCATCATTTCCAATTTTGACTTAGTAAACTGGTCAGACTGATATTTATGGAAAGTAATTATGAAGTTTTTTGAATCCCAATACTTAGCTTCACCAGTACCACGGAAAGGAACAGTATATGCTCTCGCCTCCATATCTTTTTCAAGAATCATAATTGGCATGTCACTATCTACAGCTCTATCTAGGTCAGCAGCAGTTACATATGTTGGCTCAAATAAATTTCTTGCAAAACCTTTTTCTCTTACTCTTGAGCGAATAAAAGTTGTTGAACGGTCAACTGCCGATTTAAATAATGCTGGGTCTCCAGAGGTAAGTCTCTTTGCTACGATTACGTTAGTTTCATTTTTCATCAATATCTCCTTAGTAGTTGACTCTAATGTCAATTGTTCCAGCTTCTACGCCAATAGCAGTAACTCTTCCCCAAATAGGGTCAGTACCAACAGCTTTCTTAGGAATACCAGCTACAACGGTAATTGCTTCCCCTGCTATGTATACAGCTGGAGTAAAAATTTGTGTTCTCATGACAAAATTGCTAATCATTACTGGAATTTTCCCCGAAGCTTCATCATATCCACCTCGACCGAAAATATTACCTTGTATTGCTACACCCACCTCAGTATGAGAAGCATCAGTTAAAGTAGCTAGTGCTCCATCTTGCGTGATAACCATTCCTGGCTGAACTTCTACTGTAGAATCTGACATGTAAACATCATCTAATCCACAAGTTCTGAAACCTCTTATAATTTCAACATTTTTTCCATTGGAATCCATATTTTGTCCTTTAAATATTTTTATCCCAAAGTATAACGCAAATTAAAAATAGTGAATTATTATGCTCACTAGCGTGTTTAAAAATCTCTATTCGGAGTGTTGCTTGAAAAAGAAGGGGATGTGTTACAATGTAGTTTTAAAGAGATAAGTGGTACTATTTTATTGAGCATGGGCTTGCTAAGCCATGTCTATCGAGAGCTTTTGTCGCAAGCCAGCATAGCGAATTGCGACTACTAGAGTCCTCTAGCCTTGAAAAAAATGATTCATACTGTCTTTGGCTGACATCCCATCTGTACTTTTTTTTACTGTCACCGAACTGCCTAGATTTTCATAATCAAAGCTAAAAGCTGAACTTTCCTTTTGTAAGGGTTCCATGTTGTCCTCGAATGAATTTATTGATGCGTTCTTAGATAGAGACGTATCTTTTTTT
>NZ_JAEMVD010000068.1 GCF_029215975.1 Sulfurimonas sp. SAG-AH-194-C20
ATGGAGATGTAATTATAAGTCAAACTGACTTAAATGGTTTCATTACATACGCAAACCGAGCTTTTGCTCAAGCTTCAGACTACAAGATAGATGAACTTGTAGGAAAGTCCCAAAGTATTATTCGACATCCAGATATGCCAAAGGTTATATTTACAAAAATGTGGGAAACAATCTCAGGAGGGCAATCATGGAATGGATTGGTCAAAAACTTGAGAAAAGATGGTATGTTTTACTGGGTTGAGACAGAAATAATTCCTGTTCATGACAAAGATGAAGTAGAAATTACTGGATATATTGCAGTAAGAAAAGAGGCTTCAAGAAAAAATATCAAAGAAGCAGAAGTAACATACAAAAAAATGCTAGAAACACAAGAGTAGGGGGGGTAGATATATGTTAATATACAATTTTCAAAAAGAATTTTTAGGAATAGATGAAAAAGATCTTAAAACTTTAGGTTTTAAAGATTTGGCTGGACTTCGTACCGAGGTTACGGACTTTGCTGATTTGTTTGTCAAGACGCCAGGTTATGTCCATAACTTTAAACATGTCCATTGGATTGACTTTATAGTCTGTGCGGAATCAAGTGAAGAGTCAAAAGTTATTATAAATGTTAATAATAAAAATTATAAATGTGTATTAAATATTACAACTACTTATTTGGTTGACAGCCCTTCATCCAAAGCCTATACGGTAAGCCTCAACAACTTAAGAGAGCTTAATGCTAGTGAGAGTGAGCGCATATCTGGAGATATAACATCGAGAGAACTACCCCAACATAGTGAAGAATCAAAGCAAATTTTTAATACACCTGAAATTAGTGATGAGTTTGATACAGATAACATCGTACAAGAGATAGAAGAAACTCCAGTTATTACTGAAGACCCATATGAAACACCAATTAATATTGACTTAGATGAAGAGGATACTACTTTTGAAGAGAATGTTCTAAATGAGGACTTAGATGATCCACTAGAAATAGATGATAATCTTAACCTAGATGATATAAGTCTAGATATTGACTTTGAAGATGATCTTTCTATTACAGTAGAAGAACCTCAAGAGGTAATGCTTCCAGAAGTGATAACAGTTCAAGAAAACTATGATAACGGATATGTGTATAACCCTAAAGTAGCTTCGGATGAACTTGGTTTGCCACTTGATTTGATTGAAGAATTTATTCAGGATTTTATAGGACAAGCCAAAGAATTTAAAGTAAATCTATACAAAGCATTAGACGAACAAGATTTAGATAATTTACGAATTTTATCTCATAAACTTAAGGGTGTGGCAGCAAACTTAAGAATAGAAGATGCACTAGAAACACTTGCAACTGTAAATACATCAGACAACTTAAATACAATAGAAGAAAACCTTAATACTTTTTATAAAATTATTTCAAAGTTGTCAGGCGAAGAAATTTCTGTAGAAAAAGAATTACCACATGTAGCAGTGCCAGCCAAACCAGAACCAGAAATAGAACAAGAGGCCCAAGGTATTGAACTATCTTTTAAAGATGAGATAGAAGAAGATCTTTACAGTGATCGGATTGATGAAGAAATTTCATTGGTAGAAGAAGTAAAAGATGTTATTGAAAAAAAGCCTAAACTAGTTTATTCTAAAGATACTGTTGCAAGTGAAATTGGAATTGACACTGAAAGTTTTAATGAACTGTTTGAGGATTACATTAAAGAAGCTAATGAATTAAATACTTTGATGCAATATGCCTTAAATAATGAGGACTTAGAAGCTTGTAAACATAGTGCATTAAAACTTAAAGGTATGAGTGACAATATGCGACTTTCAACACTCTCTAGTGACTTTGAGGCTATCATTCATGCAAATAGTACACATGGTATCCAAGACAATCTCAACAACATAGTTACTGCTATTGCAGAACTATCAAACTAATAAAGGGTTTACTAAATGCAACTAGGACTTAAAAATCGACTTAGACTCATCAGTCTTCTTCCAATTGTAATTTTAATCTCAATTACCAGTTATTTTGTTTTCAATTCTTATGACAATTATACTGCAGCACAAGTGTTACAAGATAAGCTTTCACAAAATAGAGAACTTAATAAACTGGTTAATGATATATCACGAGAGCGTGGTATGACAGTAATGTATTTAGGAAACTCTTCACCAAATACTCTACGTTCACTTGTCAAACAAAGAGATGTAGTTGATGAAGTTTTTGAAAAATATTTAAAACATATACAAAAAAAAGAGGTTCTTCATGAACACAATAAAGGTATAAAATATTGTCATACATGTAACAATATTGCAACCGTTCAAATTCACCTAACAGAAATCCTTAAAACTCGTGATTTAGTTGATGAACACCAAACAAATTTTAAAGATGTTTATCAAAATGTTTATGGTAAAACACAGCACATAGCAATCGCACAGCTTGAAGAGATTACTTCAAATCAACTTGACCCAACTATTAATGCATATTCAGCCCAATATATTTCATTAGTACGTGCAAGTGAATATACTTCTGATGAGCGTGACTTCATCTCTTTTGCCATTGCACGTTCCACTGAATTTGAAGAAGAAGAGATTAATGAATGGATTTCATTAATCGCTAAGGCTGATTCACTCAACTACTCAACCTTAACAAATAAACAGCTTGTTGCACAACTTGATAATATCTTCAAAAATGAAGATAGCTTAGAACTTTTTGATGATATAAATACAGAGAGAGCAGGTATACTTATAGCAGCTGAAGAAGGTGAATATGACATTACCTCAGGTATTTGGTTTGCTATGTTATCTGAAAAAACAAATACATTATCAACAGCTGAAAACATAGTACTAACAGCTATGGACAAACGTGCTGTAGTTGTTAAAGCTGATGCTCTTCAGTTTCTAACGATTACTTTAACAATTTGGTTAGTTTCAATTATATTAGCGATATTGGGATTCTTACTTTCAAATGAAATAGCAAGAAACATTAAAAATCTTGAGCATGTTCTTAAGCGTGTTGCAGCCGATACAGCAGAAGATGAAGAGAGTGTAGAAATTAACCTGCATACGGCTAAGGGTACATCTGAAGCTTATGACTTACTTGAACGTATTATTGAACAAACTAGAAATGATAAAGAGTCTGCACAAGAAGCCTCTGAAGCCAAATCAATGTTCCTAGCGAACATGTCACATGAAATTCGTACACCACTTAATGGTATTGTTGGTTTTACAGAACTTCTTAAAGATACTGGTCTTAAAGAAGAGCAGACAGAATTTGTTGAAATTATTGAGAAGTCTTCAGAAAACCTTCTTGAAATTATCAACAATATCCTAGACCTTTCTAAAATCGAGTCTAATAAACTTGAAATTGAAGATATTGCATTTAGTCCTGCTGAAGAGTTTGAATCAGCAGTTGATGTTTATGCAGTACGTGCTAGTGAGAAACATATTGACCTTGGTTGTTTCATTGATCCAGAACTTGAACACCCTATTAAAGGTGACCCAACAAAGATTAAAGAAGTCATTATTAACCTTCTTTCTAATGCTGTGAAGTTTACAAGTAGTTCTGGCTCAATTAATGTTGACATTAGAAAACTTGACTCAGAACAAGAGGGCATAACAAGAGTACGATTTGAAGTTCAAGATAGTGGTATAGGTGTAACTAGTGAGCAAAAAGCTAAAATATTTGATGCATTTTCACAAGCGGATACAAGTATTACGCGTAAGTATGGTGGTACAGGTCTTGGACTTACAATTTCTTCAAGATTTATCGAACTTATGGGTGGTCAACTAGACCTTCATTCTGAACCAGGTGAGGGAACAACATTCTTCTTTACTATTGATTTTGAAGAGATTGAGACACTTAACGAATCAGTTAGAGGAACATTCTCAAGCATTAATGCTCTTGTTCTTGAGTCAGCACATAAAACTAAGCGTCAAGATACATACCTACGTGAGTACTTAGACTTTTACGGTGTTAGCTATACTTCCTTTAAGAATCCAAATGAGTTAGAAACTCTACAACGTCAGGTTAATTATGATTTAGTAATAGCCGACTATGACTATGCTGATGAAGAAT
>NZ_JAEMVD010000007.1 GCF_029215975.1 Sulfurimonas sp. SAG-AH-194-C20
GAAGTAGATAAGCTCATCACATTTAGAGAGTGTTGCTGGTGGTGATACTAATTCTGTAATATCTTCATCAATATACTCAAAACTTTTTTTAATGCCCGGTAAGTACTTCTCAAGCAGAGGTTTCGCATAGTTATGACGAAATTCATTACGTTTATAACTCTCATCATTATTACTAGAATCTTCAAAGTATTTAATTTGATTATCATGAAGGTAGACCAGTAGTTCTTGTTTATCAAGATGTAGCAGAGGTCGCACTAGTGTATAAGTGCTGCGTTTGTCTACTACTTGCATACCAGAGAGCTCAACACAACCAGCACCCTTACAAAACTGCATTAACATCCACTCAAACCTATCTCCTAGATGATGAGCTGTTAAAAGGTTATCATATTGATGTTTTTGTATCAGCTCTTCAAAAAAATCATAACGGATTTTACGAGCATTCGCTTCAAAATTTGTTTGTACCTCGGGTGCAGTGTAAACATAGCAGTTAAAGTTATACTTAAGTGCTAACTCTTTTGCATATGAAACTTCATCTTTAGACTCTTCGCGCAGGCCATAATCAACAATAGCAACATCAAAAGGTATTTTATTTTCTAAAAGTAAAAAGAGGAGGGCAGTAGAATCAACTCCAGCCGAGAAGGCTAAGAGGTTCTTTTTGTTTTGTAATAGTTCTTTATGAAGAAGCATTATCTACTGTTGCAGTTAAAATATCTCCAACAATATCGGTGATTTTTGCCTTGTAAACTTTACAAAACTCTAACTCAACTTCATCATTTGTTCTATCATTTACATAAACTTCACCATCTATATCAGGAGCCCAGATAAGCTTACGTGCTGAGAGTAAAAACTCATGCTCATCACTCTCACCATCGATAACAAGTTCACACTCTTTGCCTATCTCTGCGTTTAAAGATTTTAGAGTACATTCTCTTGCAATGTCTCCAAGAGTTTGTGCACGTTCTGAAATAACATCAGCATCTATCTTCATCTCGTAGTCATAGGCCGGAGTTGTCTCTTCATCGGAGTAAGAAAAAACATTGATACGGTCAAATCCAAAACTCCCTGCAAATTCACACATCTCATCAAACATCTCCTGTGTTTCGTTAGGATGTCCTACGATAAAACTAGTTCTAACAAAAGAGTTTGGAAGACTTCTCATAAAGTCTAAAAGTTCGATTGTTTTATCTTTACCAAACCCGCGTTTCATCATGCGAAGCATATCATCGTTGATGTGCTGGATAGGCATGTCGAAGTAGTTGTGAAAAACTTCACTTTTGGCTATGTTTTTAAGCAGTGCCATCGATGTTGTAGATGGATAAAGGTAAAGAATACGAGCAGATTTAACACCCTCTATAAGTTCTATTCGTTGAATGAGAAGAGATAAACCATCTTTTACATTTTTATCACGAAGATAAGAGCTAGAGTCTTGCGAAACAAAAGAGAAATCATAGTAGCCCTTTTTAACAAGTCCTTCTACCTCTTTAGCGATAGAGTCAAGTTCACGAGAATTAAGTTTTCCTTTAAAAGAGGGGATAGCACAAAAACTACAAGTCTGGTTACAACCCTCTGAGAGTTTAATGTAAGCATGATAAGTAGAACCCGTAACGACTCGCTCTGCACCATCTATAAGAAAAACAGCATCAGAAAATCTACTTTTTTTCTCAACAAGAAGCTCATCTATTTTGTCATAGTCCCCAACACCTGTAAAAATATCTACTTCAGGGATACTCTCCATCATTTCATCTTGATAACGTTCACTTAGACAACCAGCCATCACTAAAAGTGAGTCCTCTTTTCTAGCATCGTGGAGAGAGAGAACAGTGTTAAGTGACTCCTCTTTTGCAGCATCTATAAAACCACAAGTGTTTACGATGATGACATCTGCTTCTTCTTCATTATCTGTAAGGTCAAAGTTTTGTAATTTTCCCATCATCACTTCTGTGTCGACAAGGTTTTTCGTACAGCCAAGTGATACGATATGGAGTTTATTGCTCATAATTCTACTTTATAAATATTTTTTGTAATTATATCGTATAATCCCTTTATGAAAATATTTGATGTAATTATTTTAGGTGCTGGGGCTAGTGGGCTTATGTGTGCAGGAAATATTGGGAAGAAAAAATCGGTTTTAATAATAGAAGGAAATGAAAAAGTAGCAAAAAAGCTCAAAATTTCTGGTGGCGGTAAGTGCAATATAACAAATGTAAGTGTTGAGTCCAATAACTTTGATGGAGAAGAACTTTTAGTTGAGTCAGTTTTACAGAAGTTTTCTAAAGATAATCTGTTGAATTTTTTAGATAGAAGTAGGGTGGAGCTTGAGCTACGTAAAGAACGTTATTACTTTTGTCAAAATAGTGCAGATGACATCATAAATGTACTTAAAAATGCTTCTAAACATGCAGAGATACATCTTAATGAAAAGATAATATCACTGGATAAAGAGAATGAGCTTTTTTCTCTTACAACAGATAAAGCCATATATAAAGCGAAAAATGTAGTAGTTGCAACTGGTGGTATCAGTTTTGTAAACCTAGGTGCAAGTTCTATTGGACTTGATATCGCAAAAAGTTTTGATATAGAGGTTAGAGAGTTCACACCTGCACTTGTTGGACTTACTGTACAAAAAGAGCAGTTTTGGATGCGAGAGCTCAGTGGTCTGAGCTGTTATGTAAATATAAAAGTAGGGGATAGAGTAGCAAAAGAGGAGATGCTTTTTGCACATAAAGGCATTAGTGGACCAGCTGTTTTAACAGCTTCACTTTACTGGAAAAAAGGACTGATGAGTATAGACTTTTTACCAGATAGGGATATAACTAAGTTAGTTATAGGGAGTAAGAAACAAGTGAGTTCTCTTCTTAACTTGCCAAAAAGATTAAGCAGAGCACTTCTCAAGGCTGTCGCGGTAGAAGATAAGGAATGCAAAAAGTTAACAAAAGAAGATATCCAAAACCTAAGTAAACTTCATGCCTATAGTTTCGCACCTGCTGGAAACTTTGGTTTTACTAAAGCAGAAGTGAGTAGGGGCGGAGTTTTGGCTAACGAGATTGAGTTTAAGACATGTGAAACTAAAAATATACAAGGGCTTTACTTTATAGGTGAAGTTGTCGATATAACGGGTGAACTAGGTGGATATAACTTTCAGTGGGCATTTTCGAGTGCCTATGTCTGTGCAAAAGCTATAAAATAAGCAACTTTAATACTTAACTTATACTTCTGTCGATATAATCTAAATTATAAAAATAATAGAAAGAGATAATATGGTTATTAAACTAATGCAAAAAGCATTAATCACAGTTTCATTAATAGGTATAATTTGTGTTTCCTTAAATGCTCAAAGCAAACACTCATTATTTGCCATAGAAGGCGGTACGAGTAATTTGCGAGCAGAAACAAATGTTGGAGGATATAATATACAAAAATCCAATATGGGTCATTTTGGTTTAAAATTAGGTGCTGAAAGCGAAAAGTACAGGGTGTTTTTTAGTGCGCGTAACTTTATTGCAGAACCAAATAATAAATTGCTAACAGCAGGTGTAGAGGCACAGTATAAATTAAACTTTTCAAAATCAGTTAACTTCTTTATTGGAGTCAATGGAGGATCTGCATATATTGAAGTAGGTCCTGATGGAGTTAATCCCGGTCTTGATGTAACTACTCCTTATTTTGGTGGAGATTTTGGCTTAAATTATCATGCCAGTGAATTAATAGATGTTGAACTAGGTGCAAAGTATATGTTAATAGACAGTACAATTACACAAGGGACAACAATATACGACTTTAGAGATTTAACATCTTTTTATGGAAGCATAATCTTTAAATGGCGAGTAGACTAATTTGAAATATCTTTTAATTTTTATTCTTTTAACTCCTTTTATTTATGGAGATGTTATCAAGTATAAAACACTTGCTTGTCCTACTATTGCATTACTTAAAGAAGCAAAATCGATAGATATGGAAGACTCTTTAGAATTAGAAATTTACACCATAGCTAAGAACTGTGTAGTACTTTCAAGAGAAGATCATATCAAAGCTTTAGGTTATGACCCTCTTAACTCTAAAGATAGGTTTCAAAAAATATTATATAAAAAAACAAGTTCAGTACTTTATATCTCACGTGATGCAATTCATATAGAACAAGCTGGAAAAAAGAACACATACAGGTTTTAAAGTCATAAATTGGTAACTAAGAATAGTAAATATTATGTTAAGTTAAAGAGAGTAAAATTCGAGAATGATTTTAACAGGTATGATATTTCAATATAATGAAGAAGAAGGTTTAGGTCTTTTAATGCTCTCAGATGCAAAGCAAAAAGAGTTTAGCCAAAAAGAGTGGATAGATGCTGGTAATGAACCAGCAGTAGGTCAAAAAATTGCTTATATCAGTAAAGCAGATACTTTTGAGGTTAGAGTGGCGACTCAAGATGATATAAAAAAATCTTTACTTAAACAAGAAGAACAGACCGCAGAAGAACATCTGGAACATTTTACTTCTTTAGGATTTAAGCTAGTAAAAGATACTACTATAAATAATGTAAGAACTCTAACACTACGTAGTTTTGCAAACTTTGAGTCAGAAGAAGTGATAATCACCCAAAAAGATAATAGTGTCAGTGTGCTGCAGAGTATAAACGGTAAGCTAATAAACGAATAAGGATAAATATGAAAGATTTACAAGAAGAATTTCGTAGTGAACTCAAAAGTAAAGAAAAATTAACTGTTAGCGCGTATGCAGAGTTATATAAAAAACATGCTAACATAGCTATAGCTGCGGAACTCAAAAAGGGTGTTAGTGAAAATCAGGCAGAGGCAATGGGTAACTACTATACTGCTGCAGTATTAACTAATTGTGTCCCAAATGAAAATACTCTCACTCGGGTTTTAGCTTTAATTGAGGAGAATAAAGAGTAAAGTATTACTCTTCATCCTCCTCGTCCAACTCTTTACGTACAGCATCCATATCTAAACCTTTAACATGAGTGATTAACTTGTCAAAAGTATCTTCGGGCAACATGCCTGCTTGGTTGAGTAAAACTATACCATCTCTTATCACTACAAGTGTAGGAATAGAAAAAACATCATACTGTGATGCTATCGCTTTTTGCTCTTCAGTGTTTACTTTACCAAAAGTTATATCTGGATTTTTTGCTGCTACTTTTTCAAAAATTGGTGCAAATTGTTTACATGGTCCACACCATTCTGCCCAAAAATCTATTATTACAATATTTTTATCATCAAGTGTTTCATTAAAGTTTTGTGTTGTTAAGTCTGTATATGCCATAATTATCCTTTGTATTTAAGAGAGTATAGCATAGGGATAAATAATATTTTATAAAGAGTATTATTGTATAGTCATGCTAATAAATAATTAAACTTATGGAGACTAAAAGAGGTGAAAATTGGTATATGAAAATATAGTATTGATTGGTTTTATGGGAAGTGGTAAAACAAGTGTAGGAAAAACACTTGCTAGGTACTTACATAAAGATTTTGTAGATGTTGATAGTGTTATTGAAAAAGAATTAAATGCGAGTATTAATGAAATATTTAAGGACAAGGGTGAAGAGTACTTCCGTATTCTAGAACAAAAATGTATAAATGAGATAACTCAAAAAAAAGGACAAGTTATAGCTACAGGAGGAGGACTTCCAATACATAGTAAAATCTCAGAAAAATCTCTTATAGTCTATATAGATGCAGATTTTGATGTTATACTAAATCGCTTATCCCAAAAAGAGCATGCTAAACGTCCTTTACTCCAGGATGAAGAACGAGCAAGAGGTTTATATGAGCAAAGAATAGAAACATACAAAGAACTTGCAACATTAAGTGTTGACGCTAACCAAAAGATACAAATTTTTATACATGTCATAGTAGATTTTATACTAGATCAGAGAATTTTATAGTGATTTCTACAGTGAACTAGGGGGTCTATACTTTAAATTTATTAGTTATCTGACACATAAAGAGAAGTATTAATCATCATTTCTCTATAGGCATATCAAAGCCACTTTTTCAAAAACTACTCAAAACCAAGTATATTCACACAAATAAGCTATAATTCCACTAATGAAAAAAGAGATAAATTTTAAAGCACATACTCCTTATGAACCTGCAGGTGATCAGCCTCAAGCTATTAAAGAGTTAAGTGAATCGATACTAAAAGGTAATCGTTACCAAACACTTGAAGGTGTGACTGGTAGTGGTAAAACATACACTATGGCGAAGGTTATAGAGAATGTGAAGATGCCTACTATCATCATGACTCATAACAAAACTCTAGCGGCTCAGTTGTACTCAGAGTTTCGTCAGTTCTTTCCTAACAATCATGTTGAGTATTTTGTTTCTTATTATGATTATTATCAGCCGGAGGCTTACATACCTCGTCAGGATCTTTTCATCGAAAAAGATTCTGCTATTAACGATGAGCTTGAGCGTATGCGTTTGTCTTCTACAGCAAATCTTCTCTCTTATGATGATGTTATAGTTATAGCTTCTGTATCTGCGAACTATGGTTTGGGAGACCCTGAAGAATACCTAAATATGGTGCAAGTGTTGACAGTGGGTGATGAGATAAACCAGAAGAAACTTCTGCTGCGTTTAGTAGAGATGGGGTACTCTCGAAATGATAGTTACTTTGACTCTGGACATATTCGTGTGAATGGTGAGAGTTTAGATATTTATCCGCCTTATTTTGAACAAGAAGCTATTCGTGTTGAGTTTTTTGGGGATGAGATAGAAGCGATTTATACTTTTGAAGTTATAGATAACAAAAAACTTGAAGTGCATAAAGATATAACTATTTATGCCTGTTCACAGTTTAGTGTGGGGCAAGAGAAGATGTCTCGAGCAATAAAACGCATAGAAGAAGAACTTGATGATAGACTTGCATACTTCACTAAAGAAGGTAAACTACTTGAACATCAGCGTTTAAAACAGCGTGTAGAGTTTGACCTTGAAATGTTGCAAACAACTGGTATGTGTAAAGGTGTAGAAAACTACTCGCGTTTACTTACAGACAAAAAACCAGGTGAAGCTCCTTTTACTCTGCTTGATTATTTTGCACAGAACAATAAAGAGTACCTTGTAATAGTTGATGAGTCACATGTATCACTTCCACAGTACCGTGGTATGTATGCTGGAGATAAGGCTAGAAAAGATGTTCTAGTTGATTATGGGTTTAGACTTCCTTCTGCACTTGATAATCGACCTTTAAAAGCAGATGAGTATATAGATAAAGCACCTAAGTACCTTTTTGTCTCTGCTACACCTGCTGAGTACGAGTTAGATATGTCTAGTGTTATAGCAAAACAAATCATCCGTCCAACAGGACTACTTGATCCTCTCATAGAGATAAAAACTTCTGATAATCAAGTTGAAGATATTCATGATGAAATTAAAAAAGTCACACCTAAAAATGAGCGTGTTCTCATAACTGTTCTTACTAAAAAAATGGCAGAGGCTTTGACTAAGTATCTTGCTGACTTGGGTATAAAAGTACAGTACATGCACTCAGACATAGACACAATAGAACGTAACCAAATCATTCGTGCCCTTCGTTTAGGTGAGTTTGATGTACTTATAGGTATAAATCTTCTGCGTGAGGGGTTAGACCTTCCTGAAGTCTCTCTTGTAGCTATTTTAGATGCAGATAAAGAAGGGTTTTTGAGAAGTGAAACAGCACTTGTCCAGACTATCGGACGTGCAGCTAGAAACTCTAAAGGTCGTGTTATCCTCTATGCAAACAAGATAACTAAGTCTATGAAAAAAGCTATGGATAAAACAAGTGCACGTCGCGAGATACAAGATGCACATAACAAAAAGCATGGTATTACCCCAACTACTACTATTAGAGCCCTTGATGAGAATCTCAAAGTTGATGACCATGGTGACTTGTATGCTAAACATAACAAAAAAGATAAAATGCCAGCGAGTGAAAAGAAAGCAATAACAAAAGAGTTGATGTTGAAGATGAAAAAAGCGGCTAAAGAGTTAAACTTTGAAGAAGCAGCAAGACTTCGAGATGAAATCATGAAAATAAAAAAACTATAGGAAAATTATGGAAGATACATTTGGCAACTTAGAAACATATGGATATATAGGACTTTTTCTCTACTCTTTGGGTGGAGGATTTGTAGCACTTTTGGGGGCAGGAGTGCTTTCATACTTAGGTAAGATGGACTTAGCTACGTCTATGAGTGTTGCGTTTGTCGCTAATGCTTTAGGCGATGTGCTACTTGTGTATCTCGCACGGTATCAAAAAACTATGATGATGGAAGGGATTAAAAAACATAGAAGAAAATTAGCTCTTTCTCATATACTGATGAAAAAATATGGCTCATGGATTATCTTAATTCAAAAGTTTGTTTATGGAATTAAGACGCTTATTCCTATAGCAATAGGACTTACAAAATACGACTTTAAAAAGTTTGTCATTTTTAATGTTGGAAGTTCTGCTATCTGGGCACTTGTCGTTGGTCTTGGTAGTTTTTACTCAGGAGAGGCTCTTGTAAAAGTTGCAGGAGTTGTGAGTGAGAGACCTTGGATTGCTATAATTATACTTGTTGTGTTTGCTGGAAGTTTATGGTTATATCTGGAAAAAGCGACAAAAAAGAAAGTGAAGTAGAAAGAAAAAACTTTCTAACCTCTGATAAACTATTTTTCGACGATAGGCCCGTAAGGTGCGAAATCTGTATGATCTCCAGTTTGGTACTTTTTATAGTTAGCGATAAACATCTCTGCTAACTCATCACGAGTTTTATCAAATAATTCTTTATCTTCCCAAGCATTTCTAGGGTTAAGTATCTCTGGTTTGATATCACCTAGTGTTGTAGGTACTTGCAGTCTAAATGTTTTTGTAGTATCAAATTCACAGCTATTAATAGTTCCGTCTAGAATTGCATTGATACAAGCACGAGTGTTTTTGATGCTCATACGTTTTCCAATACCATAAGCACCACCAGTCCAACCGGTGTTTACAAGATAAACATTTACATTATGCTCATCTATTTTTTTCCCAAGTAGGTCTGCATACACAGTTGGATGAAGTGGTAAAAAAGCCTCTCCAAAACAAGCAGAAAAAGTAGCAACAGGCTCAGTAATACCACGTTCAGTTCCAGCAACTTTAGCAGTATAACCACTTAAAAAGTAGTACATTGCCTGTTCTTTAGTAAGTTTAGATACCGGAGGTAAAACACCAAATGCATCAGCTGTTAAGAAGATAATGTTTTCAGGATGTCCTGCCATTAGGTCGTGCTTATGGTTTTCAATATGCTCAATTGGGTAAGAAACACGAGTGTTCTCAGTTTTAGAACCATCTTCATAGTCAACTTCACCCTCGCCATACATTACAACATTTTCTAAAAGTGCATTTTTACGAATAGCATTGTAGATTTCTGGCTCACTCTTACCATCAAGGTTGATAACTTTAGCATAACATCCACCCTCGAAGTTAAATACACCATGGTTATCCCAACCATGTTCATCATCACCGATTAAAGCACGGTGAGGATCAGTAGAAAGAGTAGTTTTACCCGTTCCACTTAAACCAAAGAAAAGTGCCGTATCACCATTCTTTCCAACATTTGCAGAACAGTGCATAGCTAGTTTACCTTCTAGTGGTAACCAGTAATTCATCATAGAAAAGATACCCTTTTTAAGCTCTCCACCATACCATGTACCACCAATAATAGCCATGTTCCGCTCTACATCAAAGAGAACAAATACTTCAGAATTTAATCCGTGCTCTTTCCATTTGTCATTTACTGCTTTACAAGCATTCATTACAACAAAGTCAGACTTAAACACTTCTAGCTCTGGTTCAGTTGGTCTGATAAACATATTTTTAACAAAGTGTGATTGCCATGCTATTTCTGTTACGAAACGCACAGATTTTTTAGAAGCTATACTTGAGCCACAAAAAACATCAGTGATATAAAGGTCTTTGTTTGAAAGTTGTTCTTGTGCAACTATAAGAAGCTCGTCAAAGATTTCGGCAGAAACTTTTTTATTTACATCGCCCCAAGCGATATACTTGTTGGATGGGTCGCGATCAACAAAGTACTTATCTTTTGGAGAACGTCCTGTAAACTCACCGGTGTCAACAGCTGTTGCACCTTTTTTTGTGAGTGTTACTTCACCATTATCTAACTCATGCTTGATGAGATCATCATAACTAAGATTATGGTGGATATTCCCAACATTCTTAAGTCCTAAAGCTTCTAATTCTGATACATTCATGGTTAACCTTGTCCTACATAGTGTAGATATATTATAGATTGGAAATTATACTACTAATAAACATAAATTAAAAGTAAAAAGTGAAGATTTTGTGAAATTTAATATAATAAAAAGAAGATTGAAAAAAAGTTTAAAAAACAAAATTAGTTTAAGAATAGTTAGATAAAATTACACTCTCTGAGAAAGCTCGGTTAACTCAGCGGTAGAGTGCCTCCATGACATGGAGGTGGTCACTGGTTCAAATCCAGTACCGAGCACCATCCCTTTAATTGACATCACCAGTTTGCGGATTAAAAGCTGCAATATTCTCTAATGCTTCATCAAACTGATTAGGATGTATTACAACTACATTAACACCTAATTGACTTAATCCAAATGCAAGATCTTCAGCAGTATCTAGCAGTAAAGTAAATATAGGTTGCATAGACTTTATTTTTTGTATCTGTTTTATAAATTTTATTTTTTCAGGGTGCATACTAATGTCATAAAGAACAATATCATATACTTTGTTATCAAATAAATGAAGTGCCTCATCATAGTATGAAACTCTATCAACATTGGCATAAATCCTTTTAAGTAGCTCGGTACTTGTGTTAAATGGAGATTTAGGGTCTTCTATATATAGTAAGTTTTTCTTTTTAGTTAGATTCATTTTTTTCCTTTAATCTGAAAAATTGCACTTGATGTGAGAATTTTTGGCTTGCTATTTATAAATTCTTGTGAGAGTTCTAGCCCTTTTTTCTTAAAGATATCAGCTAGTTTTGGTATGTATACTACATCTACTGCATTTGCAAAAAGCTTAATCCATATCGCAAAGAGTTCATTCTTAATATATGGTAGTTTGATATGGGCACCAATAAAATTGCCTTTATAAGTCTGATGCCCCAGAATTTCAGCTAACCAAAAGTCTGCTAATAAATCTATATGTGCAATCCAATCTTCATTTGACATATCATCGCCAAGTTCATGTGTGAAAAAAGGGCCTAGATCTGGATTGAGTATAGTATTTTTATAAAAAATGCTCATTAGAGTTCTAAGGTTCTCTCTTGTTATACTTTTTTGAAGTTCCAGTTTATGTCCTTTTAAAAATGCAATTGTAGCAAAATTTGAAAAAATAATGATAGATATTGTGTAAGATTTTTGATGGTGGAGACGTGCGGGATCGAACCGCAGTCCTAAAACTAATTTTCTACGACGTCTACATGCTTAGAGAAGTTGTTAAAGTTTAATCTTGCTTCACACTACTTGCAAAGCTACACAAGACGAGCCTCGGGATTCGTATGAAGATGAGACAGACTTCATATATATCTACATAAGGGTTATACTTCGAATCCGACTTATCTAGAGTCCATCGGTGAAGCAGCCCGTCCTCTAAGAGGGGGTAAAACTTATGCTACTGCGTAAGCTGGGCGGTAATTTGTATTGTTTGCATTTAAGCAATTGTTGAGCCGTATAACGGAAGTGCTCAGTCCGACATGCAATCATAGACTATCAGCTCCAGTCGAAGCCAAGTCGTCCCCATAAATAGAATTATATCAAATAACTCATTAGAATTCCTGCATAAACTATTTTTTCTTTAGACAAGGCGGAAACTTATGAAGCAAACTGCTGTTTGTGAATAAGTTGACAACGAAGTATAAAGGGAAAAGAGTTTGTGTAGGTGGTGGCCAATCTCGGAATCGAACCAAGGACACACTGATTTTCAGTCAGTTGCTCTACCGACTGAGCTAATTGGCCACGGTAAATATTTTGTAAATAAAAAGTTTCTTTAAAAGTTACGGTGGTGGCCAATCTCGGAATCGAACCAAGGACACACTGATTTTCAGTCAGTTGCTCTACCGACTGAGCTAATTGGCCGTAATTTTAAAGAGCGAAATTATAGCCCGTAAGTACTGAAAGTTAGCTTATGTTTAGATATTTAACCAAACCATCTATAATAGCTACTTTTTCAAGTTTTTTTATTTTTATTTCAAGTGTTTTGGGTGTTTCATCAGGACTAAGGGCTATCTCCTTTTGTAGTATGATCTTTCCGCTATCATATTGAGAATCAACTTCATGGATAGTTACCCCACTGGTTTTATCTTGATTCTTTATGACAGCTTCATGCACATGGTGACCATACATGCCAGAACCACCATGCTTTGGAAGTAGAGAAGGATGAGTGTTTAAGACTTTAAAGTTGTCAGTGATGCTAAAGTGAAGCTTCTTCATATAACCCGCTAGAAAGATATATTTACATTTATTTTCTTTTAATAGTTCTGTTAATTTTGCATTTATATCTACTGTTGTATTTTGATTTACTATATAGTTATTGATATTATTATCTTTAGCTTTTTGTAAAACAGGGGAGTTAGTATTGTTAGAGATCACTAAACGAATACTTATAGGGAGCCTTTTATCTTTGATGGCTGCTAGAATGGTATCAAATCCACTTCCATTATGTGAAGCGAATAGTGCAATATTTGTCATCTATCGAATCTTAAGACTAATAAGTGCTAGTAGATTTGATAAAATAGCAATAATCCAAAAACGCACAATGATTTTGTTCTCTGCCCAGTTTTTCATCTCAAAATGGTGATGAATAGGTGCCATTAGAAAGATTCTTTTTTTACGAAGTTTAAAACTACCCACTTGTAAAATTACAGAAAGAGTTTCTATGACAAAGATAGAACCGATAAGTATAAGAAGAACTTCACTCTTGGAAATAATCGCAAGGTAAGCTAAAAAAGCACCAATGGCAAGTGAACCACTATCGCCCATAAAAACTTCAGCAGGATGGCAGTTATGCCAAAGGAATGCAAAAAGTGAACCACTCAGAGCACTTGCTATTATGACCACTTCGCCTATGTTGAAGTGAGGAAGAAGAAGATAAGCACTAATCTTTACATTTCCAATAGCATATATAATGATACTAAAAGTCGATAGGGAGACGATAGAAGGCACGGTAGCAAGTCCATCAAGCCCATCTGTGAGATTTACTGCGTTTGATGTTGCTACAATTACCATCACCCAAAGAAAAAGAGAAAAAGCACCCATACTAACAAGAGGGTGTTTAAAAAATGGAACATAAAAGTCTGTATTGAAGTCTGCTACAAAACATAAAAATGCAGCGATAACTAATGCAGAAACAATTTGTAATGCTAGTTTAGTTCTTGCTTTAAGCCCAGCAAGATTTTCATTTTTTCTAATTTTTGCATAGTCATCTTGAAAACCAATAAGTGTAAAAAGGATAAGTGTTAAAATAGCACCCACTGCATAAAGGTTCGAGAACTTAATGCTTAGTAGCGATGCAACAATAGTAGATGTGATAAATACAATACCACCCATAGTAGGAGTAGATGCTTTTTCTTTATGTCTATCTGGTGCCCATTTGTTAATAGGTTGAACACTAGACGTTCGTTGTGCCCATCGTATAAATATTGGTAAAAAGATAAGTGTAAATAGCAGTGCTAAAAAGAAAGAAATCCCAGCACGAATGGTTATGTAACCTAAAATGTTGATGTCAAATAATTCGTGTAACCAGTATAGCAATGTGTGTCCTGTTGTATATCTGTTTGTATTTATAAAGTGACATTATAGTATAATCCTAAAATAAATTTACAATATAGGAATAAAATTGAGTAAAAAAGCAATTTTAGTCATTACTGATGGTATCGGGTACTCACAAAAAACTGAGCATAATGCATTTTATAATGCTACTAAACCTACTTATGACAAACTATTTAAACAAACACCACACTCATTGATAGACACATTTGGTTTAAGTGTAGGTTTACCTGAAAGTCAAATGGGTAACTCTGAAGTAGGCCACATGAGCATTGGTAGTGGTCGAGTTTTGTACCAAGATTTAGTTAAAATCTCTTTAGCACTAAGTGAAAAAAACTTAGAGTCAAATGAAGAACTTCAAAAACTTTTTACTACTTCTGATAGGTTACATCTTATAGGGCTACTTAGTGATGGTGGTGTACATTCTCATATTGACCATTTTATGGGTTTAGCAGATATTGCTGCAAAGACTGGAAAAAAAGTTTTTCTTCATTTTATAACAGATGGTCGTGATGTCTCTCCTACTTCTGCACAAAAGTATTTAAAACAAGTGCAGGCTCATTTGAATGAAAATATTACTATTGCTACTATTTCAGGACGTTTTTACTCTATGGATAGAGATAATCGTTGGGAAAGAATTAAGCGAGGGTTTGATGCAATGGTAAAAGCTGAGCCAAAAACTGGTTTTAATCCTGAGGCTTATATAGGGCACTCTTACTCACTTGGCGAAACAGATGAATTTGTAGAACCTGTCGCGTTTAAAGGTTATGACGGCATGCTTGAAGGAGATAGTGTACTTACTATAAACTTTAGAAGTGATAGAATGCGTGAACTAGTAACAGCTCTAGGTTCAAAAGAATTTAGTGAGTTCTCTAAGGAAGATTTAGATTTAAACATTGCAACTATTACAGAGTATGATAAAAGTTTTTCATATCCCGTACTTTTTAGAAAAGATGTACCAAAAAATACACTTGCAGAAGTTATAGCAAACGCAGGACTAAAGCAACTTCATACTGCTGAAACAGAGAAGTATGCACATGTAACTTTTTTCTTAAATGGCGGTATAGATGAGCCATATCAAAACGAGACAAGAGTTCTAATACCTTCGCCAGATGTAAAAACATACGATATGAAACCTGAGATGAGCTGTGGAGCTGTTGGCTCTGCTGTTCTTGATGCCATGGATAGTGAGTATGACTTTATAGTTGTAAATTTTGCAAATGGCGATATGGTAGGGCATACTGGTGACTTTGAAGCGGCAAAAAAGGCTGTAAATGCAGTAGATGAACAGTTAGGCAAGATTGTGCAAAAAGCAAAAGAATTAGACTATGCTCTTGTTATCACATCTGATCATGGAAACTGTGAAGAGATGCAAGATGATGATGGAGAGATGCTGACAAATCATACAGTTGGTAAAGTCTGGTGTTTTGTAGAAGCGGAGGGTGTTAGTAAGGTTGAAGCAGGTGCTTTAAATAACATCGCACCAACTGTTTTAAAACTTATGGGGCTTGATATTCCATCTGAGATGGATCATAGCTTAGTATAAAATTAAACTTTAAATAAAGGAACTTTTGAATGAAATTTAGTGGAAAAAATGTTTTAGTAACGGGTGCGAGTCGTGGTATAGGTGCTGAGATAGCAAAAACTTTAGCAGGATTTGGTCTCAAAGTATGGGTAAACTACAGAAGTGGTGCCGCAGAAGCAGATGCAGTAAAAGAAGCAATTGAAGCTGACGGTGGGACTGCTGCTGTAATAGGTTTTGATGTTTGTGACGAAGCTGCCTATATTGATGCGATTAAAACTATTGTAAGTAGTGATGGTGAGTTGTCTTACCTAGTAAATAATGCTGGTATCACAAATGATAAACTAGCAATGAGAATGAAAACAGAAGATTTTATGTCCGTGATAAATGCAAACCTGACAGCTACTTTTGTAGGGAGTAGAGAGTTCTTTAAAGCGGCAAGAAAAAAGAAATTTGGTGCCGTTGTAAACATCGCTTCAATAGTTGGAGAGACTGGGAACGCAGGACAGACAAACTATACAGCAAGCAAAGGTGGCGTTGTAGCCATGACAAAATCTTTTGCACATGAGTCTGCAACAAGTGGAATCCGATATAACTCTTTAACTCCTGGATTTATCTCAACAGAAATGACAGAAGTTTTAAGTGATGAGGTAAAAGATGCTATAAATGCTAAGATTCCTATGAGTAGAATGGGTAGAGCAAGTGAAGTAGCACAAGCAACTGCTTTTTTACTTTCAGACCATGCAAGTTATATAACAGGTGAAACACTTAAAGTAAATGGTGGAATGAATATGGCATAAGGGCTTTTTTTAAGCTAAATTTGTTATAATTATTCGATTAAATTAAAATACAGGAGCTATAATGGCACTTATCGACGATATTAAAGAAGTAGTAGTAGAACAACTGAGTGTAGATGCAAATGAAGTAAAAGAAGATGCAAAATTCGTAGAAGATTTAGGTGCAGATAGCCTAGATGTGGTTGAATTAGTTATGGCTCTTGAAGAAAAATTCGATATCGAAATTCCTGATGATGAAGCTGAAAAGATTCAAACTGTTGCAGATGTAGTTGCTTACGTAGAAAGCAAGTAGTTCCAAAACTAACCTAAATTAGGCTTTTGTCTGATTTAGGCTAAATACTTTTAAAAATCTATACCTGTCAAAGTGTATGAATTTTTAAAAAGTATTTATTATTTATATGGAGAGTATATATGAGAAGAGTAGTAGTAACGGGTTTAGGAATGATAAATTCTGTAGGAAATGATAAAGAGAGTTCTTTTAAAGCTATCTGTGATGGTCAATGTGGAATTGATACTATTACAATTTTTGACCCAGAAAACTATGCTGTAAAAATCGCAGGTGAAGTAAAAGACTTTGATCCAGCAACAGTTATGGCTCCAAAAGAGGTAAAAAAAGCAGATAGATTTATCCATCTAGGTTTAAAAGCGGCACAAGAAGCTATGCTTGATGCAAACTTACCAGAAGATACTGACTACGAAAGATTTGGTATATCTGCTGGATCTGGTATTGGTGGACTTCCTTCAATCGAGAAAAACTCTATTATCTTGAGTACACGTGGTCCTCGTCGTATTTCTCCTTTCTTTATTCCTGGAGCTTTAGTAAATATGCTCGGCGGTTTTGTTTCAATAGAACATGGAACAAAAGGTCCAAATCTCTCTTCTGTTACAGCTTGTGCAGCAGGAACTCATGCAATAAGTGAAGCATGTAAGACTATTATATGTAACGGTGCAGAAAAGATGTTAGTCGTTGCAGCAGAATCTGCAATAACTGGTGCGGGAATTGGTGGTTTTGCTGCTATGAAAGCACTTTCAACTAACAATGAAAATCCTAAGGAAGCATCTCGTCCTTTTGATGCAAACCGTGATGGTTTTGTTATGGGTGAAGGTGCAGCTTCTTTAGTTTTAGAAGAGTACGAGTCAGCAGTAGCACGTGGTGCAAATATCTATGGCGAAATCATCGGTTTTGGTGAGAGCGGCGATGCAAACCATATCACGACACCTTCTCTTGACGGTCCAGCTCGTGCGATGAAAGCAGCATACAAAATGGCAGGTGAACCTAAGATAGACTATGTAAATGCACATGGAACTTCTACACCTATCAACGATAAAAATGAGACAGCAGCAGTCAAAGAATTACTTGGAAGTGAAACTCCTCCTATGTCCTCTATTAAAGGACAAATTGGTCACTGCCTTGGTGCTGCAGGTGGTATAGAAGCAGTGGTATGTTTAATGGCTATGCGTGATGGTATTCTACCTCCAACTATTAACCACACTACAAAAGATGAAAACTGTGACCTTGATTATATAATTGAAGGTGCAAGAAAAACAGAAGTAAATATTACTATGAGTAACTCATTTGGTTTTGGTGGTACTAACGGTGTTCTTATCTTCAAAAAAATCTAGTTAGAGGGATTTAATTTGGCTACATACTTAGACTTTGAACATAAAATTAAATTTATTCAAGAAGATATCATTTCTGCACAAGTTCGTCATGATCATGCAGCGATGGAAAAACATAAAATTGTACTAGATAAAGAAGTAGAAAAAATCTACTCTAACCTAAGTGATTTCCAAAAACTACAACTAGCACGACACTTAGACCGTCCTTATGCTCTTGATTATATAAACCTAATTATGAAAGATAAGTACGAGATTCACGGAGATAGACATTTCCGAGATGATGCTGCTATTATCTGTTATATGGGTTACATTGGCGAGCAAAAAGTGATGGTTATCGGTGAGCAAAAAGGTCGTGGTACTAAAAATAAACTAAAACGCAACTTCGGTATGCCTCATCCTGAGGGTTATAGAAAAGCTCTTCGTGCTGCAAAAATGGCAGAAAAATTTGGTATGCCAATTTTAATGTTAATTGATACTCCGGGTGCATATCCTGGTCTTGGTGCAGAAGAGAGAAATCAATCCGAAGCAATTGCAAGAAACCTAATTGAACTCGCTGAAATAGACACCCCTACTGTTTCTATCGTTATAGGTGAAGGTGGTTCTGGTGGTGCACTTGCGATTGGTGTTGCAGATAGATTTGCTATGATGCGATACTCAGTTTTTTCAGTAATCTCTCCTGAAGGGTGTTCCGCAATTTTATGGAATGATCCTAAAAAGAGTGAAGCTGCAACAAATGCAATGAAAATTACACCAACTGATCTTAAAGAGTTGGGTTTAATTGATGATATTATTGCTGAGCCACTTATTGGTGCACATAGAGAAAAAGAAGCAGCAGCCAAAGCTATCTCAGAGTACTTTTTAACAAAAGTAAAAGAGTTACAAGCAATGAGCAAAGATGAAAGAATGGATGCTCGTTATGCAAAACTAACGGCTCCAGGTGCATTTAAAGAGTAGACTCTTTTAATGATTCCTCTATATATAGAGGATCAAACTTTGGACGCTTCAACCTCGGGGCTTTTTTAGAAAACTTTATCAAATCTTCTATATTATTTAGACTCTCATTACAATTTTTTAAAGACAAATTAAAAAGACCATAAGTGGTAAGAACATCACTCATAGCACGATGATGTGTAGGATTTGGATTAAGAGCGAACATGTCATTTAAGTAGGCTAATCCATACCTGTAAGAGACTATAGTCCTCTCAGCTAAAGCGAGTGAGCAAAGGGGGCGGTTTAGTAGAGACTCTAGTCCAACTTTTTGCATACTAGCAGAGATAAAAACATAATCAAACTTCACATCATGTGCAACAAAAACAGCATCTCCTAAAAAAAGTTTAAACTCCATTAGCACAGTTTTTAACTCAGGTGCATCTACCGTATCTTCTACTTTTATTCCTGTTAGCTCACTGATGATGGGGTTTATCTCTTTTACAAAAACGAGGGAGTCAAATCTATCAGTAATTTTTCCATCTTTTACTTTTACAGCTGCGAGCTCTATTATCTGATGTTTATCTATTTTGGAGCCATTCGTTTCAATGTCAACTATACAAAATTCAGCATCTTTCATTTTGATATATTTAGTATCGAAGAAAAAATAACCCTGTCTCTTTATTATGTTAATTCCTTGAGCTTTTGAGATCTCGATAAAAACATCTATACTCTCATCTATTTGAGATTTTAAAATTTCTAAAGGAAGACCACGAGTAGCTAAACGCGAGATACTTTTTGCATCAAGAGGAAAAGATTTATTGAGCATTAAGTATAAAATCTTTCACTTTATTTGCATCTTTTTTACCATGGTTTTTCTCTACTCCACTACTAACATCAACACCAAAAAACCCGTACTGCTTTAAACTTGCTACATTAGAACTATCAAGACCACCTGCTAAAATAATCTTTGAGCAGTCCACATATTTAAACCATTCTATATTTATGCGTTTACCAGCCCCGCCATAGGCTTCACAGTATGCATCAACAAGTCTATACTCATTTGGATACTCTAAAATATCTTTAGCAGTCTTAGCTCTTGTGACTTTTATATAAGGAATGTTTAGTGCATCTGTTAATTCCGAATTAACATCAAAATGAAGTTGGGCTAAAGTAGCACCACTTTGTTCGCATTTTTCATTGATAGCAGTAGCTGACTCATTCACAAAAAGTGCTACTTTTTCTACAAAAGGAGGGAGCTGAGAGATGATTTTTTTAGCATTATTTACTGAGATATATCGAGGTGATTTTTCATAAAAAACAAAACCAAGAGCATCCGCTCCAGCTTTGATTGCAGTCATAGCATCTTCAAGAGATGTAATTCCACATATTTTTACTCGCATTATATTTGTAAACTCTCTATTGCTTTTTGACGGTTTTCTTGTTTGAAGACATATGACCCAGCAACGACAACATCAACACCAGCTTCTTTAAGTACATGAATATTTTTATCGTTAACTCCACCATCAACTTCTATAAGACACTTAGGGTTTAATCTGTTTCGCATCACATTTAAACGAGATGCTTTTTCTATAACAGAGTCAATGAAACTCTGCCCCCCAAAACCAGGATTTACACTCATTAGAAGAATCATATCTAAATCTTTTAGTAAAAATTCTATACTCTCAGGTGGAGTATGAGGATTTAAAACTATAGCAGGCTTTATCCCAAGGCTTCGAATCTTTTGAATAAGACGATGCGGATGTTTTTCTTCTTCTATATGAAAAGATATATATTCAGGTTTAAGGGGTGCGAAAAGTTCTACAAAAAAAGTATTGTTCTCAACCATAAGGTGTATATCTAGTGGTTTTGTAGCGCATGTAGCTACTGCAGAAACTACAACAGGCCCAATGGTAAGGTTTGGTACAAAGTGACCATCCATTACATCTACATGAACAAAGTCACAGCCTGCATTACATATCTCTTCTATATCTCGTTGTAAGTTTCCAAAATCCGCAGAGAGAATACTTGGGGCTACTTTCATCATGAAAATTCCTTTAGATTAATTAGTGAATTATACAGATATAGAGCTTCTTATCTTGTTAAAAAGAATATGAATTTATCATTGTTAAATGATAAATCAACTTGAACACCTTTTTTGTCTTGAACTATTTCAAGTAGGGAATCTATATCTGGATAGGTGCGAGGAAGAGTGATATCAACACTTATATTTTCATCGGCTAAAAGTGTTTTTACTTTTCCTCCTACTATATTAACAAGTTCTGCTAGTGTATCTAAAATAAGTTCAGTATCATTAGTCTCTTCTCCAATGAGAAGTTCACAAGCTTTTTTTGCAATACCAGTTGGAAAAATTAAAACCACCATCCCATCCATATCTCCATAAAAACCTATTGAACTTGCAATCTTACCTTCTGTTGAAAGTATTCCAATTTTACTAATATTTGCCGATTCTTTTATTGCTTTAGAATTTGTCATCATTTCAATAGTAGCTACTGTTGCATCGATAAAGTTTGGCAATTCTGTCACTGTCGTTTTATTAATGGCACGTTTGTCTTTCACATTTGCAGCACTACTAGCTCCAAGTTCTTCTAAGAGGTCTTTATTTTGTAATATATCATCCATCTGATCAAAAAACATAAGCCCGGAATCTTCAAGTGTTTCTTTAAATTCTTTTGGTGTTTTTTCAAAACTCATCCCAACAAAACAAATAGTTGCATTATACTCAGCACCTGCTGAAGAGAGTTTTGAGAAAAAGTTAAGTGCGTGTACATTCATACTTATAACCTTATAGGCATCAAAAATAAATAGCCTAAAGCCAACATTAAGGGAGTTGTTGTGATAGGCTATGTTAAAAGTACTTCCAATTTCAGCATCTAAAAAAGAGCTTACTGTGTAAATAATTGCATTACCAGTAACTCGAGTGGCTACTTTTTGCCCCATTTGACCAAGATAGGTGTCTGTAACGATGATGTCATAAGCATTTTTTGCAGCTGATTTTTCCTTAAATTCGCTATAGCTTTGTGCTACGATGGGATTGTGTCCATTGTCATGAAGTTCTATCGCCATTGCTGCACGTTGAGATTTGTCTTCGTTATAAAGAAGTATATTCTTATTTTGGTTTTTGTAGTTAGCTGAAAACAACAAAGCTATTTCTTGTGTTTTAAAGAGTGAAAAGTTTAAATCATCTC
The DNA here is from genome assembly GCF_029215975.1 of Sulfurimonas sp. SAG-AH-194-C20. Taxonomy (GTDB): domain Bacteria; phylum Campylobacterota; class Campylobacteria; order Campylobacterales; family Sulfurimonadaceae; genus Sulfurimonas. Next base: position 21,858 of record NZ_JAEMVD010000007.1, read on the forward strand.
GGTAAAATTTGACAATTGCTGCATATTTCTTTGTGTCATAATCACAAAAACCTACAGTACAGTGATTGGCAGAGCGAACCCTATGAAACATCTTAACAAATGAGTCTAGTCCATTTCGGTTAAAAAAGATAACTTTTTTCATAGATACTAAAATCATATCAGCATTTTGAGCGATTGTTCCATCTATATCATCTATACTTAAGAAAGAGTTTCCTGATGAAGCGTCTAAGAACCCTTGTGGAGTAAAAACTCCTATACCATTTTTTACAACTGCTCTCATGATATCTCCATAACTTTAGAAAATTCTTCATAAATATCGCCAACATAGTCAATTTGAAAATCAATAAAATCGTTAAGCTCAGCTTCTATATATTTTGGTTGAGAGAGAGTGTAAAAGAGAAGCAAGTGCATCCACTTACCCAGTATGTTTATCTCATTATCTTTAGATGCTTTTAAGCCCGAAGCACTCTGCAATATGTCAGAAATACTTTGAGGCATTTCCCATTTCTGTGCGATTTGCTGGCATATATCAAAAAGGTCAACTCCACAAAGTCTTTGAAGTATTGTGTTTAAGTCTATTTCATTCACACTTCTAAGCAAGTCAATATCTGCCTTCTTTTCACAAAAGAGAGCCTCACTAACTATAATACTAGCAGGAAGAAGAGATATGGAAGATAAAATATCTTTGTCCTGTATATCCAAATATTTTAATATCTTTTCCCAATTAACAGATAAATCTGCTTGTAAATTATAAAAAATGATACGATTTAGTTTAAATAATTGCCACTTTGAAGGTGATAGCAAGGTCATCATATAATTATAAACAGCTTGTAGCGATCTTTCAACACCTAAAATACCAAAAATTTGAGATACTTCACTTACTTCATTTTTGAAACCATATATAGGCTTGTTAACTAGTACTTTCAAGTAAGTACTTAAAGCTTTGTCCTCTTTTGCTACAGTGGCTGCTTTTACTAAATTTCCTGTGTTCAAATGTATGAGTGTTTCTTTGAGTGCTTTAGGAGCAGGAGGAATTTTTTGTATGAAATTTTCTATGGTCTTTCTTGTTATCATTATTGGATACTTTATATTAATATGTATTATTTTAGCTACAATCATATAAAAGTTATCTAAAACCATCAAATATATGAAAGTGAATATCGGCTTAAGTTGAAGTTTTGCTTTGATTTGGTACAATTCGCAACTTTAAAATATCATTCAAGGACTCTATCATGGCAAGAAGATGTGCTATTAGCGGCAAAGGCCCTATGAGTGGGAACAATGTTTCTCACGCAAAAAACAGAACAAAGCGTCGTTTTTTATTAAACTTAAGAACAGTTCGTATCACTTTAGAAGATGGTACTACAAAAAAGATTAAGATCTCTGCAAGAGAGCTTCGTACACTTAAGAAAAATTCGTAAGTAGTAGGAAAAAATTATGAATCTTCTCGTAAGGATTCGTAAATTTCTTAATTGGGAGATAACTCCCAAACCTGACCCTAAGCTTCTACCTGAAGTTTATCCCCACTTAAAACCATTTCGTTTACCCCTAATACTGACTGTATTTGTAATGCTTATTGGAACTATTGGTTATGTAATAATCGAAGACTTCCCTATATTTGATGCTATCTATCAAACAGCTATTACTTTTACAACAGTAGGTTTTGGAGAAGTTCACGAACTCTCAAATGTTGGAAAAATATTTACAATTAACCTGATTATAGCTGGTTTCGCAGTGTTTTCAAGTGCAATAGGTATTTTAGTCTCTGAGTTAAACAAGGGTAAAATAGTTACAATCTTAAAGGAAAGAAGAATGTTATACAAAATTGTTAGACTCAAAAAGCACTTTGTTATTTGTCATCATAATGATTATACTATTGAAGTGACAAATCAGCTTCGTAAAAATCATATTCCTTTTATTGTGATTGATCCTCGTCCTGAGATACATGAGTGGGCTATCGAGCATAAGTATCCAAACTATTTACAAGCAGAACCTCATGCTGAACTTTCAATGCTTAAAGCAAACCTTTCTTCTGCAAAAGGTCTTATAGCACTCTCAAGTTCTATCTCAGATAACATCGCACTTATAGCTTCTGTGAGACTATTTGAAAAAGAACATTTTTTACCTCGTCCATATTATATTATCTCGTCTGCTGAGAGTTCTGGTGATGTTGAAAAACTCAAAAAACTTGGGGCAGATACAGTTGTAAGCCCAACAAAACTTACAGCACAACGTGTAAGTGCAATGGCTGCTCGCCCAGATATGGAAAATCTACTTGAAGAATTTTTATATAAAAATGATAACCCTCTTGATATGCAAGAGATTTTTGTACCTAAGTTCTCTTGGGCAGTACTTAAAAAACTAAAAGAGACGCATATCCGTGAAATAACAAATACATCAGTTGTTGGAATTACAAAAAAAGATGGTAAGTTTATAAGTATGCCAAAGGGTGATGTCCTCGTGACAAGTGAGTGTAAACTACTTGTGATAGGTACACAAAAAGGTATAGCTACAACTAAAGGTTTAGTAAGACAAAGAATTAAACCTAAGGAACTCAAGTTTGTATAAATTAATCGAAGTTAACACTGGTGTTTGTAGTGCTCAAGGTTTTTTCTCAGATGGTATTAGTGCAGGTCTAAAAGCTGACAATGCTAAAGATATGGCATTTATCTACTCTAATAAAGAGTGTGAGATAGCTTCAGTTTTTACTACTAACAAGATGACAGCAGCTCCCATAAGACACTTTAGAGCAAAGGGTGAGTTTAAGACAAACTTTGTGCTTATAAATGCTAAAAATGCGAATGCGATGACAGGCAAGGAGGGCATTAAAGATATAGATACTATTCTCTCTACTCTTCCTACAGAACTGATAAATCCCGTTATGAGTTCAACGGGTGTTATCGGTGTACGTTTACCACAAGAAAAAATAATTGCAGGTACTAAGCTTTTTGATCTGAGTAAAAAAGAGCCAAACGCAGCAGCAAGTGCAATTATGACAACAGATAGCTTCTCTAAACAAAAAGCTTTTAGAGTTGAGCTTGAAGATGGTAGTAATTTTAGTATAGGGGCTATGGCTAAGGGTGCTGGTATGATAAACCCTGCTATGGCAACGATGCTATGTTTTATCACTACTGATGCTGATGTAAGTAAAGAAGAGATGCAAGAGATACTTGACTCGGTAACTGTTACAACCTTCAATGCAGCAAGTGTAGATGGTGATACTTCAACTAATGATACCGTGATGCTTTTGAGTAACAAAACTTCCGGGGTCCACAATAGAGAAGCTTTTAAAGTTGCACTAGAGAAGATAATGCTCTTTTTAGCTCGTGAGATGGTTAGAGATGGAGAAGGTGCAACTAAACTTGTGACTTACAAGGTTACAGGTGCATTAAATAATCAAGAAGCAGAAGTAGTTGCAAAAGCACTCTCAAACTCTTTACTTGTTAAAACAGCACTTTATGGAGAAGACCCAAACTGGGGTAGAATAGCATCAACAGTAGGAGCAAGTGGAGTAGCAGCTGATGAAGAGACTCTTAGTATCTCATTTAATGATCTCTGTGTTTATGAGAAGGGAAAGTTGTTATTTGATGAAAAAATGGAAGAAGAAGCTTCTAAAATTATGAAACTCTCAGAGTTCACAATATCTTGTGATTTAGGTTTATCAGATGGTAAGTTCACATCTTTTGGATGTGACTTAGGCTATGAGTATATTAAGATAAACGCAGACTATAGAACTTAAGTCTTCTACACTCTTGCAGGGAGAATCCCATACCAGTAGAGTGGTTTAGCTCCATAAACATCATAAACCCACCACAACCAACTAGGTTTACTTGCATCGAGCCATTGAAAACTTGGATTTAGACCTGAGTAATTAAACTCAGCCATCACAACCTCTCCAAACCCAACTTTAATAGGACAGACTGAATGCCCATCAAACTTCGCTTTGAGTTCTTTTTTATTTATTAAGGATTGCAGATTTTTAAGAACTATTTTTGCTTGATGTTGTGCAGATGGAATTGTTTTACCAAGAGGTGTTCCACAAACATCACCGATACCAAAGATATTTTCATATTGAGTATGCTGAAGAGTCTCTTCATCTACATCTAGCCAGTCTTTAAACATACCCTCTTTTTTACAAAGAGTAGAGTTGACAAGAGCATCTGGTGCTGACATAGGAGGTACAAGATGAAGAAAGTCATACTTTACTTTTATGATGTCGCGTTTATCTTCTATACTTTCCCACTCTTGAAAATCAGGGTCCCACCCCTCTTTTATCTGGTACTTATGCTCATAAGTAGCGATTTTATTTTTTACATCTATCGCAATGATGTTATGTTTATAGAGATTTTTAATAGTGTCGTATTCACTTTGTGCTTTTTCAAGTGAACCAGAGACAATCTTAGAACCAAAAAGTCGACTTGAAGTTGTTGAATAGATATAATTAGCACTAAAACCATGCTTCTTGAGATAGTCGGCACTCATATACATGATTTTTTGTGCAGTAGCTCCGCACTTTAACAGTCCACTCGCTTTTACAAAAAGAACAGTCTGTTTTCTCTCTTTACTTGCTTCTTTTATTTCATTTAACCATTTCCATGTTAGAGGTCCACCCTCAGCTGTTCCTTTATCAGTATCGTTTATGTAAACACTCGCTAAGTTGTTTGTTCCTATATCATTTTGAGAGAGACCTTTTATGTACTCATAACGATACTGTGTACCCGTAGCAACTATTAGGTAGTCATAAGAGACCTTTTTAGCTGTATTTGTTACAACAGCATTCTCATCAGGTAAAAATGTTTCTACTTTCTCTTTTATCCAGTTAACACTTTTAGGGATGAAGTCGGCATTATCTTTTGTGATTTCATCATTGTCAAAAATACCTGTTGCAACATAGAGTTGTCCTGGTTGGTAAAGATGTATCTCATTTGGAGCGATGATTGTTATATCTGGATCTTTTATAGATTTTAGAAGAGTAGAAAGAATGATTATAGCACTAGAACCCCCTCCAACTATAAGAAACTTTTTCCTTGTCACACTTTTTTTAGGGGCTTCACCCCAATTTGCATTAAGAGAAGTAGCTGTCATTATAGAAAGAGGTATGAGTTTTATCGCATTTCTTCGCGAGAGAATATTTTTAGTTTGTATAGTCATTCTTAAAACTCACATATCTCAAAGCACCAGCATAAAGCTCCGCTACTTCTTCATCCGTTAACTCTCGCACAACTTTTGCAGGGCTTCCCATGATAAGTGAGCGAGGAGGGAAGACTTTTCCCTTTGTGACAAGTGAAGAAGCTCCTACTATTGACTCCTTTCCTATAACTGCATTGTCAAGTATTGTTGCACTCATCCCGATTAGACAAGCATCTTCTATCGTGCAGCCATGAAGCATAACACGATGTCCTACTGTTACATCACTTCCTATGATAGTAGGACTTCCATCACTTCTATCTGCTTTTTTATGGTGAGTAATGTGTACCATACTTAAGTCTTGTATACTTGTTCTATCGCCAATAGTAATGTAGTGAACATCTCCACGAACAACAGTTCCAAACCAGATAGAGCAATCTTCACCGATAGTAACATCACCGATAACATCAGCAGATGGTGCTATCCAAGTGTCTTTGCCTATTTTTGGTGTGAAGTCTTTAAAATTGTGTAACATATTTATTCCTCTGTTTCTTTAAAAATCATGGTAGCTAGATTTGCAGTATAACTAGTAGACTCTTTCTTACTCGCTTTTACAATAGTGTTAACATACTCTTCTAGGTGCTTATGGTTATGTATTTTTGTCGTTTCATCACTTTTTACTTTTATGTAAGAACCATCGCTTTGAAGTTCATGTGAGAGCTGATTGTCCGCACATTGGAGTTGTAGTATTTGCAGTATCTTATTTTTTGCTGTTTCATCTTTTATGGCTGTTAAAAGCTCGATACGACGTACTAAGTTTCTAGGCATCCAGTCAGCACTTGAGATATAAACAGCAGCTGCATCATTTTTAAAGTAAAATGTTCGAGGATGCTCTAGGTACTTTCCAAGGATAGAGATAACACGAATGTTTTCACTTATACCCTCCACACCTGGTTTCAAACAACAGATACCACGAACAATAAGGTCTATTTTAACACCTGCTTGACTCGCTTTATACAGAGCACGGATAACATCTTCATCAACTAAAGAATTTATTTTTGCGATGATTTGACCATTTTCACCCTGTCTTGTTTCGTTATGGATGAGTGAAAGTATCTTAGGTTTTATCTGAGATGGTGCCATATAGAGCTCGTTAAGTTTACCTTTTTTACTAAAACCAGTTAAGAAGTGAAAAAACCGAGTGAGGTCATTTGTAATCTCATCTTTACTTGTCATATAAGACATATCAGTATAAATCTTTGCAGTTGAAGGGTTGTAGTTTCCTGTTCCTAAGTGTGCATATTGTTTTAGTTTACCATTTTTACGTCGCGTTACAAGAGTCGCTTTGGCATGAACTTTAAAGCCCTTTATTCCGTAGATAACATGAGCACCAGATTTTTCAAGTGCCTTTGCCCAGATAAGGTTGTTTTCTTCATCAAAACGTGCTTTTAGCTCAACCATAACGGTTACTTGTTTACCGCTTTCACTAGCATTCATAAGAGCTTGAACGATAGGTGAATTTGTACCTGAACGATACAATGTCATTTTTATAGAAACAACATCAGGGTCTTTACTGGCAACCTGAATAAACTTCACAACAGGCTCAAAACTTTCATAAGGATGGTACATAAGTACATCTTGTTTTTCTAAAGTTGTAAAGATACTCTCACTTGTGTCAAAAGGTGGTAGAACTTTTGGTTTAAATGGAGCAGCTAGTAGATGTGCAAAGTTTTTATTTCCTACTATTTGCCACAAACTTGAGAGGTTTAAGTAAGTGTGAAATTTATAAATATCATCCTTATAAACATTCGTATGACGGTTAAAGAAGTTAATGATTTCATCATCTGCGTTTGAACCGACTTCTAGACGCACCATTTCACCTTTACGGCGAAGCTTTAAACCCTCTTCAAGGATTTCCATAAAGTCGTCAGCCTCTTCTTCTTCGATGGCGATATCGGCGTTTCGTGTTACTCTAAACGCAGCATACTTAAGCAGTGTAAAACCAGGAAAAAGGTCCTCAACATGCTGGGCAACAACAGACTCGATGGGAATATATATGCCATTTTCAAGTTCCACAAATCTCTCTAAAACACGAGGCACACGGATAAGACCAAAACGTTCAATTGACTCATCATCTAAATCCTGAAGCTTGACTATAAGACCAAAACTAAGGTTGTTAAGGTGAGGAAAAGGGTGTGTAGAGTCAATGGCTATGGGGATGATAACAGGATAGATATTTTCATTAAAAAACTGGTTAAGTTTACTTTTTTCTTGGTTATTTACTTCATCATAACTCTTTACACAAACTCCTTCATCTTCAAGCTTTTTAAGGATAGAAGTACGACAGTGCTCTACTACTTGTTGTTCTTGGTGCAGGTATGAACGAATCTCCCGGAGTTGCTGGAGTGGTGTGAGCTTATCTGCACCAGAAACAATGATACCAGCAGCAAAAAGTTTTTTCAGTCCAGCCACACGAATCATATAAAACTCATCTAAATTTGTTCCATAAATTGCTAGAAACTTAAGACGTTCAAGAAGTGGTAGAGATTCATCTTGAGCTTGTTTTAAAACGCGGGTATTGAACTGTAACCATGAAAGTTCACGGTTGTTATAAAGATTTGGATTTTTAAGATTTAGCATGAAAAATAGACCTATAAAGTAGTTTGTTTAATGTATTATAGCGAATTTTAACATCTAGCTAATGTTTTTTTAAATATAATAAGAAAATTTTTCTCAAGGACATGTATGTTTTTACGTATTTTATTGTTATCATTTTTTCTTTCTCTCTCTTTGTTTGGAGCACCAAGTATAGAGCAGCTCAAAGCTGCTGTTATCGCTGACCCATCACTTCTTGACACTCCTCAAGCACAAGCTGAAATGAAAAAAAGAGGAATTACAAAAACAGATATAAATGCTAAACTTAATAAAAATAAAGATTTAGATACAAAAATAATAGAAGCTAGTGATATACAAAACAATATTGATATAGTCCAAACAGAAGAAAATAATGAAACGAATACAAGCGAAATTTTAGATCAGAGTACTTTGGTGGAAGATATTAATGCAAGTTTTGATAGATTAAATCCTTTCACTTATAAAACAAGTAGAGAAATACGAGAAGAATTAAGTTTAAAAAAACAAGTCCTAGAAAAAACAAAACTCACACGCTATTCTGAGAGTTTTTATGCAAACAAGAACAATATAGATAGCTCTTCTCTTCCTACTCCAGACAACTATATTATTTCAACTGGAGATATGCTGTCTGTTCATATTTATGGAGACAGGGATGATAAGTATGAGTTAGAAGTGGCAAATGATGGAACAGTTGACATAGAGTACTTAGGTCCAATTCATCTAGCAGGCAAAAGCTATAAAGAAGCAAAAAGTACTTTAAAGAGTAGTCTAAAACACCACTTTAAAATGAGCTCGTTTAAGGTAAGCATAAGTAGATACTCGAGCATCCAAGTTACACTCATAGGTGATGTGAAATACCCTGGTATTTACAACCTTTCATCTTTTTCTACAGCAAAAGATTTACTTATAGTTTCTAAAGGGGTAAGAGAGAGTGCTTCTGTTCGTGACATAAGTATAAAGCGCGGTGGAAAAACTATAGCAAAATTAGATTTTTATGACCTTCTTTTTAATGCAAAAAGTGTTGGTGGTACTCTACTTAAACATGGTGATATCGTGGTTGTTAAAAAAGCACAAAAACTTGTAAGTATAGATGGCTTTGTAAATAATGCTGCAATATTTGAGCTAAAAGGAAATGAGAGTTTAGCAAAACTTATCGAGTATGCTGGTGGGATGAAGGCAAATGCATCAAGTAGACATATAAAAGTTGATAGATATAGTAAAAACTCTATCTTTGAGACTTATAGCATCGCTTATGCTAAAGCAAAAAACTTTGTGATGCAAGATGGGGATAAGGTCTTTATCTACCAACTTGATGCAAGTGCAGATAAAAGTATAAATGTATATGGAAATGTTATCCGTCCTGGATCTTACAGACTTACTGCTGGCTTAGACTTAACATCTTTTTTACAAACACAACTCAAAGAGGGTGCAAAACATTTCTTTTTACCTGAAACATATTTTGAGTATGGAATCGTTAAAAGTTATGCAAAAGGGCTTAACTTTGAGACAAAATCATTTAATCTCAAAAAAGTTATAGAAGGAAAAGAAAACTTAAAACTATACCCTCAGGATGAGCTTTATATCTTTAGTAAAAATGATCTCCACTCAAGTGAGTACATAACAACTAAGGGTGATGTTCTTATAGAAGAAGGGAAACTGCGTTTCTTTGAGGGCATGACTATCAGAGATGCTATTCATGGTTCAGGTATAGATGGTATTTTAGATGACAAGATAAGTGTCACAACAATAAACACTCCAGATAGAATGCCAAGCACAACTTTTTACTCACTTAAAAATGATGGAAATACTCGTCTGAGCGTATATGATGAAGTTCAAGTATATGACTACTATAAAACACATCTTTTGCAGCCCGTAAGTATAAAAGGGGAAGTTGTTAAGCCTACAACAGTTTTTTATGAGAAGAACATGAGCCTCGCTAAGCTTCTCAACGCAAGTGGTGGTACTAGCATTGAAGCATTTTTACAAAAGATAGAGATTGTTAGATATTATATTGATGAGACTAGCAAACGCAAGAAAAAGCTACTAACAGTAAACCTCAATGAAGTTGACTCAAGTACATACTTTCTAAAACCTTATGATGAAGTGACAGTCTATAAAATCCCTAACTGGGGAGAAAAAAAGACAGTTGTGCTTCAAGGTCAGGTTCGATTTCCTGGTACATATACTGTGAGTAATGGCGAAAAACTTAGTAGTGTTATAGAACGTGCTGGTGGGTTTACAGCAGAAGCTTTCATCGAGGGTGCTGTTTTTACTCGTGATAGTATACGAGCTCAACAGGTAAGTAACTATAATCGGGCACTTTTAAAAATCAAACGAGAATTAGCGGTTTATAATGCGATGCCTGCAAATGCTAAAAGATCGATAGGTTCAACTGCTACAAGTAACACCCTTAATGAGGTAATAGTTGAAGCGCAGAAGTATGAACCACTTGGTCGTGTAAGCATTAAACTTACTTCTGACTTAGAAGAGTTTAAAAAGAGTCAGTTTGACTTAGTGCTTAAAGATAAAGACACATTAACCATACCAAATCAGATAGATACTGTGACAGTCTTTGGAGAAGTGTTTAACTCTAGTTCTTTTGTTTATGACAGTGAACTTGATGCTGATGAGTACATAAAAATGGCAAGTGGACTCTCCCGTGCTGCTGATGAAGATAGTATTTATGTTATTCATGCAGATGGAAGAAGTGAGCTTTTAAGTGGAGGTTTCTTTAGTGCAAGTGTGAAGATTCAAAAAGGTGATACCATAGTAGTCCCTCTCTATATTAAAGAGACAAATACACTCGATATTTGGGATAGTGTTTCTCGTATTTTAGCTAGTTTTGCCATTACGGTTGCCTCTCTTAATACTCTAGGAGTTATTTAATGAGCACTCAAGAGATATCGCAGTATATAGAAGAAGATGAGATTGACTTAAGAGAATTATGGAACACTATACTAAAGGGTAAAAAGATAATTGCGCTTATCACTACTATAGTTGTGAGTTTAACTTTTGTGTATGCCCTGAAAATACCAAATGTCTACACTTCTAAAACAGTTTTAATTCCAACAGCAGAGAGTGGAGGTGCATCTTTAGGTGGTCTTGGTGGTCTTGGTGGTCTTGCTGCTATGGCGGGGATTAGCATAGGTGGTGGTGGAAGTATGTCTCCTGACATCGCATTTAACTCACTTTTAGATAACTATGCTTTTATGAAAGAGTTTGTTACAAAAAATAAAATTGTAGAACATTATAATGACCCTAAGGCTGATGAAAATTATGTTTTTGCTTTGGGTTTTAGAGGACTGTATGAACTGTTTAAAAGTTCTCCTGATGAAGAGTTAGATATGGATGCAAAAATTTTTAATATCATCAAAACTATAAAATCAAGTATGTCCATAAGTAGTGACAAAAAATCCGGGCTTATTACTGTGAGCTACAGTGATAATGATAGAGAATACCCGCCTGTGATAATAGATGCTTTTTTAAGAGATGCCAGTACATATCTTGTTGAGAATAACTTAAATATCATAGATAAAAAACTAAAGTACTTCTCTCATGAGATGCAGAGTGCTGATGGGTTTGAACTGCGCCAAAGTCTCTCTTCGATGATTAGTAACATCTTACAAGAAAAAGTGATGATGAAGTCAAAAGAGTACTATCAGTGTGATGTTTTAACGGCGGCATACTCAGCGTACATAAAAGATAAGTCTAAACCTAAACGCGGTCTTATCTTAGTTGTTTCATTTATTACGAGTATTATTTTAGGAATCTTTTTAGTTTTCTTTTTAGAGTTCATAAAAACTAACAAAGTAGAAGACTCTAAGGAATAATACCACTTCCTTTGTAGTTAGCACTATGGTATATGGTTACACCATTTTTTCTAGCATAATACTTCAAGAGTAAGTTTTGAAGTGTTGGTTCTATTGATGGTGAAAACCAAGCATTGTTACTTGTAGCGATTACAAACTCCACATCTCCTTCATATATCTCAGCACATGTAGCCTCATAACAGATGGCATTACGAAACTTTACTCCTTTAATGATAAAGTCTGTTGGTTTAGTTGCTGTAACAAAATCACTAGCCCCACTAAAAAAAGTTTCATTTATAATCTTTTGCGCAAATTTTGGCAGTGGTATGTACTCCCCAAAAGGTACGAGCACAAGTTTTTTTGCTATTTTATATTTGCCATCTTCAAACAGATAAGTAACATTATAGTTTTGATGGTTTTCTCGAAGTAAAGAACCTACAACAATACTAATATTTTTAGAAAGATATAGAAACTTGTCCATAATCTGTGTCTCTTTTTCAAGATACAGTGGGACAACAGACTCAGGGAATACAACAAGTTCTTGTTTCTCTTGTATGGCTATTTTAATCTGTGAGAGTATCATATCTATGGTAGGTGCTCTAGCCTCTATTGTCCATTTGTAGTCTTGTTTTATATCAGTCGTGATTAGTTTTATCTTTAGCGGAGCTTCTTTTTTTGTGTGGTTTGAGTAGTCAAACGCAGTAAAAATAAGTAAAAGAGGAAGGTATTTATAATATTTGTGTTTAATAAATGATGGTAGGGTAAGTGCTAACAAGACAAGTGCAAGTTGGTACTTAAATAGACCTATGTAACTCTCAACAAATACAAGCTCAATCTGTAACCAATTCCAATCAAATGGTTCAATGAAACTCAGTCCAAAGAGTAAAAGAGCACGGATATAGGTTTTGTCTGTAAAGTAAAGCGGAAGAAAAAAGAGTAGATAAATAAATCCAAAGGAGAGAGTGATAACAGGAGTCATATATCCGACACCTTGATACTCAAAACTATACCCTATCCAGTAAAACCATAATATCCCAATACTAAAACCTGCAACTAAGATGGATTGTTTAGGAATGTAGAGTAAAAGTGCTAAAGATGAGAGTCCAAAAAGAGTATTGAGTAGTCTATTTGTTAGTTCAAAGTACTCTAAATAGATAAACGCACTAAAAAGTATAGCTGTAAGGAGACCTGTTAAAATTGTTTTAGTTATTGTGTTCATAGTGAAATTGTACTCAATTTAAGAGGCTATTAGTATAAGTTTTGTATAATCAGCATAATTTTAATAAACACAAGGAAGAACTCACATGGATATAATCTCTCAGATATTACCTTTCGTATTTTTAATTGCAGTAATGTATTTTGTAATTATTCGCCCGCAACAAAATGAAGCAAAAGCTAAAAAAGCTATGCTAGAAGCACTTAAAAAAGGTGATAAAGTTATCACTACAGGTGGCTTTATCGTAGTTATACATAAGGTAGAAGAGAACTTTTTAAGTGTAAAACTTAACGATGACACAATTACTAAAATGACTAAAGACGCAGTAGCGAAGAAGTTCGAGGATGAAGCTTAATTACCGCATAGTCATTTTCGCACTAGCGATAATTTTTGGTATAAGTTTTTCTTTGCCTTCTCTTACTCAAAGTGAGACAGGTAAAAAGATAACTCTAGGTCTTGACCTTCAAGGTGGGCTGCATATGCTTCTTGGTGTAAAAACTGAGGAGGCAACAAAGTCTCGTATAAAGTCTATTACTGCGAGTATAAAACATTTCTCAGACAGAAACGACATCTTAATTGATGGCTTGAAGTTTGATGAAAATGAGATAAGTTTTGAAGTTTTAGATGAAGATGAACTCTCAAAGTTTGATGATTTTTTTAAAGATATAGAAGGTGTTGTCGTTCTTAAAAATGAAACTGCTATTTCACTCTCTTTAACACAAGAAGAAATTATCAAAACTGAGAAAGAAGCTATTTCACAAGCCATAGAGACTATTAGAAATAGACTTGATCAGTTTGGACTCTCTGAACCTGTGGTCGCGAAGCAGGGTGAAGAGAAAATTCTTGTTCAACTTGCAGGTATAAAAACACAAGAAGAAGAGCAGCGCGCTCGTGAGCTTATAAGTAGAGCTGCAAAACTTGAACTTATGGCAGTAGATGAAGATAGAAATGCTCGCGTTTACAACATGAGTGATTCTGATGCAGCTGAGTATGGCGACATTATTTTAGCTGATGCAAAAGACGCATCAATTAAGTACCTTGTTCGTGAGATTCCTATTTTAGACGGTGGAATGCTGACTGACGCAAGTATGGGTTTTGATCAAAACAATCGTCCTCTTATTAACTTTAAGTTAAATGCAGAGGGTGCTGAAATATTTGGTGACTTTACTGGACGTAGTGTTGGGAAGCGTTTAGCTGTTGTTTTAGATGGTAAAGTTTACTCTGCTCCAAACATTAATGAGCGAATTGGTGGTGGTTCGGGTCAGATTTCTGGTAACTACACTGTAATGGAAGCAAAAGATTTATCTATTGCTCTTCGTTCTGGTGCACTTTTAGCTCCTATCTATATGATGGAAAAGCGTTCAGTTGGACCAAGTTTAGGTGCTGATAGTATTAAAGCTTCACTTGTTGCACTCATCGGTGGATTTGTACTAGTTATCATCTTTATGATGGTGTATTACCGTTTAGCGGGTGTCATAGCTAACATTGCTCTAATCGCTAACCTGTTTATACTTTTAGCTGTTATGAGTCTTTTTGGTGCGACACTTACTCTTCCCGGAATGGCAGGAATTGTTTTAACCGTTGGTATGGCTGTTGATGCAAATGTCATCATCTCTGAGCGTATTCGTGAGCTTATCTATGAGGGTAAGTCGATGCATAAAGCTATAGAAGAAGGCTATGCAAACGCAATGAGAGCTATTTTAGATGCTAACATCACAACTCTTATCGCTTCAGTCGTTCTGTATGCTTATGGAACGGGTGCTATTAAAGGTTTTGCTATCACTATGAGTATCGGTATTTTAGCTTCTATGCTTACTGCAATACTTGGTACACACGGTGTTTACCAGATGTTAGAATCAAGAATAACTAAAAGTAAAAACAACAAACTTTGGTTTGGGATTAAGGGGTAGAGATGGAATTTTTTAGATATACAAGAACTTTCAACTTTATGGGCAAGTCGAAGTTAGCGATGATACTTTCTGTAGTAGTTGTTCTAGCTTCGTATGCTGTTTTAGTTACTAAAGGGCTTAACTACGGTGTAGACTTTGCCGGTGGAACAGTTGTTCAGGTAAAGTACACAAGTGAAGCTCCTATACAAAAAATGCGTAATGCACTCAAAGCTAATGAACTATTTGCCTCTGCAACTATAAGTGAGTTTGGAAGTCCTGATGAAGTAGTTATCCGTATGAAAACTAGTTCTGGAAATGTTACACGCGATGTTGGGGATGAAACACGAGCAGCCCTTAAAGGTACAGGTGATTTTACTATTCGTCGAGTAGATATAGTAGGTCCAACTGTTGGAGCTGAACTTAAAGAAAAAGGGATTATGTCACTTTTGCTTGCTATGTTTGGTATCTTAGTCTATGTTGCATTTAGATTTGAATGGCGTTTTGCGGTTGCTTCGATTGTTGCACTTGTTCATGATGTGAGTATTGCATTAGGTATGGTTGCACTATTCGCAATTGATGTAAACTTAGATGTTTTAGCGGGTCTTCTAACTATACTCGGGTACTCACTTAACGATACAATTATTGTTTTTGACCGTATTCGTGAGGGTGTTGTTAAAGGAAGAAATGTTGAACTTGGTGAGATTATCAATGAGTCAGTTACCAGAACACTTGCTCGCACAACACTCACTTCACTCACAACTTTCTTTGTTGTCTTTACACTCTTTATGTTTGGTGGTGAGATAATCCATCCCTTTGCATTTACACTGCTTGTAGGTGTTGTGGTTGGAACATACTCTTCAGTGTTTGTAGCAAGTCCTATTTTACTATGGTTTGGTTTTGATGTTAAAAACTACCATGTAAAATTAGCAGCCAAAGCAAAACGCGAAGCAGAGAAGCAAAAAATGCGCGATCAGTTTGATGGCGGGATAGTTTAGTCATTTAGTAAGTAAATAAATTAAAAGGAAGTTATAATGGATTGGGGTAAAGTAATATATGTATTTTTTTCATTGATGAGTTTAACATCAATAGCAGGGTTTTTATATGAAAACACAGCGACATCACTTTTTATAGCGGCAAGTGTAAATCTTATCAGTACGATTTTAAAGATTGGTGTGAGAAACCTTCTCTCAGCAGAGCTTTTTGCATCTTCTTTAGTGGCAGACTTGCACCTTATACCTGCGTTTGTCTTTTTAGTAATCATTGGGGATGATACTTGGGCTATCGCTTTAGCAATAGGTGCTTTAATAGCAAATATATTTTCAGTTGGACTTGTTTATATCGAGAGTTCAAAACAAAAAGAAGAGTATTAAATCATTAGAGCTCTTAAGTGTTTTTCACTTAAGAGTTCGTATGAATTAATATATTATAGGACTTATTACATTGCAATACAATTCATCAGAAATAGAAAAAAAATGGCAAAACTACTGGAAAGAAAATGATAGTTTTGAGCCGAGTGAAGATTTTACACTAGATAAAAAGTACATACTAAGTATGTTTCCATTTCCTAGTGGTCGCTTACATATGGGTCATGTTCGTAACTACTCTATAAGTGATGCTCTCGCACGTTACCATAGACAACAAGGTAAGAATGTTCTTCATCCTATCGGCTTTGATTCATTTGGGATGCCTGCTGAAAATGCAGCTATTAAGAATGGAAGTCATCCTAAGGGTTGGACTTACGACAACATTGATTATATGAAAAATGAGTTTTACTCTCTTGGTTTTTCATTTTCTCGTAAACGCGAGATGGCAACAAGTGATGAACTTTACACAAAGTTTGAACAATCTTTCATTATAGATATGTATGAAAAAGGTCTGCTTTACCGTGAAAAAGGGATGTTAAACTGGTGTCCTAATGATCAAACTGTACTGGCAAATGAGCAGGTTGTAGATGGTTGCTGTTGGAGATGTGACACCCCAATAGAGAAAAAAGATATGAATCAGTACTACTTTAAGATAACTCAGTACTCTGATGAACTTTTAGATGATCTTAAAGAACTTGAAAAAGGTTGGCCTAAACAAGTTCTAACTATGCAAGAAAACTGGATAGGAAAATCAAATGGACTGGCATTTGACCTTTTGTTTGATGATACTTCATTATCCATTTTGGATAATAAGTTCAAGTCATTTGATGTTTTTACTACTCGTCCTGATACGATCTATGGTGTGAGCTATACAGCCTTAGCTCCTGAACATGCTATTGTTACTTATATGATTGAGAATAAGCTTTTAAGTGATGCTGTAATCGCCGAGATTACAAAGATGAAAAACACTTCGTCTATTGATAGACAAAAAGTTAAAGAGGGAATTGCTCTTGGACTTAATGTTGTACACCCCTTAACAGGAAAAACTGTTCCTGTATGGATAGCAAACTTTGTACTTATGGACTACGGTTCAGGTGCCGTTATGGCTGTTCCTGCTCATGATGATAGAGATTATGACTTCGCAAAGAAGTATGACCTTCCTATAAACGCAGTCATTAAAGCTAAAGATGCTGAGTCGGATGTAAGTAAGACTGCGTTTACTGATGCAGGTGTGCTTTTTAATAGTGGCGAGTTTGATGGTCTTAACTCTAAAAAGAGTCAATATAATATCATTAAAATGTTCGAAGAGAAAAAGATAGGTGCTAAAACTACGAACTATAAACTCAAAGACTGGGGAGTTTCTCGTCAGCGTTATTGGGGTGCTCCTATTCCTTTTATTCATTGTGAGGATTGTGGTCTTGTTATGGAGAAAAAAGAGAATCTTCCAATCGCTCTTCCTGATGATGTAGAAATTAACGGTGAGGGAAGTCCACTAGAAAATCACCCAACTTGGAAAAACTGTAAATGTTCGCAGTGTGGTAAAGAGGCTGTTCGTGAAACAGATACTATGGATACTTTTGTTCAGTCTTCTTGGTACTTCCTTCGTTTTTGTGCAAGTCCTGAGACCTTAGAAAAAGCTGCGTTTACAAAAGAAGAGATTAGCTACTGGATGGGTGTTGATCACTATGTTGGTGGGATTGAGCATGCTATACTTCACCTTTTATATGCAAGATTTTTTACAAAAGTTTTCCGTGATTTAGGTTACTTAGATTTTGATGAGCCATTTGATAAACTACTTACTCAAGGTATGGTACTAAAAGATGGTACAAAAATGTCTAAGTCTAAGGGTAATACAGTGGACCCTGATGCCATCATTGAGAAATATGGAGCAGATACAGCAAGACTCTTTATTCTTTTTGCAGCACCACCAACACAAGAGTTAGAGTGGAACGATAGTGCAGTTGAGGGTTCTCATAAGTTTATTAAACGTTTCTTTGACCGAGCATCAAATATTGTAAAGACAGATACAAAACCAAAAATAGACCATAACTCTTTAAACAAAGAAGAAAAACTAGCACGTAAAAAAGTCTATGAAGCACTTAAACGCAGTGAAGAAGTATTTAAAGAGCGTTATACATTTAACACAATGATTGCTGGAGTTATGGAAGCTATGAATGCCCTTAATTTACAGTCAAACGCAGATGTATGGAGTGAAGGCTACTGGATACTAGCTTCTATAATGGAACCTGTTATCCCTCATACTTGTTGGGATATATCAATGGAGTACTTCTCTTTAAATAACCTAAGCAAACAAGAGGTCGTAGAAGAGGTTTTTGTAGAAGATAGCATTACTTTAGGTGTTGCTATTAACGGTAAAAACCGTGGAGAGATAGAAGTAACACCTCAAACTTCAAAAGATGAGATTTTAGCACTTGCAAAAGAAAAAGTAGCAAAATACTTAGAGGGTAAGACAATAATAAAAGAGATAGTCGTTCCTAAAAAGCTTGTTAACTTAGTGATAAAAGGCTAAGCTTGAAGAGGTCGGTATACTGTATTAAGTTATTTGTTTTTACATTGTTGTTAATAAATTTAATTGGATGTGGGTATAAACCTAGTGCAAAATTTGCTCGCGATATTTTAGGTAATAAAATAAGTACTGATGTGAGTATCTCTAAAACAGATCCCGAAAACAGTGTTATAATCAAAGATGCCGTGGATAAAGCAATAATTGAAATTTTTCATGCTTCACTTGTTGAACGAAGATATGCAGATACACATTTAATGTTGAGCATATCAGTACCTTCATACAAACCACTTCAGTATGATACTAATGGTTTTATTATCTCATATCGTGCTACAATAACTTTAAAGATAAGTAGAGAAACTAATGATATGAAAAAAAACTATATCTCAGTAGGTACGTATGACTTTTCTATTGTTCCAAATGCAGTACTAACAGAACAAGAACGTTTTGATGCTATTAAGTTTAGTTCATTTAAGGCAATTTCTGCCTTTGTTGCACAAGTATCAGCAGAAGGTTCGCAAGTAAAATAAGGGAAAACTATGACAATTCAAGCTATTATTAACAATGCTATTAAAAGGTTAAAATTAGAGGGTAAACTACTTACTCCGGATTTTTATACAGAAGCATTTTGTAAAGAAGCAAAAAAAGCAGGTATGAATGTAGAAGACTGCAATCATTTAGAAAAATTCACTTTATCTTTAAATCCTGAGTTTCAAAAAGATCTTAGAAACTACCACATTAAAACACAGCATGAATTTGTTCGTTTTATTATCTCTAAACTTAATCGAACTAATCCTACTCAAGCCACTCAAACGATAGAAGCACAAAATTTACTTATCAAAAGAGTTCTTCAAGTTGTTGGGGTGCTTCACAACAAAGAAGCAGCACAACTTGCTAAAAATACGATGGATATTTTAGATTCAGGTGCAAAATCTGAACAAATAGACAATTTTAGGCAAAGATGGGTAAACTTTTTAACTACTTATGATGATACATTCTTGCAAAAACTTAAAAGTTTTGGAAATATTAGTAGTGATGATTTGCGGAAAAGTATAGAGGACTTAAATATTAATGCTAAAGAGACCTCAATGGTTGAGAGTATTCCTGTCTTAGAAAAAATTTCTAAGTTGCTTATATCATCTTTTGTTCCCTCAATAGCTTCGAGTGTAAATGACACTATTGCTAATATTAGTAATAAGATACAAAAAAATCCAAGTTTACTTGAGAGTGAGAGTATAGAAAAAGAGATAAAAACAGCAATTTCACTGAGAATTGCACTCGATAAGGAGAGTGTTAAGGAGATGGTTGAGTCCATCGATGGTGTTTTAGATAAACTCAGCCTTCGTTTAATCGATATGATTGAGAAGTCTGATAGCTCAAATGAAGAGATACGCTCTATCAAAAAAGAGCTTGAAGCTTATGGTGAAAACCCTGTGACAAACTTTAAAGTGGCACATAAAAAACTCTACACTATTGCAGTTGCTTTAGAAGAAAATACACAGTTACTAAGTATAGATTTAAAAAACCATAGTGGAGAGGTTAAAGCACTCTCAAATAAAGTTAAAAAGTTAGAAAAAGAGCTAGCTGCTGCAAAACATGAGTCTAAAGAAGATTTTTTAACGAAACTTTATAATCGTCGTGCACTTGATGATTTTATGGAAATAAAAGAGGCGGAATATAAACGCTACGAGAGAAACTTTAGTGTTATTTTATTTGACCTTGATAAGTTTAAAGATGTAAACGATAACTACGGACACGATGCGGGAGATGCTGTACTTGTTGCATTCGCTAAGATACTTAAAATAGAGTGTCGAACAGTAGACATTGTCGGACGATTTGGGGGAGAAGAATTTCTTGCCATACTGAGTGAAACAGATACCAAAGGTGGTGCTATTTTTGCAGAAAAAGTACGAAAACATGTTCAAAAAGCTCGTTTTATGTACAAAGGAAAACGTATTGGTGTGACAGTTAGTTCTGGTGTTTCTGAACGTGCGAAACACATATCATTAAGTGCTACAATTAACTCTGCTGATGAATACCTTTATGTGGCAAAGACAAATGGTAGAAATAGAGTGGAGTTTAAGAAAAAGTAGTGTTAGAGACTTTTTTAAATGCAAAGCCTCTATATTATGATGAAATAGACTACTCTCGTATGCCAAGAGTGTATAAAAAAATAAAAGCTAAACTCAATATTCCTAAAATAATTCATCTAATTGGAACAAATGGTAAAGGCACAACTGGTAGGTTTTTAGCGACTGCTTTAAATAATCTCTCATATAATGTAGGACATTATACTTCTCCACATATTTTAGAATTTAATGAGCGTATTTGGTTAAATGGCTTTTGCGTTAGTGCAGACATCTTAGAAAAAGCACATCTTGAACTTTTGGAGATTCTATCAGAAGAAGATGCCAATATCTTGAGTTATTTTGAATATACAACATTTTTAGCGATGCTTATATATAAAGATACAGAGTATGTTGTCTTCGAAGCAGGACTAGGCGGGGAGCATGATGCAACAGCAGTATTTCCTAAGCTACTCACTCTTGTTACACCAATAGCTCTGGATCATGAAGCTTTTTTGGGCTCTACGATAAAAGAGATTGCAACTACAAAACTCAATGCAATTGAGAAAAATGCGATTATAGCTACTCAAAAATATGAGCAAGTTTATGAAGTTGTAGAAGAGTTGGCTTTAAAAAACACTTTGTCTATTTACAATATAGGTAAGTTTATTTCATATGAAGATGAAAATAAAATAAAGCAAATTTCACGAAATAACAGACTAGTGCCGTACCTAGTAGAAAACCTTAAATTAGCTATATGTGCATTAAAATTTTTAAATTTTGAGTATAAAGTAGAAGATTTTAATAATGCAAAACTTTATGGACGACTCACTCAGATAAGTAAAAATATTTTACTAGATGTAGGGCACAATACTTTAGCTGCACGAGCTATTGTGGAGAGTTTAAAAGAATTTAAATATACTTTAGTCTATAATAGTTACAAAGATAAAAACTATAAAGAAATTTTGAATATTTTAAAGCCAATTATTTATGATGTAGAAATAATTAAGATTCATGATAAAAGAGGCGAGTCAGTAGATGTCATGAAAGAAGTACTTGATAAAATGCATATAAAAAATTCTAACTTTATAAAAATTGATAAAAATAAAAAGTATTTGGTATTTGGCTCATTTAGTGTAGCTGAATCTTTTTTAAAGGGCATGAGTGAATAATCATTTTACAATTACTATTCACGATGATAATGGTGTTAAGCAGTTCAATGTTCACCGTTTTGTAAAAAAAGCACTACTGTATTCTTCCGTTTTTATCCTCGGTATGGTCTTTATCGCAGTCACTACGATTTTATACCTTAACCATAGTGTAGAAGCAATAGAACTTAAACGCAACGGTATGCAAAAAGCATATGAAGATATAAAAGAGACTAATTTAGCCTTGCAAAATAATATGCAAATAACAAATAACTCCCTAGAGAAAAAGAAAAAAGAACTTTTAGAACTCTCTGACTCACTTACAGAAATCGAAGTGCTAATTGGACTAAAACCAATGGCCGAATCTTCGATAGAAGAAAGGGTAAGCGCTACAAAAATTGACTCACAACAGCGAGCCGTTTTGATGCAACTTATCCCAAATGGTTCACCCATAGAGTATCGAGGTGTTACAAGTCGTTATGGTTACAGAATACACCCAACCTTAGGTAAAAAAGAGTTTCACCGAGGGACTGATATGAAAGCTGCAATGAATACACCGGTATATGCACCTGCAGATGCTATAGTTGAATGGTCAGGTTACCATAAAAAGAGTGGATTTGGACGTTTGGTTATACTAGAACATTCATATGGCTTTAAAACATACTACGGTCATTTAAACAAAACTGTGGTAAAATCGGGTACATTTGTAAAAAAAGGTACACTAATCGCATATACGGGAAATACAGGGATGAGTAATGGTCCTCACCTGCACTATGAGATTAGATTTATACATAGAAATGTGAATCCATTTTGGTTTATAAAGTGGACACAACAGCATTATGACGAAATATTTCAAAAGGAGAAAAAAATACCATGGCAATCTTTAATAATGGCGACAATACATCTGAGACTACAAGCGACTCAAACACAACAATCATTACAGCTGGTGCAAAACTCAAAGGAGAACTAAACCTCTCTTGTAATTTATATATCGACGGTGAACTTGAGGGTATGATAAAGTCCTCTAGGGAAGTAAATGTTGGGAAAAATGGACATGTTAAAGGAAGTATTGAAACACAACGTCTAGTTGTTCAGGGCTTTATTGAAGGGACTGTAAATGCAAAATCAGTTGAAATAAAAGCTGGTGGTCATGTAAGTGGTGAGATTACTTCTTCAGAATTAATTATAGAATCTAAGGGAATCTTTGAAGGTAACTCAATTGTAAAAGATACAACTGCTCCAAAGTCGGTACTAGGAAAGATAAAAGATTAATGTCACAAACTGCACTATTTAACTACTTTAAAAGACAAACTCAAAGACCCCTTGAAGTTCTAATATGCGAAGATGCAAAAGAAGCAGATAGCTTACAAAGTGTCGCACAATACTTCAAACAAGAAACTATAATTTTTCCAGACTTTCGTGCTAGTTTTGGAGATGACCTTCGTTCTTATAAAGAGGAGCTTCATGAGCTTTTCTTTGCCCTACAAACTTACCATAAAGCAAAGAAAAAACCACTTGTTATCTCCCCTTTAAAAACACTTCTTTTCCCCCTGCCAAAAGAGGGGCTATTTAGTACAACTAGCTTAGAATTTGGTGGAGAAGTTGATTTAAAATCTTTTAAAGA
This sequence comes from Sulfurimonas sp. SAG-AH-194-C20, assembly GCF_029215975.1. Taxonomy (GTDB): domain Bacteria; phylum Campylobacterota; class Campylobacteria; order Campylobacterales; family Sulfurimonadaceae; genus Sulfurimonas. Next base: position 45,259 of record NZ_JAEMVD010000007.1, read on the forward strand.
GCAGATGCTATTTTGGGGTTATACTTTTGTTGACATGGTACAAGTTGAGGGTGAGATAAGTCATAGAGGAGATATCTTAGATATCTATATCCCTTCGAGTAAAAATCCTTACCGTATCTCTTTTTTTGACACAGAGATAGAACAGATAAAAGAGTTTGAACTAGAATCGCAAAGAACTCTAGGCGAAGAACTCGATGTTGTAGAGATACGAAGTGCTTTTTACTCTCTTGATGAGAGTAGTTTTAACAGACTAAACACGGCCGTACAAAACAGCGAGTTTGATGCTCTTGTAAAAGATGTTTCTTCTCTTGGTTTTTGGCACTTAGGCGAGAGTTCTGAGAACTTTTTAGATGGTAAAACTGTAAGTCTTAGTAGAAACCTAGATAATATCTTAAAAGATGCATATGGCATCAATAATCCTGTAATTAATCGAGAAGTATTTAACCTTGATATCTTGCCTGTAAATGATGATATAAAAGAGTTAGTAGTTGTAAATGCAGAGCACCTCTTAAATGTTCATCGTGATAAAAAGATAACAGTCATAGCAGCAAATGCAGCGACAATTAAACAAGCTGGAATTTATGACACTTCAAATATCACACAAATCAGAGCAGGGTATATTTTAAATATTTTAACACCAGATGAGATGGTTATAAGTCTTAACAAAGCATCTAAAAAGCGTAGACGAAGAAAAAGTGCTATTCTTTTAGATGATTTAAAACGTGGAGATTATATTGTTCACGAAGATTATGGTGTAGGGATATTTGACTCCATTGAGCAGACAGAGATTCTTGGTGGAGTGAAAGACTTTATAGTCATTAAGTATGTGGGTGATGACAAGATTTTACTTCCTGTTGAAAATCTTGACTTTATAGACCGTTACATTGCAAGTGGGGGTTCTACTCCTGCTCTAGATCGTCTTGGTAAAGGAAACTTTGGTAAACTCAAAGCAAAGGTTCGAAAACGCCTCCTAGAAATCGCAGGTCAAATAGTAAATACTGCAGCCGCACGAGCACTTATAAAAGCTCCAAAGATAAACCTTGCAAAACAAGAACTCAAAGATTTTCAAGCACTATCAGGATTTACATACACGGACGATCAAACAAATGCAGTTAAAGATATACTTGGACAGATGTCGACGGGAAATATCATGGACAGACTTCTTAGTGGTGATGTTGGTTTTGGTAAAACAGAGATAGCCTTAAACACGATTTATGCTGCGTTTAAGTCTGGTTATCAGTCTGCATTTATCGTGCCAACTACTCTTCTCTCTGCACAGCACTGGCGCTCTTTGGATGAGCGTTTTGCTGAGCTTGGAATACGTTATGCAAAGCTAGATAGATTTGTAAGTACTAAGGATAAAAATGCTGTTATTAAAGGGCTTGCTAGTGGAGAGATAGATACTGTCGTTGGAACACATTCACTCTTTGGTTTAGAGTTTAAAAAACTCGGAGTGGTTATCATCGATGAAGAGCATAAGTTTGGTGTCAAACAAAAAGAACGTATAAAAGAGCTCTATCATAATGTGCATCTACTCTCAATGAGTGCAACTCCAATCCCTCGCTCACTTAACCAAGCAATGAGTTCTATAAAAACTATGAGCCAACTCTTAACAGCTCCAAGTGAACGCCAAGGTGTGAGAACTTTTGTAAAGGAGTATGAAGAGAAACTTATCAAAGAGGTTATTCTTCGTGAACTCCGTCGTGGTGGACAAGTTTTTTATGTGCATAACTCTATTGATCATATGCCTATAAAACTTGGCGAACTCAAAGCACTTCTTCCAGACCTGAGAGTTGTAATGTTGCACTCAAAAATATCAGCAGTACAAACTGAAAAAGAGTTACTCAAGTTTGAGGCAGGAGAGTATGACTTAATGATAGCAACTTCTATCATCGAGTCAGGTATCCATATGCCAAAAGTTAACACTATTTTAGTAGATGGGGCTGATAGATTTGGAATAGCCGACTTGCACCAACTTCGTGGTCGTGTTGGCCGTGGGCATGTTGAGGGTTTCGCATACTTTATAGTTAAAAATAAAGAAGTACTGACCGATGAGGCGAAAAAACGCTTACTTGCGTTAGAGTCTAACTCCTTTTTAGGAAGCGGTAGTGTTTTAGCCCAACATGACTTAGAAATTCGTGGTGGAGGTAACCTCATAGGTGACGCACAGAGTGGGCATATAAAAAACATAGGCTATTCGCTTTATCTTAGAATGTTAGAAGATGCAATAAAAGAGCTTTCTAATACTCAAGAGGGCGAGCGAGCTAAAGTGGACATTAAACTTACTATTAGTGCTTATATCTCTGATGAGGTAGTAACTGAAGATAGACTGCGTTTAGATATATATAGACGGCTTTCTCAATGCGAAAGTGCTGTTGATATTTATGAGATAGAAGAGGAAATCATAGACCGTTTTGGTGAGTTAGATATGCCAACAAAACAGTTCTTTGAGCTAATGGTCATAAAACTTTTGGCCCTTGATAAAAAGATAAAAAGTATTAGCAATTACGGACAAAATGTAACTGTAACTTACTCAAATATGTCAAAAGAGAGCATTAAGTCAACGAGTAAAGATGATGATGACATCATCAAATGTACACTCTTTTATTTACGTAATAATAAACCAAAAAAACTCTAAAACAAAGAGAGAAAAAATGAAAATAGCATTTATCGGAGATATTGTTGGGCGACCTGGAAGAGAGATGCTTAAAAAGTACTTAGTAAAACTTCGAGAAGAAGAGGGGCTTGATTTTGTTATTGTTAATTATGAAAATGCTTCTCATGGTTTTGGCTTGACTCAGAAGAATTGCAATGAACTTTTCGGGTTTGGCATTGATGTTATGAGTGGGGGCAATCACTCTTGGGATAAAAAAGACATCATCCCTCTTTTTGATACACATGAGATACTTCGTCCGCATAACTACCCTGATGAAGTAAGTGGAACAGGATGTAAAACTTATGAGGTCAATGGGGAGAAAATAGCTGTTTTAAACCTTATGGGACACTACGGCATGCCTTATGCAGATAATGCTTTTCGTTGTGCATTAAAAGAGGTAGAGAAACTTGAGTTAGAGTGTGTAAAAAATATTTTCGTAGACTTTCATGCAGAAGCAACCAGTGAGAAACGTGGGATGATGATGTTACTTCAAGGAAGAGTGAGTGGGATTATAGGGACACATACACATGTGAGTACAGATGACTTTCAAATCTCACAAGGAACAGCTTATCTTACGGACATAGGTCTCACAGGTTGTAGGGATAATGTTATTGGAATGGATAAAAAAGTACCACTAAAACAGTTTTTGACAGGGATGAAAGGGCATTTTGACATTCCTAAAAAGTGTAAAAGTATTTTACAGATTGCTATTATTGAGCTTAAAGAAGGAAAATGTATTTCGGCTTATAAAATAAAACAGTTTTGTGATGGAAGAGTTTTTAAAAGTGAA
>NZ_JAEMVD010000070.1 GCF_029215975.1 Sulfurimonas sp. SAG-AH-194-C20
AAAAACAAGCTATAATATCCTAAATAATAGATATTGGATGAATATGATTGAATTAAAGACTCCTTCTGAAATTGTAAAGATGACAGTGATTAAAGTTGAAGAACTTCGTCGGAAAAAAAAGATTACCCAAAAGAACTTCGCAAAAAAGGCTGGGATGGCTTATGGAACATACAGAGCTTTCATTGACACAAACATCATTTCCTTTGAAAATCTCATCTCTCTTTACCAAGTTTTAGGGCTTTACAGTGATATAGATACATTTGTATCTATAAAGACTACTAAAACAATCCAAGAGCTTAAAGATGAAGATAAAGCGAGAAGAGGGTAATTATGGAAGTAATAGTAAAGATATTTGACCTTGTTGTTGGGACACTCTATGCGAGAGATGGTATTGTAAGGTTTGAGTATGAACAGAGTTTTATAGATAGCGGAATTAATCTATCACCTTTAAAACTCCCATTTGAGACTAGTACATATATAAATGAAGATGATCCCTATTTTTTAACATTAGCTGGAGTTTTCTTTGATAGCTTACCTGATAAGTTTGGTACAAAGGTTATAGAGCGATATTATGAGAGCAGAGGAGTGCAGCCAAGAGAACTTAGTATACTTCAAAAGCTTATATTTATTGGTAAACGCGGTATGGGTGCTTTAGAGTATGAACCTAGTGAAGATATTACAGGATCAATAGACTTAAATGAGACATTAGCAATAAGAAGTATGCATGAATCTTCTAAAAAAATTGTTGAAGGTGAAGCAACTGAAACTATTAATGAGTTACTTTTATTTATGGATAGTGCTGCTAGTGCAGGTGGGGCTAGGGCAAAGGCTGTAATAGGTTGGGATAAAAAACGAAGTCAAATTATAAGTGGAGCAGGGGAGATACCTAAAGAGTATGATTACTGGCTTGTTAAGTTTGATGCATTAGATAGCTTTGAAAAAGTTGCTGACTTTACTAAACTAGAATATCTTTATATGAGTATGGCAAAAGAATGTGGTATAAATGTTCCTGAGATAGATTTACTTGAAGATGGAGAGTTTACACATTTTTTAATCAAAAGGTTTGATAGAGTAGATGGTAGTAAACTTCATATGCACTCATTAGCTTCAATTACACATACTAATTTTAATATACCACTTCATTATAGCTATGATGAGGCATTAAGGGTTGTATGGTTTGTCACTAAAGATAAGTCCGCTGTAATTGAGTTTTATAGACGTGCAGTATTTAATGCAGTTGCTAGAAATCAAGACGATCATGCAAAGAATACATCCTTTTTAATGACCAAGGAGGGAGAGTGGAGTCTTTCACCTGCTTATGACATTACATATGCCAATGGAGCAGGATTTACTAAAAACCATCAAATGAGTATGAATGGTAAAGTAAATAATATCAATAGAGATGATTTAATAGCATTAGCTCTTAGTGCTGACATTAAGAAGAAGTTAGCTGTAGAAATTATCGATGCAGCAGTCAAAGTACTTCAAGGATTTAGAGCTCAGGCATTGGAGTTACATATCCGTGAAGATTTAATTGAGTTAGTTGAGGGTGATTTTAGACTTTCAATCTAAAAGCCTCTATACCCTTTAGGCACAAATGCCTCATCTCCAATTTTTAATGCTTGTATGACTTGTTCTATGAGTCTTGTGGTGTCTTTAGGTAGAGTACCAGAGAGGTGCAGTGCATTTGAGGCATGGTTAGAGCGAAAGATTATTTTATTTAGTGTGTTTAATAGTTTTAGGAACTGCTTTTGTTCTTGGAGGAGTTGGTAGTCATCTAGTGGCATATAGTCGTTAAAGTGTTTATAGAAGTTCTCTTTTGCATCTTCTTGTAATCCTAGCTGTAGGGTACTTAGGTAGTTTATAGTTGTATTATTTATTATGTCTGCTGTATCTTTTATATGTACATCACTATATTTAGCTCCTCCTATACCTAGTATTACAGTTGCAGATATCTTCATACTTTTTGGAACTTTATTTAAAGAGTCAATTATCTCTTGTTTGGAGACACCTTTAGTAATCTTTTTAAGAACTACATCATTTCCTGTCTCTATTCCATAGTAGATAAGATTTAGTTTATGGCTTTGGAGTAGTTTTAAGTCCTCTGTAGACTTATCTTGAAGGTTTTGGGCTGAGGCATAGGTGGATACTCTTCTTAGCTTAGGGAATGACTCTTGAAGGTACTTTAATATTGATACTAATGTGTTAGTAGGTAATGCAAGTGCATCCCCATCAGCTAAAAATATCTTATGAGCTAATGGAGAGGCTGCTGCCAAGATATCAATATCTTTGTAAATATCATTTAATGATTTCTCTTGGTAGTTTTTTGTTTTATACATAGAACAAAACAAGCAGTTATTATAGCTGCACCCTAGTGTTACTTGAACAATTATATTATCTGCTTCAGCAGGTGGTCTAAAGAGAGGGTAGTCGTATGTAATCATGTTTGTATTTTAGCTTTATTATACTTTTAGTGAGTCATTAGTTTCTAAGAACTTCTTTAAAACTGAAGATACATAGACCTTGTCTAAGTTGTGCCCTTCTCCAGCAACTATAAATAGTTTAGCACCATCAATAGATTGTACAATGGTGTTGGCAAGTTCTGGATCACAACCACTATCTTCTTGTCCGGTATGAACTTCTAAATCTAAAGGTGGAAATGTACTGTTTTGAGAATATTCTAGTAGTTTCATTGCCCAAGGAGGTCTACTCATGAGAGCATTAGCTTTCCTTTTTGACATTCCCAATACAGGTGCAATCAATAATATTTTTCCAGGAAATGCTTTCATTGATGCAAGCGCATGAAGTAAGAGGTATCCACCATAAGAGTAAGCGATTAATTTTGCATCTTTATGCCAAAAATATTCCTCTAAATCTTCTTGTATTAGTATTACTTGTTTACTAATGCGCAGTTGCATAAAATCGTCAATTAGTTCTCTTCCCATAATACTAAAACCAAACTCACAAATAGCATTGCCTAGAGAGCTAGTTAGTTTGGCATGTCTGCCTGGTATAAAGTAGATACAATTTTTCATTTAACTATCCTCATCAGTTAACCAACTTAGTGTTTCAAAAGTATAAACAGATAGTATCTTTATTTGAATAAAAGTGGAATTTTTGAGAGTAGCTATTGTATATAATATATCTAAGCAAGCCCCTATAGTTACTTGAACAATTATATTATCAACAGGTGTATAGTTTAGCTTTTATCACGAATGAAATAGATACTTCTATTTTTATTTAATGTAAAGTATATTTGACTTATTAAATAAATATGGCTAGAATGTATAAAATAATTTACATAATTGGACTATCATGGATTTTAGAGAACTCGGACAAACTATCGCAAGACTTCGTAAAGAGCAAAATATTTCTCAGAATAAACTATGTGAAGATATCGGAATATCAAGAGCAACTCTAAGTTCTTTTGAAAATGCAAGAGGGATAGATATTGGTCTTCGTAAAGTTTTACAAATTATAGATTATTTAGGGTATAAAATTGATCTTCAAATGAATACCCTTTTCCCATCATTTGAGGAGTTAAGAGATGAATAATAATTTAGTTGTTAAAGTAGACAATATACCTGTTGGAGAGTTAACCCAAGAGAATAATCAGTATATATTTTCTTACACAACGCAAAAGAATGAGTTTATCTCTCTTACTATGGCACCACGTGCACAACAGTATCTTAACAATAAACTTCATCCACTCTTCGAGATGCATTTACCTGAGGGCTATCTCTTATCCATTATAAAAAAGCATTTTTCTAAAATCACAAAAACAGATGATTTTGGCTTATTAAAATTAATGTCGGGAAATATAAATGGTCGAATTACTTATGAGACACAGATAACGAGTAAGAGTAGTGCTCTTTCACTCCAAGAGTTAATTAACCCAATATCTAGTAGCTTATTTGAAGAATTAGTTTCGAGATATGCACTGAGTTCAGCACTGAGTGGAGTACAACCAAAAGTACTAGCAA
>NZ_JAEMVD010000071.1 GCF_029215975.1 Sulfurimonas sp. SAG-AH-194-C20
GCGTTTAGACTCATTTAAACACTCATAATTACCCATACCTTTACTTATAACAACATCTACACTGTCAAAAAGTTCTTGGGAGAGTTTATTTGCACGAGTATATGTAAAGCCTGGAGTATTGACTCCACTATCTACTAGGTTGCAGAGTTTATCAAAACCTGCCTCTTTTGCCTCTTTCATCGTTACATCGTTTATGATAGGATTTCCTCTTACCATATATGAGTACTCAGCAGTAGGGTTTAGCTCTTTAAGTACCTCTATAAAAAGGTAATCAAATATATGCTCTCCAACATTGTCACCAATAACTAAAATACTCTTTGCCCCAAAGAGTTGTGTTGTCATCTCTACAAAATCATTATGTGCAAACGCAGTGTCAAACACTTTTTCTAACTCTTCTTCTAAGTCAAACTCAACAGCTGCTGCTAAGTCTATAACATTTCCCGCAACTGCAATTTTTGTAGCAGTTAAAAGTTTATCAGTACTATTTTTGAGTTTTTCTTTAAGTGAAGGGACTAACAACATTGCCTTTTTTGTAGAGAGTTCTTTTATCTCATCGTAGAGGTCAGTTTTATTTGCAATTTTTGCCATGTGTTCATAAACATCAGCAGCGATTTCGGGAGGATTATGAGTAAAAGAAAAATCTTTACTCATTTGTGTTACTTCTGAGAAGAGTCTGTCTTTAACATCTTTATCTGCACCAATTGCATTTGCAACTTTAAGACTTTGATTGATGATGCAAGATACACACTCTTTATCTATTAGCATAGTTTAAGTAGTGTGTTCATCGATTGCTTTGTTCCACATAAGTTTATATTTTCTTCGCATGAACTCTACTTCTTGTTGAGAGAGTTTGAGTTGTTCTGTTAGTGTAGCGATTGTTTTTCTATCTTCATCGTAGAGTTCTTGTAAAGAGTTAAGAGCTTCACGAAGAAACTCATTTTCGACTTTTACAGCTTCAATAGTCTCATCTTTTGCATCAAGAACTTTCTCATGAAGGTTTATGATGGTACCGATGGTCTTTTCTATAAACTGAGGTTGTACCATCATTTCATGTTTATTGTTTTGTGCGATTTCGGCAAGCTTAGCAGGAACTATAGTCTCAGTAGTACCTTTAGATGGGTCGATTAAACGCAGCCCATCTTCAACTTTTACAGTCAGTTTACCACGCTCTATTAACTCTTCAACAGCAGATATATCTAAACCAGTTAACTCGCAATACTCTTCATCACTCATCCATGTCATTGTTGCTCCTTCAATAAATTTCAAAAAACAAGTTTTTTGTAGCTTTAGGGGGTCTAAGGGACAGCAGTCCCTTTAATTATAATGAGCTTTGCTTATTATAGTTATATAATTATGGTCTCAATTTCTAATGAATCCATCTCGACTTTTTTTTCTTTTGCAATTCTATCTTCTTTGAGTTTTATAGATAACTCTTCATTGTTTAAAGCTAAAATCTGCATCGCAAGAAACGCAGAATTAATTGCACCCGCTTTTCCTATAGCTACAGTAGCAACTGGCATTCCAGCTGGCATTTGTACAGTTGAGAGTAGTGCGTCTATACCTGCAAGTGCAGAAGCTGACATAGGTACACCAATGATAGGTTTTACAGTTTTTGAGCTCAAAACTCCAGCTAAGTGAGCCGCCATTCCAGATGCGGCTATAAACACTTGAGCACCCTTATCCTCAGCCTCTTCAATATACTTTAGTGTTCGAGTACGAGAACGGTGAGCGGAAGAGACAATGAGTTCGTAGTTTACACCAAAGGCTTCAAAAGTATCAGAGCATGCTTTCATTACAGCATAATCACTTTTAGAACCTAACACTATAGAGACAAACCTCATCTAGGATTTGTACCCATATCTAAACTAGAAGGTACTCTAAAAAATGTAAACGCAGGAAAACTTGTTGGCAGTATGATTTCATTTGTGTTTCCACTATGAATAGCCTCGTAGAGTTTTCCTTTATCAGTTTTAATCTCTTTGAGTTTCATATAAAACCTTCCATCTTTTTTATAAGTAGTTCCGATATCGTTATCTACTATGGCTACATCACTACCAGTAGGAAAAACAACTTCCATCTCATCATTTGGCTGGGTTTTAAACTTACATAAAAAGTGTGTACCTGCTGGGTTTACAACACCACTTACTTGGTGAGTCCCTAGCTGCATAGAAAAATCAAGACTCTGTGTGTCATTACGCTCAAAAGGACGCGATACTAAGTAGGCATCTGTATAACCACGGTTTTGAAGTGATTGGAGTTCATACTGGTACTTATCTTCATTAAACTCCCCTGCATAATAGTCATCGATTGACATTCTATAGGCTTTTGCAGTTGTAGCAGCATAGTAAGCCGTTTTAGTACGACCTTCTACTTTTACACTATCAACAACACCACTATCTAAAATCTCTTTCATATGTGACGCGAGGTTAAGATCTTTAGCATTCATGATATAAGTTCCAACACCCTCGTCTTCTTCAAGACGAAAGAGTGTTCCAGTTTCAGGGTTCGCTGCATACATCTCGTACTCAAAACGACAATCATTTGCGCATGAACCACGATTTGGAACACGTCCACTCTGTAGAGTAGAGATAAGACAACGCCCACTATATGCAAAACACATACTACCGTGAACAAAAACTTCTAACTCTAAAGTAGGAATCTCAGTTTTAATTGCAACTAAATCCTTGAGACTTATCTCCCGTGCTGTAATGATTCGAGTAGCACCCATATCATGATAAATCTGAGCATCAAGAACATTCATAACATTTGCTTGTGTTGAGAGATGCAGTGGCATATCTGGAACTAAATCGTGACAGAGTTTTAAGACACCCGGAGTTGCAACTATGAAAGCATCAGGATTGAGTGCTCCCATAGCTACTATGTGTTTGCGAAGGAGGGAAAGTTGTGAGTTAAAAGGAAAACCATTGATGGTTACATAGACTTTTTTACCGCGTTCATGAGCATACTTTATACCCTCAGCAAAATCTTCCATAGTGAACTCTTTTCCAGAGCGTATACGAAGTGAGAAGTGACTCACTCCACCATAAACAGCGTCAGCACCAAAGTCTAATGCTATTTTTAATTTTTCTAATGTTCCTGCTGGAGAGAGAAGTTCTACTTTTTTACTCATTACTGTCCAAACTGTGCAAGTAGTGCTTCTATGTCATCAGCAGAGGCTACATCATTATGAGTATCCCCTATAATATGTTGTGCTGAAGACACACGCTTAGAGTCATCAATTTTACCCTCAAAAAGAGTATTCATATATCCTGCAAGTGAACGCATGACATTTATAACTCTTTCGATTTTTTGACGGTGAATATCTTGATACTGCATAATATCCATAACATTCATAATCTCATCACCACTATTTTGCATAGTCTCAATAATCGTTTGAGCAGCGACTAAAGCTTCTTCATTTTGAGTTAAACTAGTAGAAAATACAGCTACATCTGGAAACTTCTTTGTTAAGGTTTTAAAGAGTTCTATATTATTTGTAAGTGTATCTATGTTTTGCTCTTCCCACTTTCCTATAAATTCGGGATTGTCAAAGCCCCAACCCTCTAAAAAATGAACAGAACCGAT
>NZ_JAEMVD010000072.1 GCF_029215975.1 Sulfurimonas sp. SAG-AH-194-C20
GTATGTAAAACTGAAGTTTTCAGGAAAACTTAGTAGTCCGGAGGTTATTCTTGATGTAGATAATTTCTTATATGGAGATTCTACTGTTCCTGCACCAACAATATCGGTACTTAACCCAATTTCTGAAAGCTCTTGAGGTCTGTCTCCACCGTTTACAACATCAATTGCACCAGCATTAGTGACCCCATTCTTAAAGGTATATCTCATTGTCCCATTATCATCAACACTATGAACTTCTGTGAATCCAGCAATAGGTGTTCCATCGGCAATAACCCCATCAAATTCAATAATTGTATCATCAGCAGGGTTTACAGTTTTGTATTGCAATAATGAGTCTACATAAGCCACATCTGTAGTGGTAGCTCCACCAGTACGACTGTTAAATTCCTCATATGAAATAGGGATATTGATGATGAGTTGATTTCCATTTGGACCGAATGAAATATGTTCAGGAAGAATATCTTTTTCAATGTAAATCATTCTGTGATTTACTGCTGAACCATCTTCGTACAGAAAATGCTTGGTTGTATCAGCATCATTAAGTGATGTTTTTATTCTTTCTAGTGATAATAGCTGCATGTCAGCAACAGTAGGAGGGACGGCAATCTTTGGGTTGGCAAAATCATGACCAGCATTTCCAAATGCAATTTTGGCAATCTTATAATTAACATCCCCAGAAGCCAATCTCGAAAAGACTGTCTTCGCCATGTTTAATGTTTGGTTCATTCTTTCTTCCCCAGCTTCTGCTCCCCATGCCTCATTAAACTCTGACCCTAAGTCGGTAATGTCTCCATTTTCATCATATACTGTTAGTTCTACTTTACCTGTAATTGTTCCAGCTTCATGAGCTAAATTCAATGCTTCCACTTTTTCGATAATATTTTGTTTCATTTATAATCCTTTTGGGTATTTACCATATTATATCAAAAAACCTAATATGCTTAATTAATATACCCAAGGTTTTCATTCTCCATCAATCTCAACGTCAGTAGAAACATCAGCAATGTCCTCAACTCCAATAGTTACAAATGTTGATACTTTACTAGTAGAGGAAACATCACTAGAATATACAGACTCAAGTACATCATATTTCCCTACCCTTTTATCTGTAATATTTGTTCCAATAGTCACAGGTGACACTTCTATAATCGTCTTATCCACAACAGATGAAATAAGTAAAGCAGAAGTGACTACTTTCACCTCATCACCTATTATAGAGCCAATATAGTCTGTTTTATTTACAATGGTAGAGGAAGTAAGTTTGTCAATAGGGGAGATAAGATTCTCGACAAGTTTTTTTGTTTCTTGAATTGAAGAAATCATTATCTCTTCTAATGCACCGATATCATTCTTGACAAGAAGGTTATCTATAGCAGAAAAAGAATCTTTTCCAGAGAATATCCCCTCTTTGTATATCCCATTGGCAACCATATCTCCAAGAGTAGCATCAGAAGCTCCAAGCATAATCATTTCATCATCTGAGACTACATCAACGATATTATGGGATGTCTGTTTTGCAAAAGAAGTACTGCCTTCATCATCAGACATTAATAGCTCGTCTTCTATTAGTTTGGTCAAGTATTCTTCATTGTAGTGTATAGTTGCATTATCCATCATCTCATAAGGAAGAAGCTCTCCCACTATTCCAGAGGCAGAAACAAATTCTTCTTCTGTTTTGGCAAAGACAGCATCCTCTTCAAATTGAATATTAGAACTTGAATGTATATTTAGGATTATCTTACTGTCTTCACTTAATTCTATTTTAATTGGAATTTTCACTTTTAGAGTAGGAGACTCTGTGGCTAATACCTCTTCTATATTTGATTTCTCTATAGACTCAGATGTATACCCAAATGTGCTTGACTGAGTGACGATTCCCCCTAAGGCATTTAATGTTGCAGTGCTCGTCTCGGATATGGTTGAAATAGGGATATTTGCCACAATCATTCTTTTTGAAACTTTTAATCCTACTGCACGGAGGTATTCTTTCAAGGCACTAGATGAAGTTGAATCATTGATGAGGTTATTTATCTTTGTCATTTCAATAGAGCTACTGGTAGAGAATTCCACTAATATTGGGGTCTCAAGTAGGGTTATGCCACTTATGCTTTGACCTTCAACTACGGATATGTAATCCTTGTTTACTGTGTACTCTGTTCCCTTAATTAATATGTTTCCACCGATAATCTCTTCTACTACTGCATCACCAATATAGTACTTAGCACCAAGCATTATATTTACCATGGAACTAATTGAGCCTATTGAGTTCTTGTTGAAAATTGACATAGAGGAAAGGAGTCTTAATATTTCAAAAGAAACATCTTTCTCGTTGCTTAAGGATGATGCAAAAGTAGTCATTCTCATGCTCTTGTCTTTATGATACACAATTGGTAGAGAATCAGAAGAGTCCCATAGCCCCTCTAACTCTTTATATCCATCATCTGACAATACTCCATCTTCACAAGAGTAGAATTTTTTTGCATCAAGATACATAAATGAAATTATATTTTCTCCGTTAAGCTCAATATTTTCTCCAGATATGGACGTTATTCTTATAGTCTTGGTCGGAATATCAACGTCCTCTATATTAATGTATCCCATCATAGGAACAATAGGAATTGTCCCATCAGACAACATCATTTCTCTTCTTGCTGTAAACACGTATCTGTCAAACATTAACTGAGAATAAATCTTATCTATCCCTCTAGTAACAAAGCTGTCCCTAGAATGCTTATAGAAAGACCCAAGAAGCCTTAATACGATGCTGTTTAATTCCATCTCATTCCTTTATAATGTTAAGTGTACCTAAATGGATAGAAATTGTATTCCTAGAGACTCTATCTTTGTCTCTGAACCCAAATAATGGAATATCTTTCATGGTTATTGGGAATCCTATATTTAGGTCTTTTGATATCCCTGCATTTAGATATATCTTCCCACTATTTTCAGAAGAAACAACAGCTTCTACTCCAATGTTCCTAAGTACAGAGTGTATCTCACTTGGAGAAATCATAGAAATAACTCGACCATTAAAATTGAAATAAGATTCAATGGCATTGAAAATATCTATTCTTCGACCTTCATTATCGTCGGTAGATACTAACGTTAAGTCTAAAAAAAGTGGATAAGACCCCTTTATTAGGATATCTGAAATCTCTATCTCCTTATTCTCGAGTATTCCCATGCTTGGATTCGTATACTTAGTGACCTTGATATCTACTGTATCTATCGAATCTTGAATAAAAATTTCCAAAGGAGTATTGATTATGCCATTGAACATTTCATCAGAGGATATGATTGTCCAGCTCATATTTAACCCAAGAGGAACAGCATCAATATAGTACTCACTTGGAAGAGAAGCTTTTCCCCCAACCACAGGAAGAGAGATAGTCTCCTTTATTATTCTAGAAGTAAACACAATGTCCACGCATCCCCCAATTTTTATTTTCTCTGAAGCTATATATTTTTCATATTCTGAAATATCATCTCTTGAATATGATGCCCCTATCAATGTTCCAAGCTCTAAGTCATCATGGCTGATTGCATCAATTTTAAGTAAAGAAGTATTCATGTAAGG
>NZ_JAEMVD010000073.1 GCF_029215975.1 Sulfurimonas sp. SAG-AH-194-C20
ATAACCTTCAGATAAACATAGCAAAAATTCTTCCAGTAGATATATCTGCAGTTACGGATTTGAGTAAAAAAATAGAAGATTTATTAGACTATGGCTTATACATCATCAGACTTGATGATAAAACAGTTGATATTATCAAACTCTTAACAGATGCTGATAAGTTTGTTATCCTCATAACAAGACATGATAACAAAGAGATACGAGAACAAATTCTTTCATATCATGTCTCCGACTATGTTGTTACTAACTCTAATGCTTCCGTTGACTTTGTTTGTAAAACTATTAAGAGATTTATATCAAATGTAAAAAAAACAATTCTTATAGTTGATGATTCTAAATTAGTTTTGACACAAATGTCTCTTCTTTTAAGCTCACAAAATATTAAGTTTATTCAATGTTCTGATGGAGAAGAAGCATGGCAACATCTTCAAAATGCTAGTTCAAAAAAAATCGATCTTGTAATTACCGACTATGAAATGCCTAAAATGAATGGTTATGAACTTGTTAAGAACATTCGAACTAAATACTCTTTTGAGGAGTTACCAGTTCTTGTCGTTTCAGGAAGTGAAAACACCTATATGATAAGCAGATTTTTAAAAGTAGGTGCGAATGACTACATTACAAAGCCTTTTATTAATGAAGAATTCATGGGACGAATCAATAATTCTCTACTGATTGTAGATATGTTTAACAAAATTAAGAGCATGGCGATGACAGACCAACTCACAGGAATGCACAACCGTCTATACTTTTATGAAGCTGGTGTAAAAATCCTTGATAATGCCAGTAGAGCAGGACAGAAGTCAGCCATAGCCATGATAGATATAGACAACTTTAAAAGTGTGAATGATACATACGGTCATGAAGTTGGAGACAGAGCACTCATACATGTAGCCAACACTATGAAAAAAGCGCTCCGACGCTCCGATGTACTTGTGCGTTTTGGTGGAGAAGAGTTTGTTATACTTCTACCAAACTGCCCACACGACCAAGCAGTAAAAGTAATGCAAAAGGTATGTCAAAGTGTTGCAAAATCACCTATTACTATAGACAAAGACAAAGATTTAACTATCACCATCTCAATTGGTCTTACTTCTATACTTACAGATGTTGATGTAATGTTAGAAACTGCTGACAAATACATGTACGAAGCAAAACAGAGTGGAAAAAACAGAGTTTTCACTAAAGGCTAGACTCTTCAGCTCCCTAACTTAGGGATTCTTCGATAAATTTCCAAATTCATTGATAATTATTATCATTACTATTGACATTCATTTACTTTTTGTTTATAATTCCACCATAACTTGATTATGATAATAAATATCATAAACAAAAAAATAAATTTAGGAATTAAAATGAAAAATACAAAATTATCTTTAGTATTAGCAAGTATGCTAACACTCGCTACTACATCTTCTTTTGCAGATGATGCATCAGACATTGCAGAGCTTAAACAACAAGTAAAAGAACTTCAAGAGATGAGTCAGACACTTATAGATGAAACAAGTGATCTTAAAACTGGTTTTAACTACACAAAAGTAGACCCTAATCAATCACATGCAGGGCTTGGGCCTGCTGCTTCAAAAATATACTTTTCTAAATCACCACTTAGTATTGGTGGATATGGTCAGATGTACTACTCCACTACAACAAATGAAGATACAAATGCTATCTCTTCAGAAACACAAGTTAAAAGATTTGTTACATTTTTTGGTTATAAACTCTCAGACTCTATCATTATGAATACTGAAGTAGAGTATGAAGGTGGTGGTGCAAGAGTAAATGGAACTGGTGATGCTGTTGTTTTAGAGTTCTTTTATTTAGACTTTCTTATAAATGAGCACTTTAATCTTAGAGCCGGTAACTTCCTTGTACCAATGGGTTATGTAAACCAGCAACATGAGCCAACAATCCTTAAAACAACACAACGTCCAAAGACTTCACGTTATATTGTTCCATCTACTTGGGGTGAGACTGGTTTATTAGCTTTTGGTAACATTAATGATGACATATCTTATAAAGCAGGTTTTTTAACTGCCTTACAACCTGATGATTCTGTAGATACAAATACCACTACCTTTACTAGTGATAAGTGGCTTCGAAATGGTCGAGGTGGTAGTTACAAAATTGAGAACCCTCGTGCAGCGGGATTAGTAAGAGTTGACTATACTGGTTTAGAAGGTCTTTTTATAGGTGCAGGTGTTTATGCTGATGAAAAGATGTTAATGACAGATATTCATGGTGAATACAAGATTGGTGGTGCTAGATTTTATGGTACTTATGCAAAAGTAAGTCGCTCAGGTACTCTAGCCAACTCTACACAGGTGACTGAATCTTTTGGTGGATTTTTAAATGCTAGTTATGATTTTTCATCATTGCTTAGTCAAGAAGAAGAAATTTCTCTCTTCACACAGTATGAAAACTACAACCCTCAAGCGCAGCGTACTGATGGTACACAGGGTGATGATACAACTGATATTACATTCGGTATAAACTACTTTCCAATTGAGCAAGTTGTCCTTAAAGCTGACTATGTTCTTTCAAAGAAAGGAGATACTAATCTTAATACAGCTAGTGTTTCTCTTGGTTTTATTTTCTAAACCAATTATATATTCTCTCATGTTGTGGAATTTTGCTATAATTCCACAACTAATTCAAAGATTTTAAAATGCAAAAAATATTACTGACTCTTATCTTTCTACTTTTTCACTCACTTCATGCACAAGTCCTTATTTCTCCTTTGGATGCTATGCATGAACATTATGGTGAGACAGCAACTATTAGTAAAAAAAATATTTTACTTTCAAATAAAAAATTTAAAAATATTCAAGCAGATGCAAAAGCAAAACTAGACACTAAAATATATAGAATATATACAGCTAAACAAGGTACAGAAGTTTTAGGTTATGGAATTTTAATCAACCGAAAAGTTCGATCTCAAAATGCTGTTGTACTCTATGTAATAGCTAATGATATTTTAAAAGATATAGAAATCATTGCATTTAATGAAACACATGAGTATCTTCCATCAAAAAAATGGAATCAACAGTTTCATAATACTCCTACGGATAAGTTACTTCATTTAAAAAAAGAGATACCAAGTATCTCTGGAGCAACGATGAGTGTCCGCAGCATTACGGATTCTTCACGTATCGCGTTTGCAATATATAATGCACTGCTAAAAGGAAAGTAGTCTTGCGTTTTACTCTCATAAAAGATCTTAAACAAGATAAAGCCATGAAGCCTTTGCTAAATGGTTTATTGATATTTATGCTTTTGTATTTTATAGCTGATTTCTTTGTACTAAACGACACTCTTGGTCTTTTAAATGAAGATATAAGAATGACTCTCTTTGGAAATGCTGATGAGTTTATAGACCCTATGGATAAGTCAGTATTTTTAGAATATCTCCATGGACAAATAT
>NZ_JAEMVD010000074.1 GCF_029215975.1 Sulfurimonas sp. SAG-AH-194-C20
GAATGCACTATTTGTAGGGACAATTGGTATGCTTATAGGAGTTATATTAGCATGGCAAATGGCTTATCCAGGTTTAAACACATTCTTGGGAGCCGACTTTGCTGAATATACTAACTTTAGCAGGTTAAGACCACTACATACAGATAGTGTAATTTATGGTTTTGTACTTAGTGCTGTTTGGGCATCTTGGTACTATGTTGGTCAACGTGTGCTTAAAGTCTCAATGGCAGAGTCAAAAACATTAATGTTTATTGGTAAGTTACACTTTTGGTTATACTTTTTTGCTTCGGCAATTATTGTAACTTCTTTATTAATGGGTATTACTACTTCAAAAGAGTATGCAGAGTTTGAATGGCCAATTGATTTAGCAATTACTATAGTATGGTTGCTCTGGGGCGCTAGTATCGCTGGTTTAATTGGTTTTAGACGTGAAAAATCACTCTACATTTCAGTTTGGTACTATATTGCTACATTCTTAGCTGTTGCGATGCTTCACTTATTTAACAATATGGAAATTCCAACGATGCTTGCAACATCACCAGCAGGTGAAACGATGATTGGAGCTTGGTGGCATTCAGTTTCTATGTATGCTGGAACAAACGATGCACTTGTTCAGTGGTGGTTTGGGCATAATGCCGTAGCGTTTGTGTTGACTACTCCTATTATCGCGATGATTTACTACTTCTTACCAAAAGAGTCTGGTCAAGCAATTTATTCTTATAAATTATCTTTACTTGCCTTTTGGGGATTGATGTTTGTTTATTTATGGGCTGGTGGACACCATATGCTTTACTCTACTGTTCCAGACTGGATGCAGACTATGGGTTCAGTATTTTCAGTAATACTAATTTTGCCTTCATGGGGTTCAGCTATTAACATGCTTCTTACGATGAAAGGTGAGTGGCAACAAGTTGCTTCATCTCCACTAATTAAATTTATGGTTCTTGGTTCTACCTTCTATATGTTCTCTACATTAGAAGGTCCTATTCAAGCGATTAAATCTGTTAATGCTATTGCTCACTTTACTGACTGGATTATCGGTCATGTACATGATGGTGCCCTTGGTTGGGTCGGATTTATGGTAATTGCTGCTATTTATCACATGGCTCCTCGTATCTTTAGACGTGAGATATACTCAAGAAGTTTGATGAATATGCAGTTCTGGATTCAGACATTAGGTGTTGTTTTATACTTTACATCTATGTGGATTGCTGGAATTACTCAAGGTATGATGTGGCGTGCTCACGATGAGTTTGGTAATTTAGCGTACTCATTCATCGATACAGTGACTGTATTGCACCCTTATTATACGATTCGTGCTGTTGGTGGTACTCTGTATCTAATTGGTTTTCTTATGTTTGTGTATAACATTTATAAGACTACATCTGCTCGCCGTGTTGAAGAAGACGAGTTACAAAATGCATCGCCTATGGGCGCTTAGTAAAAGGATTATATTATGTTTCATTGGTTAGAAAAGCATCCGTTCTTTTTTGCACTAAGTGTATTTGTAGTGATCGCATATGCTGGTTTAGTAGAAATTATTCCAAGTTTTGCACAGGCAGCACGACCGTTAGTAGGGACAACTCCCTATTCAACTTTAGAATTGGCTGGTCGTCAGGTTTATATTAAAAACTCTTGTAATGCTTGTCACTCACAACTTATTCGTCCATTTAAGTCAGAGACTGATCGTTATGGTCACTACTCAATGAGTGGAGAATATGCATATGATAGACCATTCCTTTGGGGTTCTAAACGTACAGGTCCAGACTTAATGCGTGTAGGTAACTACCGTACAACTGACTGGCATGAAAACCATATGAAGGACCCAGCTGCTGTTGTGCCTGGTTCTATTATGCCCAAGTACACATGGCTATATGAAAACGAGACTGATATTGACACAGCATATGCTGAGCAGTTAACAGTTGAGCAGTTTTTCTCGACACCTTATAATAAAGCAATTCCTATGAAAGATGGAAGTAGTAAAATTATTAAAATGGGTGATTCAATTGCTGAGGCACATGCCTTAGCTTTAGAAGAGGCAAAAACAATAGTTGCAGATATGAAAGATCAGAATATTAAAGATGCAGTAGCAGCCGGTAAAATACCAGAAATAGTTGCTATTATTGCATATATGAATAGTCTTAAGTAGAGGATAATAATATGGATATTGCTCAATTACAAGCTTATGGATACTTGATAATGACTGTAGGTTTAGCTATTGGTCTTTATGCATATATATATCATTTATATAGTAAAAGAAAAGATGCGGATGGTGTTGATTACGAAGACTATAGTAAAATGGCATTAAAAGATGATATAGCGGATGATCCCGTAAATGCTACATCTCGCGATAAAAAATAGGAGAGATATATGAATAAGATTTATCTTTGGGGAATTATTGTTACAGTTGCAATGCTGGCTTTTACATATGTGTCAGTTATTGGATCTAAGGGTGGATTTAATGGCGACATAGTAAACATGCTCGCTGTTGGAGGTGCTGTTGCACTTGTTATTATTACAGTATTTGTTGTAATTAAATATGTACGTCAAATGCAAGTTGATACTGCAGATGGTGAACTAGTTGATACCAGTTGGGATGGAATAGGTGAATACTATAATCCTATACCAACTGGTTGGGCAATATTGTATTTAGCAACAATGGTCTGGGGAATGTGGTACTTTGTTGCAGGGTATCCTGTAAATTCGTATTCACAAATAGGTGAATACAATGAAGATGTTGTAGTGCACAATACAAAGTTTGCAAAAGATTTTGATGAGAAAATGAAATCATATACTGATGAAGAAAAAGCTCAGTATATGGTTGATATGGGAGAGTCTGTTTTCTTAGCAGAATGTAAAGTATGTCATGGACTTTCAGCTGATGGTATTGATGGTAAGGCTGCTGATCTAAATGTCAGACTAGGAGTTGTGAGTGTTAAAGATGTAATTTTAAATGGTTCAAACAACTCTCTTATGGGTAGTGAAAATGCAATGCCTAATCGTGATGGAATAATGAATGCAAATAAAGACTATGCAGCAATTACAGATGCAGAAATAGATGCTGTTTCTGCTTATGTTGCAAATGGAATGAGTGGCGAAGGCAGCGATGTCTTTGCTGGTGCATGTGCTGCTTGTCATGGAGTAGATGGTAAAGGTATGGAGTATGTAGCTCCAAATATAGCGACATATGATACAGCATTGATTACTAATGTTCTCAATCATGGTAAAAAAGGTTATATTGGTACTATGCCAGCTTTTGATAGGTTAAACTCAACACAAAAAGAGGCAGTGAGTGCTTATATTATTAGTTTAAGTAAAGGAGAGTAAGATGGGTGATTCTAGAAATGTTTTTGCATTTGATGGACTTTTA
>NZ_JAEMVD010000075.1 GCF_029215975.1 Sulfurimonas sp. SAG-AH-194-C20
TATCGGTACATCTCTTATAACAGGGGATTATAAAGATACAAAATTTGCAGATGTCTTTAAAAAAACATGTAAAGATCAAGAGATACATTTTTCAGACTTAGAACATTATGCTCCTTCAAACAACATAGTAGCAGGATTTTTTACTGCACCAATTATAAATGAAAATGGCATTTTCATTGGTGTTTTTGCTGTTCAAATTAAGCTTGAACGGATTTATGAACTTTTTAAAGAAAATGCATTTATAGAAAATGGAATGATGCAGACTTATTTAGTAGGAGAAGATGCATACTTAAGAAGTCCTATACGTGGAGATAGTGCACAAGTACTTGAGCTGAAAATTCAAACACAACAGTACAAGCTTTGGATAGAAGAGCATAAAAAAAACTATGTAAATAATGTACATGTTGATAACACGGAGAAAATATTTATTTATAAAAATCCATTAAATAAAAATGTTTTTGGTATTCATCATGATATTCATATACTTGGTGTGCACTGGGCACTTATATCTGAAATGGACATCGCTGTAATTGAAAATCTTCAAAATGATATAATCAATAAAACTCTTATTACTGCATTTATTCTATTTTTGATGATTATTGCTGTAGCAATTTTACTCTCAGGTTATCTAGTTCAGCCGATTTTACACTTAATAGAATTAGTGAAAAAGTTTGAAGATGGAAATAGGGACATAGAAATAACTATACACAATGACAATGAGATAGGGGCACTTGCTAAGCATTTTGATGCAATGGTAAAAAGTATTAGAGAGAGCGAAGCACAACTTGATGAACAAAAGTTTGCTCTTAATGCACATGCCATTGTCACAGTCACAGATAGTAATGGAAATATTACATATGCAAACAAAAAATTCGAAGAAATTAGTGGATATACACAAGAAGAACTTATAGGACATAATCATCGAATGCTTAATTCAGGGGAACATTCAAAAGAGTACTGGGGTAAGATGTATAAGGATATATCTAAAGGGCTAGTATGGAGAGATGAAGTTAAAAATATCAATAAAAATGAAGATGTATATTGGGTTGATATGACTATTGTACCGTTTCTTGATGATCACGGAGGTGTTGTAAGTTATGTGGCAATACGAACAGATATTACAGAAAAGAAAACTGATGAGTTCGCACTGATAGAAGCAAAAAAGATAGCAGATGAAAGTGTTAAAGTTAAAGCAGAGTTTTTTGCGAGTATGTCTCATGAAATCCGTACACCTATGAACGGAATCATAGGAATGCTTGGCCTTCTACTTAAAACAAAACTGAGTGAGACACAGCATCATCAAGCTTATCTTGCACAAACAAGTGCACAGGCCCTTTTAAGTCTTATTAATGATATTTTAGACTTTTCAAAGTTTGAGGCTAGCAAACTTGAGTTAGAATATAAGGCATTTAACTTACGGGATGTTTTCGGTGACTTTGCCGAGGCCATAGCTTTTAAAGCACAAGAAAAAGGTGTAGATGTTATTTTAGATGTAAAAGATATTAGAGTTCAAAAAGTCGTGGCAGATGAGTATAGAATAAAGCAGATATTAAACAACCTTGTTAGTAATGCAATTAAATTCACAGACGAGGGACATGTACTTATTACAGTTTCCTTATTAGAACTTAATGAAGTACAGGGAAGGCTTTATATATCTGTAGAAGATACTGGTATAGGTATACCAAAAGATAAAATTGAAAAATTGTTTGATTCTTTCTCTCAGGTTGATAGTTCTACTACAAGAAAATACGGGGGAACAGGATTAGGTCTTTCAATAGTGGAAAAGTTAGTTCAAATTATGGATGGTAAAGTGGATGTATCTTCAGTGGAGGGTAAAGGAAGCGAGTTCAGTATCGAGATAAGCGTAAATTTAGTTGAGGATAGTGCAAGTGTAGTACCTGATGTAGATATAGAAGCCAAGCATGCTCTTATTTTAGATAAAAGTATAAAAAGTGCTGAAGTATTAGCAAAACAGTTAAAACATTGGGGAATGCTTGTTGATCTAAAAGAAAGAAGCAAAAATAATTATGACATTATTTTTATAACTAAAGATGAAAATACTTTAGAATATGGGAAGTCTTTACAAGAAAAGTATAAAAACGCAAGGTTTATTCTAATGACATCATTAGAAGATACAGCAAATGTGAGTGAATATATAGAATCTGTATTTGACACACATTTTCCACAACCTGCTACAACACAAGATATGTTTAAGGCACTAGATACTTTAAAAAGTACATATAGTGCAGATACAATTTATGAAGATACACAAGAAACACAAAGTACTGCGTTTAACCCCGATACAAAGATTTTACTTGTAGATGACAATAAGGTAAACCAACTTGTTGCACTAGGTTTACTTGAAGAGTTTGAATTAGATGCTGACATCGCTAACAATGGACTAGAAGCACTTGAAAAAGTAAAAGAAGCTGGTTCTGAACAGTATGAGATAATCCTTATGGATTGTCAGATGCCTGAGATGGATGGGTATGATGCAACTCGTGCTCTTAAAAGTGGTGAATATGGTGAAGATGTGAGAAACATACCAGTAGTAGCAATGACCGCAAACGCAATGGAAGGCGATAAGGAGAAATGTTTCGCAAGTGGAATGAACGACTACATAAGCAAACCAATAGACCCACAAAGACTAGAAGAGGTACTTAGAAAATACCTACTCTAAGGGTGTCTAACTTTGAGTTTGGAGTTTAAACTCCAGCCAATTAGAAGCATAAGCACGATGACGACCGTTGCAGGAAGAAGTTCATAAGCATTTGTAAGATAAACAAGCCAGAGTAAAATAGCACCCAGTGGAGTAGGAACACCTGTGAAGTATTTCTCAACTTCTCCAGCATCTGCGTTTAGGTTGAAGTGGATAAGACGACGAAGACCTGAGATAACATAGTAGATACTGATAACCGAAGCGGCTATTAAAAGAGTAGGGTCGAGTTGTGGGGCATATACCGCTTGAAAGATTAAAAAGACAGGAACAAGAACAAAACTTAAAAAGTCTGCGAAACTATCAAGTTGCACTCCGAACTCATTACTTAGTTTATATTTTCTAGCAATTTTACCATCAAAAATATCAAAGCCCCCCCCAATCCATGCAAGTGCTATAGCTAAAACAAAGTTGTTTTGAGTGATGAAGTATGTAGCCATGAGACCGGCTGTAATGTTTACAAAAGTAAATAGATTT
>NZ_JAEMVD010000076.1 GCF_029215975.1 Sulfurimonas sp. SAG-AH-194-C20
GGAGCAGCTGGGCTATGGCTGTAAACTCTTCTTCCGGATTTGGATACCACTTCAAACAAAGCAAGAAGGTGAGCCATCTCCTCTTTGATTGTCTCATATTGAGGCAGAATAAAAGTCCCATCTTTTAGTCCCATAAAGAAGTCATCAAGAGCTTGAGTCTTATCTAGGTAAATTGTCTTTTTGTCTTTAGCTAAAGAAGCAGGTAGTGAAAAGGCTCCATATCTAAAAGGTTGCACTCTCTCATGTCCTAATCGTCTTGCCAAATATGCATTAGCCATTGCCCCTTCTCCTGCATCTGTACCAACAAGAACACACCTAAACACATCAGCAATCATCGCCATCTCATCTACTGCTTCTATCATATCTCCTTTGGGAAATATCTTTTTATATACTACTTGTAGTCTTTGTCGTGGGTCTCCTGCTCTTCTCCCGTAGACAACGGCCGCATTTTTAGATAAAAAGCTTTGACCATCTCCACTCCAATCTATCCCCATTACAAACAAGTCAAACATTGAGAATAATTCTTGCGTAGGTCTAGCCATCGCAGGGAATCCAGTTCCTATGCTTATTAAGTCATCCTCTGTAATAAATCTTGTCCCAGATGAATGAGATAGCCCTAGCACCTCATTATTGAACTTTGCCTCTTCATATGTCTCAAATTTAATTAAGAGGTCTTTCCATTTATCTGAAAACTTCGTATGTAGCATTAGGGCAGGCTGAGGAATTCGTATCCCTAGATAGTATGGGTCTTTGTTTGTGGATGGTCGAGTAGCTAGAACTATGGGATGTGAGATGTCAAGATTTTTTCCACATTTTGAGCATATCGGACCAGTTTTTCCAATGTTTGCCCGTCCTATATCATTGTAAGAATTACACCCAGAGCATTTAAAGAATACTTCATGCATCGTAGATTGAGACCATTTATGTTCAATCAAATTATCCATTGTCTTTGGGGTTCCAGTGTAATACCTAACTGGATTTAAAGAAGCAGACAAAATCTCTTCCACGACTGGAATCTCAGAAGTACACATGTCTTGAACCTCATCAAGCATAAGGGTATCAGCAGAGTACCCTCTTGTTCTATCTGCATCATCCTTCATGTAAGACATTGTTACTCCAGACCCATTGGTAAACTTCTTATTGAATACTGAGTCATTTGCCCCGTCTCCAAGAAGTGCCTCTTTCATTCTAGGACTCCGATGAAGCAGCTCTGTCAACTTTACATTCGAGAATTCTTTGGTCTGTCTTTCTGATGTTGAGGCGTAAAATGTTACATGGTGTGGGGTTGATTCACTTTTTGTTATGGTCTCAGCTGCGAGAAAAGTACTTTTCCCAACTTGCCTTGCTGTCTTCATTACAAATCTAGTCTTTTTCCAATCATACACTTCTCGGAATGGCTTATGTAAGTCAAAACTAAAAGGCTTCCCTTTTAATACTAACATTAGCTGTGCATGTTCAGAATTTCTTATCTTGGTCATAGCTACCTTAGGAACTCTCTTAAATCTTCGATATGAGTAGATAGCACTTCTTCTGTTAGAGTAGTGGTGTCTCTGAAAATCGACTTGCTTTTTTCCCCGTTGGCATCAGTAGAATCAATTAATCTCATCATGTCACTACTTAATATTTGAGCAGGAGGGAGGGTTTCCCCATAATAGGATAGGCTTGACAATAGAAATCTATTTACATTTTCGGAGAATATAAGCTTCCTGCTTCCAGTGATAAATAAGATACAAAGTATAGCGATAGATATATCCTCTGCTTTAAATGGTCGTAGCTTCCCATTTGGAGTAGTGTAATCCTCTGCAATTAAACACAAGAATGAGGACAAGGCATATATGCTCGTCCAAACTGCTCCCCTAGAGAAAATAGATATTATAGTCATAGCAGAAGAAATATCTTCTTCTGATTTAAGATACAAGTCCAGCGACTCCAATTCTATATCGCCAGGAAGAGAGCCAAACATCTTACACAATCCATAGAATTGAAGGATTGGAGATAATGTGTGTAACTTGCCATCCCTAATAGAAGCAGACACATCTACTTCTACGATTTCATGTCTCATTTTCTCTATTTCAGCAATATGTTCATCTAGCATAATTACTCTGTAATATTTTTAAATACATCTGGGTGTATTTGTGATTCGCTTTTAAAAACTAGTTCTTCTGTTGACATCCCATTAAAGCAGACCATGTCAGCAATAGCAACTCCTGCTATCTTTATTATTTCGTCATGAGTCTTCACCTCGAATCTAACATCATCCTCAATAGATGCCTCTTTAACTAAAGGTTTGGTTGCAATATTGAAAACTTCCATTATTGGGAAAGTGTGCTCCCCTATTCCTGCATTCTTATCTAGCATCATTAGCTCCGAAACGATAGACGTTCCAAAGTCACTATCATAAGAAATGTCAGTCCCATTTTCAAGCCTTTTTAAAGCTATCTTTTGTAGTAGAGAATCACACTCTGAAGTGTCGGACTCAGCTTCAAGCATAAGCTCTTTTCTGTCCCCGATATATACAGCCAACTTTGATAAGTTAGAGGGGGAACGCATCATTAATTGCTCTTGAATCGGGCTTATTTCATCTTTTGAAACGCTAAAGTCTGATGCAAATTTATCGAGTCTTCTTGCCCCTACTATTTTATCTTTAATTGAGAGGGAATCTATATTGTTAAAAAATACTGAAGCTGATTTTAGGAGGGTATCCCTATCTATAACAGGCAACTTTTTTATAGATGGAAGGAGAAAAACTTCACTTCCTAGTGAATTTATCTCAGCCGTTTTTGAAAGTCCTTCTTCTACCTCAATCTTAGAGAATACAGTAAAGTCTATTCCGAATTCATCTAAAGCTTCTTGACAAGCAATCTTAACTAGGTCATCTATGTTTTCTTTTTGAACACTAATAAATAAAGCTGAAGTAGAGGCATCTGCTGGAGTATGAATAGGAAAAATTCTTTTCTCTTGGTCAGCAAAAGCTTCTTTAATTAACATTGAAGAATCAAGTGTAGCGTCTGAAGCAG
>NZ_JAEMVD010000078.1 GCF_029215975.1 Sulfurimonas sp. SAG-AH-194-C20
CTAATACCATCTATACTCCTTTTTAATCATGTTTTTATTATACTGCTAATATACTTAGGGATGATAAAAATGATGCAAAAATTACTTCGAGAGCCACTAGTAAGCTTTTTACTACTTGGTTTAGTCTTATATCTTTACTATACAGATGTAAAGAAAAATGATGAGATTGTTAATACAAAACTTGAAATCAATGTTAGCTCTCATGAAGTGCAGAAGCTTCAAAATGAATACACAAAAAAATATCAAAGAAAAATGAGCCCAGAAGAGTTAATTTTGTATATTCATAATGTTTATAGAAAAAAAGTACTTTTAGAAGAGTCAACAGTTTTGGGCTTACATAAAAGTGATGCACTTATTTCACAACAGCTCATCGAAAAAATGGAGTTTATCTTACTTGGAAGTGTCGAGTATGAAGAACCGAGTGAAAAAGAACTCCAAAAGTATTATGCAAAAAACATAGACGACTACTCAGCACTTAAAAATTTGAGTTTTAGCCATATCTATTTTTCATCTAATTATAACAATATGGATGAACTTTACAAGATGCTCTCTATGAGTCAGTTTGATGAAAGTCAAATAGAAAATCTAGGGGACTCTTTTGTAGGGACTAAAAGTTATGATGGAATTACTTACGAAGAAACATATAAGAAGTTTGGAAAGTACTTTGCATCAAAGCTTTTTAGATTGAAAAAAGGTCTTTGGCATAAGGCACTGCATTCAAAATATGGAGTCCACCTTATCTATATAAAAGAAAAAATCACAGAAAATCCATATGAGTTTGATGAGGTAGAAGATAGAGTTTACGAAGACTATCTCAGACAAAAAAGAGATGAGACAGTTATGAAGGCATATGATGATATTTTAGATAATTACACTCTGCGTTTAGATAATCCAACTTTATGATTTCTAAACTACTCTTTCTTGTTATCTTTGTCTTTTCTTTAGAAGCACATCAAACAGGACTCTCCTACATAGAACTCATGGAGTTACCAACACATAAGATAAATGTAACATATAAAAAACCACTTTCAGATAAAAAGGGTAAAGATATTCGTGTACGTTATCCTCAAAGCTGTGAAAAAACAGAAGAAGTTCCTCGAAAAATAATCAACGGTTTTATTATAGACAGGTATACACTTTGGTGTGGTAAAGAAGGACTAAGTAGCAAACGTATCTGGATAGATGGACTGCTTTCAAAAGACAGAGGGGTGCTGATTCGTTATGAGAAAGAGGAGGTGATTATAAAGTCGCTACTTCGAGCTAGAACACCTTTTATACATATAAGTCAAAAAAGTTCGCAGTTAGATTTTTTTATGGAGTATTTAGAACTTGGTTTTTTTCATATTTTAAATGGTTATGATCATCTTCTCTTTGTGCTATCTTTGCTTTTACTCGCAAGAAGAATGAAACAGCTTTTTTTTGCCATCACTGCGTTCACTCTTTCTCACT
This sequence comes from Sulfurimonas sp. SAG-AH-194-C20, assembly GCF_029215975.1. GTDB lineage: Bacteria > Campylobacterota > Campylobacteria > Campylobacterales > Sulfurimonadaceae > Sulfurimonas. The sequence continues at coordinate 1,450 of NZ_JAEMVD010000078.1, forward strand.
CTATCACTTTAGGGTTTGGACTGTTTGGACTTGTGAATGTTGGAGTGGCTTATATTGAATCGATGATAGCACTGAGTATCTTGTTCTTAGCACGAGAGCTACTCTCTCAAAGTGATAGTTTCACAAAAAAACATATTGGAGTAGTCGCGTTTATCTTTGGTCTACTTCATGGCTTTGGGTTTTCAAGTGCACTTAAAAGTATAGGACTTCCTCAAGATGAAATTCCCCTCTCCCTTTTTGCATTTAATGTAGGAATTGAACTTGGACAACTGCTCTTTATAGCTTTTGTAGGAACTCTTTTGTTTATTTTGAAAAAGTATCAGCCTACATTAAATCTATATTTACGAAAAACCACACCTTACTTTATAGGAATGTTTTCATCCTATTGGCTGATAGATAGAGTTTTAGGTTTTTAAAAAAGAGTTTCTTGTAGAGCTTTGAGTTTAAAACTTCTTCTATGAATAGGGCAGTAACCAAACTCTTTTATCATTGCAACATGGAGTTTTGTGCCATAACCTTTATGTTTCTCAAAGCCATACTCCGGATAAAGCTTAGCATCACGAATGATATTTCTATCATGTGTGACTTTTGCTAAGATAGATGCGGCACTTACCTCTGCTACTTTGCCATCTGCCTTTACCATAGTGTCAAGCCCATCTACTCCAAAAGTGGTGTTACCATCAAACAGATATATGTCTGCGTTTAGATGCTCTTTTATCTCTAAGAGTGCTTTAGTCATGCATATTGATATGCCAAACTCATCCACATTTTGTGGTGATATAACTACTATGTAGTTTAGTGTATTTGGTTTTATCTCTTGGTATAGTTTCTCACGTTTTTTTTCGCTTATCTTTTTAGAATCATTAAGTCCTGCTATATTTGTATCAGGAAGAAAAACACAACCTGCAACAACTAAGTCTCCAGCAATAGGACCACGACCGGCTTCATCTATTCCGCATAATGTTTTCATTTTAATCCCCTAATGCCCAAATATCAAAAGGAATTATCTCAACATCTGAAAGTGGATGCGAAATTGTACTCTCTTTATTCATACTGATGGCTATTATCTTCTTTATAGAGTGGGTAAATATAAAAGCCTCTATACTCTCTAACTTTTTAAACAAACGCCGCTCATCTGCAAAAGGTTTACAAAGGATTATCGTGTCACTTTGAGGAAGATAAAAGTCTATTTCATCATCATAGTAACACTCCGTGCCTGACTTGAGAAGCTCTAAGAAAATCATATTTTCAAAAAGGCGTCCAAAGTTTTTTTCAACACTTAGTGCTGACTTTAAGGAGGTATCACAAAGATAGATTTTTTTAGTAGCTTTTGGTGCATTAAACTTTTGAAGTA
>NZ_JAEMVD010000081.1 GCF_029215975.1 Sulfurimonas sp. SAG-AH-194-C20
GCACAGCAAAAAGCGACACTTACAACTCGTTACAAAAACCCAACACTTTCACTTGAGGTTTCTGACTTCTCTTTGGATGCAGGTGGGAATGAGGCAGGGTTTAGTGCTGGTATCTCTCAACCCATACGTCTTTGGGGAGTTTCAGGTAACAGAGAAGCTTTAGCCGATGCGCAGACTGAGTTTGTAAAAGCTAGTACTAAACTCTCTCGTGCTTCTTTTGTAAAAGAGCTTTCATCACTTTATGCAAACTACAAAAAAACTGTTGGAGCTGAGGCTTTAGCAAAAGAAGAACTACTTATCGCACAAAAGATTGCAAAGATTTCTCAGAGTAGATTTGAGAGTGGGACTATCGCTAAGGTAAAGCAGATACAAGCCTCACTTGACACTAAGCGAGTACAAAATTCCCTAGCTCAAACAAAGGTACTCCAAACAGGAGCTTACTATAAGATGATGGGTTTTCGTGGTTTAAACGAAACAGTTGAACTCGATACAACTCATAGTTTTAGCCTTTCACAAACAAGTCAAAATGCACAAAATGCACAGATAGAACTCTCTCGTGCAAGAGGCAAAACAGCAAGTGCAAACGCAGAGTTAAATGCTAACAAGCTAGAGTGGATAAACCTTTATGGTAGTTTTGAGCAAGAGCCTGACCAAAGTATCGCTAGAGTGGGTGTAAACATTCCACTAGTAGTTTTTAACACTAAGAGCCAAGAAAAAGAGATAGCAAAACTTCAAGCAGATAAAGCAGAACTTTTTACTCAAAACCTCTCTCAGCAAGTGGCATTTAGACTTAAAGCACTTACAAACTCTATACAAACACTTAAAGAAGTTGAGCAGACTTCAAAAGAGTTATTAGAGTCACAAGAAGAACTTTTACATATGTATGAAGAGGGTTATAAGATAGCAAATATCGACCTTATAGAGTTACAAACTATAAAAAATAACCTCATAACCACTAAAGCAAATCTTTTAAACATCACTCTAAAAAAAGAGTTAAACATCATAGAACATAATTTTTTAACAGGAACATATAATGAATAAATTATTACTAGCACTTACACTAGCACTCACAACAACTCTAGGCGCGACTGAGTTGCCCATAGAAAAAGTACAACTTCACAGCTTTAACAAGTCAGTTGCCCTTAATGCACAGGTCATTCAGCTTTCAAATGCACGCCAATCTATCACTTCTTTAGTCGCAGGACACCTTGAGAAGTACTATGTTAAACCAGCACAAAGAGTAAAAGAGGGTCAAAGAGTGGCACTTATAGAGTCTATCGTTGTCTCAAAAATGTCTGCAGAGTATCTCTCTTTAAAAAAGCAGTTAAATGCAACTGACAAGAACTATAATGCTACAAAAAACCTCTATGCAAAGGGAATGACTTCTATGCAGGAGTTAAATAACCAAGAGATTAAACGCAGTCAGATAAATGCACAACTCACAGCACTCAAGTCCCAACTTGATACACTAGGCATAAATGCTTCAAAACTTACAAAAGCAACTGCGAACTTTGTGCTGTATGCTCATAGCTCTGGAACAGTTTCAGCACTTATGAAACCACTGCATTCATCTGTTAGTGTGAGTGAGCCTGTTATAAGCATAGTGAAAAACCAAGCTTACTATATAAAGTCGTTTTTACCTCTTGAGTATGCTACAAAAGTAAAGGTTGGAGATAAGATAGTTGTTGAGTACGCGGGAAAAAACATCGTAACACACATCACTCAAATCCTACCAAATGTAGATGAAGTCTCTCAAAGAGTAGTTGTACTCTCAAGTGTAGATGAAAAAGTAGAAAACTTTTTTATAAATACCTACCTAAAATCTACTGTCTATTTTGGTAACTCAGCACCACTTTTAGCGGTTAAGAAGTCAGCACTTAGTTTTTTTAACAATGAGTGGGTTGTTTTTGTTCCAACAATGGAAGAAGAGCATCATGAAGAGGGTGCTGAACACGATGCGAACAAAAAAGAAGAGCATGAGCATGAAGAAGCAGGACATCAAGGTGAATTGAGCAAAGCTCAAGAGAGAGACCACCTGGGTGGTGATGAACATGGGGATCATGAAGAGGGTGAGGGTGAACATCACGAAGAACATGAAGCACCGTACTCTTTAAAAGTTGTGAAAATTCTCTCACAAGATGAAGATTTTGTAGCCGTTGAAGGTTTAGACGAGGGTGAAGAGTATGTAAGTGACAAGTCATACTATGTAAAATCACTCATACTCAAAGGTGCTCTTGGCGAGCATGGACACTAGGGGTTTTTTATGTTAGAAAAACTCATAGAGCTATCGCTCAAGTATAAAGTACTCGTTCTTGTCGCATTTATCGCTATCTCTGCGTTTGGTTTTAAAGCCTACCAAGAGATTCCTGTAGATGCATTTCCAGACATAACACCAAAACAGGTTGTTATCTATACAGAGAGTCCGGGAAATTCGGCTGAGGATATAGAGAAGTTAATTACCTACCCAATAGAGTCCGCAGTATCAGGTATGGCTGGGGTAAAACTCATCATGTCAAACTCTATCTTTGGACTCTCTTATGTGAGTATCTTCTTTGAAGACGATATGGATATTTACTTTCTTCGTCAGTTAGTTTCAGAAAGACTAACATCCATAGACATCCCACAAGGATGGGGAAAACCAGTTCTAGGGCCAAACACAACAGGACTTGGACAGGTTTTTTGGTATCAGGTAAAAGATAGTACGGGTAAGTAT
>NZ_JAEMVD010000077.1 GCF_029215975.1 Sulfurimonas sp. SAG-AH-194-C20
AAACTCCGTTATATCTTTTAATAATTTTTTTAACACGTGCACGAAGATTTTGTAATGCATCAGAACTTGTTTTACCATCTGCAGTTAAGTTCTCAAAGTCATCACCTAGTTGAGCTTTTGCCATCCAACCTATTTTATTATGGTATTTGATTCCAACGAAACGCACATCACCAAAGTGACCTTTGCAAAGTTTGTATATCTCTCTTATTCTATCTGAATCTAATTTCTCTGACATAACTAATTCCTTAAATTGATTTAGATTTATTTTACCATATTTAGAATATTATTTTGGTTACATGACTCTTTATTCTTTTTACTTCTTGTCATCTTTGAGTGCAGCATACATAAAACCACCTACTCCCACTACAAAAACGATAACGATAAGAATTACTTCTGCTATATCTACACTACTAATAGATTCCATTATACTTCTCCTTCAACTTTTTCTTTAAGCTGACCACATGCTGCACTTATATCTATGCCCTTAGAGTCTCGTATGGTACATAAAAGACCATGTTTAACTAAGTACTCTTGAAATGAAACCATGTCAGCTCTAGAGGGTCTATCATAAGGTGTTCCAGGGTACGGATTAAAATAGATAAGGTTTACCTTAGCTTTGATGTCTGCTAAGAGTTTTACGAGCTTCTTTGCACTCCCTATATCGTCATTCTTCCCTTTTATCACTAGGTACTCAAACATAACACGTTTACGAGTGTCTATAGGAAAGCGTTTAACAGCCTCCATAATAGACTGGATATTATGAGCTTTGTTCATAGGGATAAGTTCTGAGCGAAGTGCATCATCAACAGCATGAAGTGATATGGCTATGTGAACACCTAAGTCCATCTCTCCAAGTTTATCTATTTTTGTGCTGAGACCACTTGTGCTAACAGTTTGTCGTTTACCACCTATACAAAGTCCTGCATCTTCTTTAAATATCTCTATGGCTTTTGCTAAGTTTGTTAGGTTATCAAGTGGTTCACCCATACCCATATAGACTATGTTTATCTTACGATTGCGTTTGTGGTTGTTATCTTTTTTAAGTGTAACGACTTGAGCAACTATCTCACCAGCACTAAGGTCACGTGTAAAACCACCCTTAGCTGTTAGGCAAAATGTACAGCCCACTTTGCATCCAACTTGTGTTGAAACACAGATAGTATATTTCGCTTCTTGACATACATTTCCAGATGCATCATGCTGTTCATCTTTCATCTTTAGCCAGACAGCTTCCATAGTCTTTCCATCTTGAAGTTCCAAGAGATACTTGATGGTTCCATCAGTAGATGTTTCTTTGTTTTTGATACTTAGAGGATTTACAAGATACTCTTGACTCAACTCTTCCTTCATCGCTTTAGGAATGTTTTTCATATCTTCATAAGTAGAAGAATAGTTATGGTAAAGCCAGTCATATATCTGTTTGGCTCTAAACTTTGGCGAAATAAATGACTCTAACTCTTTTTGAGTGTAGTCCATTAAAGATGGTCTTAATTCACTCATTTTTTTGTTAGCTCGTTAATGCGTTTTTTTACATGCTCAGTTAGTAGCTCTTTTGCCTTTACATGATTCTTCAAAAAATCTTCATGAGCGTTAGTGTTAGTAAAGTTAGTAACACAAAAGACTCCACCAGCTGGTATATTGAACTCTTGGGCTATTTTTAAAACAGCAAAAAATTCCATATTTTCTATGCCAACACCAAGCTTTAGAAAGTTCTTTGTTAAAGTTTCATTCGTACTGATATAGTTAGAAGAGTTTACAACTATATCTTTTATATTTGTTTCATTTGTAGTGACTACATTATCCAGAGGCGTATAAGCATCGTTAGATAAAAATGCTAGTTCGATATTTGATGCAGTTTTACTCTCGACTATATCGAAGAGTTTAGCATCTCCATAAGAGCCTGCACTTCCAACAAAGAGTATAAACTCTGGTTTATCAAAAAGACAAAGTCTTGTTAAGTTCATAGAAATTTCTATAAGTCCAACACCCATTGGCTGAGCAAATTTAAAAGTTTCGTTGTTTCCTGCACATATTATCATTGTATATTTATCCTTTAAAGTCGAACTGGTATATTTTGTTCATGTAAATAATGTTTTAAGTCCATAATATCAATCTCTTTGTAATGAAAGATAGAAGCAGCAAGTGCTGCGTCAGCTCCACAATCAAACGCATCTTTTATATGCTCCATTGTCCCTGCCCCGCCACTCGCGATAACAGGCACATTTACAGCTTTACTAATTTGCTCTGTTATGTTGAGCTCAAAACCAGCTTTAGTACCATCTGCATCCATTGATGTTAGTAGTATCTCACCACTTCCTCGTTCTACTACTTCTTTAGCCCACTCTACAGCATCAAGTCCAGTGTCAACACGACCACCATTTAAAAAAACATGATACTTTCCACTCTCAGTTCGTTTAACATCTATTGCAGTTACTATACATTGGGAGCCAAAACGTTTAGAACTTTCATTTATTAGTTCAGGTCGTTTTATAGCTGCTGAGTTCACACTTACTTTATCACAACCAACATTGAGGAGTTTGTAGATATCGTCAAGTTTTCTTATGCCGCCACCAACAGTCAGAGGAATAAATATCTCTCGTGCAACTTGTGCAACTATATCTACTATAGTGTCTCGGTTGTCACTTGATGCAGTTATATCTAAAAATGTAAGTTCATCAGCACCCTCTTCATTGTAACGACGTGCAACTTCTACTGGATCACCTGCATCCTTGAGGCCAACAAAATTTACACCTTTTACAACTCGCCCATCTTTAACATCTAAACATGGAATAATTCTTTTTGCAAAATAATTCATATTTTAG
>NZ_JAEMVD010000008.1 GCF_029215975.1 Sulfurimonas sp. SAG-AH-194-C20
AGTTAGTTGATTATTATGTAGACCTTTGTTCTAAATACCCAATTGTTTCAATTGAAGATGGTTTAGACGAAGATGATTGGGCTGGTTTTAAACTTATGACTGAGAAACTCGGTGATAAGATTCAAATCGTTGGTGATGACCTTTTTGTCACAAATGCAAACATTCTTGCTCGTGGAATTAGAGAAGGTATCGCTAACTCTATTCTTATCAAACCAAATCAAATTGGTTCAGTTTCAGAGACTATGCAAACTGTACGTTTAGCACAAAGAAATGGTTACACATGTGTTATGAGTCACCGTTCAGGTGAGAGTGAAGATGCTTTTATCGCAGACTTTGCAGTAGCACTTAACTGTGGTCAGATTAAGACAGGTTCAACTGCCCGTGGTGAGCGAACTGCTAAATACAACCGCCTTCTTGAGATAGAAAATGAAGTTGTATATGGTGAGTACTTAGGTGCTGCACTTTTTAACTAAGCATAAAGATTAACTTATGCAAAATGAAGAACTTTACGGAGGGATTGACACTACTGAGAGTATAACTCAAAAGCATCTAGGTCTTTCTCTTAAAAAGTTCTTTTTTCTTCTTTTCATAGTAGTAATCCTTGGTGTTTACCTTGGAGTACTACTCTATGGAACATCCTCTTTAGAAATTCTTTTTGGTTTACAAGATTATCAAGTATATTTACAAGATGAAGTCTCTAGACTTAAACTTGAGAATGCCGACCTACAACGCGAATACTTTGAACTCAAAGAGATAAGTGCACAATAAATCTTTTAATTTGCTATAATACTTAGAAATAACAAAAGGCGAATATATATGATAAAAATTTTCGTGATTTGTCTTGTATTTATAAGTTCTTTATCTGCTCGCCAAAATCCTTTTTTTCCTTCAAAAAATGAAACTGACATACCTTTTAGTACAAATAAAGTTCTAATAATCGAGCCACTAAAAAGAGCTACAATTACTCTCCCTTCAACAGCAAGAACCTTAGAAAGTGTAACTATCACTTATAAGAATTTAGATGGTTCTCTTGTATCTATAAAAGAGTCACTTGGAAATAGTGTAGATTGGCATTTACCAATTTTTGTTTCTCAAAACATTGGTGGAGATGAAAAAAAGCACACGTCCAAGGCAGTCCTCAAAGTAAATAAAAAGATAAGGAAAATTGCTTCACTCCCCTTTATATCTTTGTATGCAAACAAAAATCAGATTAAAATAATTACAAAAGATACTCTTCTTCGTAACTTTTTACTTACAAAACCACATAGAATAGTCTGTGATTTTAAACGTGATATAAGCATAAGAAGTTATGAAAAAGTGCCAAAAATTGTCTCTGCTGTAAAACGAGTAAGATTTGGAAATCATAAAAATTATTATAGAGTAGTAATTGAATTAGACGGTCATTACAAATATAAATTAAATAACACTAAAAACACTTACCTTATTAATCTCTTATAGCTATACTGTTACATAGTTTTAACTAGGAGTAAACAATGAAATACCTTTTAATTTTTCTTATCAGCATAAGTAACCTTATTGCACTCACAAACCTTGAAGTCGCACAAAATAGTGAAAATGCTATGAGTGGTTTTGGTGATGCAACATCAACAATGGATATGACACTTATAAATGCAGCCGGACAGAAAAAAATACGCTCCATGAAGATGCAAGTTCTCGAAGGTGAAGATGAAGATAAGTCTCTTATGGAGTTCCTTACACCAGCTGATGTAAAAGGAACAAAATTTTTATCTTATGAACATGTACAAAAAGATGATGACCAGTGGTTATATCTCCCCGCTCTCAAACGTGTAAAGCGAATAGCAAGTAAAAATAAATCGGGTGCATTTATGGGCAGTGAATTCTCATACGAAGACTTGAGTGCATTTAATGTTAAGAAATACATTTATAATGAGGGTGATGCACCGTTAAAAGATGGATTATATGTGATACTTAGTAAACCTGTGTCTAAATACTCAGGCTACACCAAATTAATCTCTTACATAGATAAAAAAACATTTTTGGTACAAAAAATGGAATACTTTGATAGGAAAAGAGAGCTATTAAAGATTGCTATTTTTGAAGACTATAAACATTTTTCTGATGTGTATAGAATCGGAAAAATTACAATGAAAAATGTACAAAATGATAAAACAACTATTTTAATATGGTCAAATCAAAAAATAAATACTGGCTTAAAGTCAAAAAACTTTCATAAAAGATACTTGAAATAATGAAAATAATAGTCTCAATCTTAGCTCTAGGGGTCTCATTAATAGCCGATATTGATGTCTCCGGGCATATAGATTTTGACTCTCAGTTCTACCTAAAAGCACCAAAAGATAAAAATTCCAACTCATTCACATCAAAACAGATCTTAGAACTAACATATGAAGAAGGTTCTCTTAGTATTTTTACAAAACTATATGCCCAAGAAGCATACTATGACTTTTACTCAAAAGATAAAAACACGAAGAGAACATTTGCACGAATAGATGAACTCTATCTCAAGTATGACTTTGATGATGATGCACTTAAAGCTGGAAAAAGCATAGAGTTTTGGGGTTCGTTGGAGTTAAGAAACATTGTAGATGGCTTTAATCCTGCAGACTTTCGTAATGACCTCTTTAGTAAGGATAAACTCGGTGTCTACAACATAGCATACTCTCACTACTTTGAGAACTCTGAGCTATCTCTTATAAGCAAACCACAAGAAGAACAACAATTTATGGCAAATCAGCCCTATGTTTACTACTTTTTTCCATCATTTGTAAGTTATGATGGGACTCTAAAAACTCAAGAAAGTAAAAATCGTCCTTCTTTATACCTCAAGTTTAGTGGCTCAACAGATACTGAGTATGCAATTGACTATGCCTTTATATATGAAAATGGTTATGACTCTCAACGTTATTTTACTACAAACACGCCCCAGAACTTAATACCTACTTCACCTACATTTGGACAGACAACAAGATTTGAAGAAAATGTCTACCTTGTAAATAAATTTATGACTTACAATACATTAGTAGTAGGCAGCACTCTCCTAAAGCTAGAAGGGCTTTATGCACAAGTAGATGGGGACTCTTTTGTTGGAGACTATTCACATCTTGCACTTGGTATTGAGCATACATTAGAAAACATCGTTTCAAGTCATTCACTAGGACTCATAGGTGAGTACTATCGTTATGATACATACCAATCAGATAAATATGATGACTTAGAACTTTTTGAAACTATGCAAAATGATTTATTTATCGGCATGCGCTACACACTTAACAACACTAACGATAGCTCTTTTGTAGGTGGCGGTATCTTTGACTTAGATTATGATGAACAAGTTTACTATCTAAAGTTTGAGAGTCGTGTTGAAGATAGTTTTAAAGTAGCACTAGACTACTACTACATAGAGCCATCTACTACAAAAACAACAGCGTATGCACTGTTGGGAGAGCACCAAAAACTAGGTATAAATATCGCATACTATTTTTAGAATAGATAAAGGGAAATAATGGAAAAATTTGTAAATAGAGTTATAAAATTCAGATGGGTAATAGCTGTAATCATTCCTCTCATTACTATCATAATGGCATCATCTTTAAAAACCTTAGAGTTTGAAGGAAGTTATAGAATATGGTTTGGAGAAGAGTCTAAAATTCTTAAAAACTATGACAACTTCCGTGCAATATTTGGTAATGATGATACTGTTACTATAATGTTTACAAGTGAAGATGGTATTTTTACAAAAGAAGCACTTGCTTCCATAGATACCATTACAAAAAAACTATGGCAAACGCAGTATATCGCTAGAGTTGATTCCATCACTAACTTCCAGTATGTTCACTCTGATGAAGAGTACCCCGACGAAGTTGTTGTTGAGGACTTTATAGAAGACCCTCAATCTTACACACTCAAACAACTACTAGCTAAAAAAGAGATAGCACTAAAACAAGACATCATTGTTGGTAAACTCATCTCAAAAGATGCAAGAACGACGATGATTGCTGGTCGTATGACTCCAAAAGCAGGTGATGACCCACAGGTTAGTTTTAAACTGCGTGATGCTGTTTTAAAAATCATCGCACCAGAAGAGAAAAAGAATGGCTATAAGTTCTATCTTGGTGGTGGACCGATTATAAACACCTCTTTTATCGAGATAGCACAACATGATGGAGGAATATTTACTCCCGCTGTTATTCTTATTGCTATGGTTCTGCTACTGCTTATCTTTAGAAAATTCTCTTCTATGATTGTGAGTATTATCGTGGTTATATTTACATTTTTAATCGTGCTCTCTATACAGGTACTTTTAGGCTTTAAACTCAACAACTTTACAGCAAATATCCCTGTTTTTGTTGTCGCTATCGGTATCGCAGATGCTATGCACCTCCTGTGGATTTATACTATGGCTCGAAAAAAAGGTATGAGTAACCATGAGTCGATTCATTATAGTGTGAAGAAAAACTTTTTAGCGATATTTCTTACTTCTATTACAACTTCTATTGGTTTTGCTTCTTTAGGTATTTCTGCTGTTGTCCCCATACAAACCTTAGGGATTGCAACTGCTAGTGCTGCACTTTTGGCATTTGTGCTCACCATACTTTTTGTTCCAGCAATGTTGGCTATACTTAACCCAAATATCAAAGCAGATAAGAATATTATGGAGGCTAAGCACCATCCTTTTGCAGTTTGGTATACACACTTTTTAAGTCAAAATGCCAAACTTATTTTAACACTTAGCACTCTACTTTTTATAGGTATAGGAGTAGGAATATTTCAAGCGAATGTTGACTCAAATACGGTAAAGTATTTTAAAGAAGATTTTCCATTTCGTGTAGCTGTAAAAGAGATGCAAGATAAGCTAACAGGTCCTATGTCTTATGAGATTATTGTTGATTCTAAAGTAAATGATGGCATAAAAGACCCTAAGTTTTTACATACTGTGGAGAACTTTTACCGTGAGTTATCTAGCAAGTATAGTGATGTAAGACATCTTGACTCTCTACTAGACATCATTAAGGTCTTTAATAATGTAATGAATGACTCTAAGACAGTTCCTAAAAACAAAGAACTTGTTGCTCAGTACTTACTACTATATTCTCTTTCTTTACCCCAAGGTATGGAACTCAATGACAAGATGGATATAAACGAGAGACTACTCCGTGTAAGTGCTTCACTAAACCTAATTGACACATCAAAAGATTTAGAGATAATCAACTGGATTGAGAACTGGTGGAGTAAAACACCCTACTCAGCAACTGTAAATGGACAGACTGTAATGTTTGCACATATGCAACACGATGTAACCGATACTCTTATACAGTCTATCACCCTCGCAGTTGTACTCATCTCAATTATTATGCTTCTTATCTTTAGGAACTGGAGGATGTTACCACTTTTTATCGTACCAAATATTTTGCCAATAGCACTTGTAGTTGGTGTTATGGGCTGGTTAGATATTGACATAGATATGGGTGTGGCTATTGCGGGAGCTATCATCATCGGTGTAGCAGTCGATGATACGATTCACTTTATGGTCAAGTACATAGAAGCTCGTAAACGCGGGGACTCCCTAGAAGAAGCGATGAAATATGTAATGAGCTATGCCGGTTCAGCGATTATTTTTACAACTATCGTTCTTAGCCTTGCATTTTTAGTGTTTATCTTTAGTGACTTTAACCCAAACTATCATTTTGGTGTAGTAACGGCATCTGCTCTCATTATCGCAGTAGTTGTTGACTTAGTTGCCTTACCAGCACTTTTAATGATTATAGACGATAGAGAAGAATCACTTTTAAAGTGATTCACCTAGACTCTTAGTTTATGGACTGCTTTGGCATTATTATCAAGTGAATGCTTATAGTTCCATGTAATTAAATGCTTTAATAGATAACCCAAATATCCTGAGAATTTATACTTATCAAACAAAACAACCGCTGCATTTTTACTTCCTAATGCTACAAGTACTCCCTCTGCTCTAACATACTGTTTCTTTTGTACTTTACCCTCTAGCGCAAGTTTTATGTTTGCCGTTGCTATTTCTGCTGATTGTTCAGCTGCATGTGCTGTTGATGGTATAGGATTTCCTTCTTTATCTTTTAAGCATGCCACATCACCAATCGCATAAGTATTCTCATGTGCAGGGAGTTGCATCGTATCTGTCACTACTACCTGTCCATTTTTACTCAGTTCACAGCCTGTTAGTTTTTTTATAAAGTCACTTGTTGTAACACCACCCGTAAAGATTAAGTAGTGACAGTCTAAAGACTCTCCATTATTTAAATGCACTACATGCTCATCCACACTATCTATTCGTGTTTTGAGTAAAACATGTACCCCTAGTTTCTGGAGTCGTTCAAGAGACTTTTCTTGTAGGTAAGGATTCATCCCTTTAAGTACAGACTCTCCTGATGATATAAGATAAATTCTTAGTTTGTACTTGTCTATATGATTTGCATTGATATAGCGGTTTGTTTTTGCAGCCATTTCAGCTGCAATTTCAACACCGCTCAGACCAGCACCACCAATCACAATGTTAAAATACCTATCACTACTAGACAAGTTACGTGACATCAAAGCATATAACTGTTTTGAAAATTCTTGCTTTAGAAAAAAGGCATTATCTAATGACTTGATACCTATACTATTCTCTTTGAGTCCACCTATAGATTTTGGAAAGTTTGTTTTACTTCCAGAGGCGATAATAAGATAGTCATAAAACAACTGAGTGTCTTCGCATAAAATACTGTTCTCATCAAAGTCAATCCCTGTAACCTTTGAGCGAATGAAGTTTACATTATCATTAAACTCACAAATTGATTGTAGGTCAACTGTTACATCTGTAATCCATGCAGTAGTTGCAATGAGTGAATAAACTTCAGTTTGTAGATAATGATAAGGCTGAATGTCGATTAAAGTTATATCTAAATTCTCAACACCTTTTAACTTCTGTATTGCTCTAATTCCAGCATATCCTCCACCAATGATTATTAATTTTTTCATAATTTACCTTTGTAAAGAATTTGATTTAAACACCATCAGCTTCTCATTTGTCATCTCTTGCATTGAGTGGTGTATTCCACCCATACCTAAACCACTCTTTTTTGCCCCACCAAAGGGCATCCAGTCAACCCTAAACGCAGTGTGGTCATTTACCATAACAGCCGTTGCGTTTAACTCTTGTACCACTTTAAACGCAGTGTCTATGTTTTTTGTAAAAACGGCTGCTTGAAAAGAGACTTCAAGTGCATTAGCTCTTTTAATAGCCTCATCGATGTTATCATACGAGTAGACACAGACAACTGGACCAAAAATTTCTTTTTGAGAGACTAGTGTATCATCACTTGGATTTAGTATAACCGTTGGGGCATAACAAGAGTCCGATAATTTTTCTCCTCCCGTTAATATCTCTGCACCTTTTTCCTTGGCTTCAAGTACCCATGAGGCTACCCTATCTACTTCTTTATTATTAATGAGTGGTCCAACCTCAGTTGTCTTATCGAGTTGATTACCCACTTTTAAGCTCTTTGCATACTCTGCTAGTTTTGAAGCAACATCATCTACAATAGACTTATGTACATAAACTCTCTGCACCGATACACAAACCTGACCCGCATGGTAAAAACCACCCTTACCAATAGAGGGTATGAGTTCTTCTATATCTGTATCTGCTTCGACTATAACAGGAGCTACACCACCGTGTTCAAGTGCCACACGTGTACCTTGTGCCACTTTAGAGTTTAAGTACCAACCAACAGAACCAGAGCCTATAAATGTTAAAAAACTTATCTTAGGGGATGTTGCCAGTAGTTCACCTGCTTCACGGTCACACACTACAGCGGATGCCCAACCTTCAGGTAAACCAGCTTCTTTGAGAAGTTCACAAAGTCTAAATGCGGAGAGTGGAGTTTGTGTTGCTGGTTTTATTACCACACTACAGCCAACGGCAATAGCCGGTATAATTTGATGGATTGCAAGATTAAAAGGATGATTAAACGCAGAGATTGCAGCCACAACTCCTATGGGTTCTTTAAAAGTAAATGCCATGCGGTTTGCGCTACTTTGTGTATGCCCCATTGCTATTTCTTTACCCTCAAGAGAATTCAATGCTTCTATCGTTATCTTCACACCATTTATTCCGCGTTCTACCTCAACTTGTGAATCAAGCCATGGTTTTCCACCCTCACTCGCACAAAGTTTTGTTAGCTCCTCTTTATTCTCAGTAAGAATTTCAACAAGTTTCTCAAGAATTGCAACACGTTTATATTTTGGAAGCGCCTCTTTTCTATTATAAAAAGTTTCATGTGCCTTATTTATTATCGCTTTTACTTCATCCATATCATAAAAAGGAACACTACCTACTACACTATTATCAAACGGGGAGCATACATCTATTTTTTTCATATTTAAGCCTTTATATCATACAAGTCATATTTTTAAGCAGTTCATTTAAAATAGCATGGTTAAGCGAATAATCCACTTCCAAGTCTATCACATGAACACCTTTTGCATTAACACACTCACGAAGAGTCTGTTGAAAATCTATGTGTGATGTTGGTCGATGCCCTGAAGCTCCATACGAGTTAGCATAAGCAACAAAATCAGGGTTTTGAAGCTTTAATCCAAAGTCTTCAAAGCCCATTCCTGCCTGTTTCCATCGTATCATTCCATAAGAGTTATCATTTAAGATGATAACCGTCAAGTCAAGATTCAAGCGCACTGCAGTTTCAAGTTCTTGTGAATTCATCATAAACCCACCATCACCCGCAATTGCTACAACTTTTTTATCTGGATTAACCATTTTTGCTGCCATTCCAGAGGGAAGTCCCGCTCCCATAGTTGCTAGTGCATTGTCGAGTAACATAGTATTTGGTTTTACACATTTGTAGTTTCTAGCAAACCAGATTTTATACACACCATTATCAAGAGTAACTATATCTTCATCATCAAGGACATCACGAATAGCCTGTACTGCACTTTGAGGAAGTATAGGAAACCTTGTATCTCGTGAGTATTTGGAAAGATGAGAATTTATTTCTACAATTGTTCTTTTATAATAATCAAAATCCCAATGTTCTTGAGGATTAATGAGCTCTGTTAATAGTGCTACACTTGAAGCAATATCTCCAACTATATCTAGTTGTGGAAAATATGTGTCATCCACTTCAGAAGCAAAAAAGTTTATATGTATTACTTTTTGAGCTTCGGGAGAGTTTTCCATAAAAAATGGTGGTTTTTCAATAACATCATGTCCTATATTTATAATTAAATCTGCTCTTTGTATCGCACAATGTACATAGTCATTTGCTGAGAGTGCTGCACAACCAAGACAGAGGTCATGGTTTTCATCTACAACACCCTTTCCCATTTGTGTAGTAAAGAAGGGTATTTGAGTATAGTTTATAAAATTTTCTAAGGCTTTTCCGATTCTCGTTCTATTTGCTCCTGCTCCGATAAGGACAAGTGGTCTTTTTGCTTTTTCTATCATACTTATTGCATCTTCTAGTGCACTAGTCGATGCAACAGGGTACTTGAAATGCTGCACAGGGTAAATGTTATCCTTCACATCTTCACTTGCTATATCTTCTGGAAGTTCGATTAAAACTGCTCCGGGACGTTCTGTTGTAGCTATTTTAAAAGCATCTCGAACCATTGCTGGAATGTTATTTCCATTTGAGACTTGTTTAGCATATTTTGTTACTGGAGCGAACATACTAACTATGTCTACAATCTGAAAGCGACCCTGCTTGGATTGTTTAATGGGTTTTTGTCCTGTTATCATCATCATAGGCATACCGCCAAGTTGTGCATAGGCTGCTGACGTAGCAAAGTTTGTAGCTCCTGGTCCTAGAGTTGATAAACATACACCAACTTTTCCTGTAAGTCTTCCATAGGTAGCAGCCATAAAACCTGCACCCTGTTCATGCCGAGTTAAGATAAGTTTTATACTAGATGTTCTCATTGATTCTAAAAAGTCCAAGTTCTCTTCCCCTGGAATTCCAAATATATATTCAACACCCTCGTTTTCTAATGCTTTAATAAATAAGTCCGAAGCTTTCATCATATTTTCCTTTTAATTCTAGACAGATGTATTATAGCTACTTATATTAGTATTAGTAGTTTTATTTTATTCTTCTTTAGTTTAGAGAGCAATTAATTAGATATAATTAGGTATATGAATCAACTACAAGATTATTTAAGTGCACATGAAATAGGTGATATGCACCCTACTGATATTGCTAAAATTTTAAAAAGCTTAAGTGATAAAGAATTTTCTGATGCCATTAAACTTGTACCAAAGAATCTTGTTGGAGATGTAACACTTGCACTTCCTGATAGATATTTTGATGATGTTGTCCAAAACTTTAGTGTAAACGAACTCTCTCATGCAGTCACAGAACTTGAGTCTGATGATCAAGCAGAGTTTATGCAAGAGCTTGAAGAGCTTGATGAGAATATGGCAAGTCAAGTTTTTAAGGGTCTCCATGAGGATGACCAAGAAGAGATTCAAAAGCTTAAAACATATGATGAAGATGAAGCTGGATCACATATGCAACTTGAGCTCTTCACAGCGAACAAAAATGAAATAGTACAAGATGTCATCAAACGATTTGCTAAACTTCGTAAAGAAAATGAAGTAGAAAATGTTCAAAATCTTTTTATCACAGATGAGGACAAAAAACTAAAATATGCAGTAGGTTTAGATGACTTACTTATTTTTGATTTTTCTAAGTCAGTTATACAGAATATAAACGCAAGCGAAGAGAGTTTTGAACCCATAAAAGCTGTAGATACAGATGCAATAAAAGAAGTTGTACATATCTTTGAAGAATATGACCTCTCTGTTTTAGCTATAGTAAATGCTTATGGGGTTTTACTTGGTCGTATCACTTCAGATGATATTTATGACATCATAAACGAACATGCAACTGAGCAGATGTATAACCTTGCCGGTGTTGATGATGAGGCTGAAGAAGATGAAGAGATACTTCCAGCAGGGCGTAAGCGTGCTACTTGGCTTGCGTTTAACCTCCTTACAGCAATTGCCGCCTCTTTAGTCATAGGACTTTTTGCAGATACACTCCAAAGCATGGTAGCACTTGCTGTTTTAATGCCAATAGTCGCTTCTATGGGTGGAAACGCAGGTACTCAAACACTTACAGTTGTTGTGCGACAACTCGCCCTTGGAGACATTTCTAAAGGTGATGCAATGCGTATTATAAAAAAAGAGGTAATTATCGCCCTTGTAAATGGTCTCATATTCGCTATAATAATAGGAATTATCGCAGCAATATGGTTTGACACTACTATGCTTGGTCTTGTTATAGCACTAAGTATGCTTATAAACCTTTTATTTGCGGGACTTTTTGGGGCAAGTATTCCTCTTCTTTTAAAAAGAATGGATGTTGATCCTGCTATTGGGAGTACCGTTATTTTAACTACGGTTACCGATGTTGTAGGCTTTTTTAGCTTTTTGGCACTTGCTACATATATATTACTTTAAGGAATTTGTAAAATTTGGATCTATTAATACTATTTTTTATCCTCTCTGTTGGGGTTTCATTTATCTGCTCTGTTTTAGAGTCAGTACTACTCTCAATCAATATGTCTTATGTCGCAGTTTTAGAAAAAGAACGCCCTACTGCTGGAAACCTTCTGCGGGTACAAAAAGAAAACATTAACAAATCTATCGCAGGAATTTTAATACTCAACACTATTGCAAATACTTTAGGTGCAGCAGCCGTTGGTGCCCAAGCAGCAATTATCTGGGGAAATGACGCCGTAGTTATTGTTTCCATAGTTTTAACTTTTGCTATTCTTTTTTTAAGTGAGATTATCCCTAAAACTATCGGAGCGATGTACTGGAAGACCTTAGCACCACTTGCTTCACAGTTTATCCGTATTTTTATCTGGATAACATATCCTATCATTCTTATGACTCTTTTTGTAACTAACAAAATTGGTAGAGGTGTAGATGATGCTAACTCGCTTACAAAAGAAGAACTCCTTGAGTCTATGCTACAAAGTGAAGATGATGGCGTTATAGACGAGAAAGAGTCCGATGTCATTGAAAATATTTTAAACCTTGACAACATTAAAGTAAGTGAGGTTTTAACTCCACGTTCTGTTGTTTTTGCCCTTGATGAGACTATGACAATCAAAGAGGTTATCGAAACAGAAGAATCTATCTTTAAGTTTTCCCGTATTCCTGTTTATAAAGACAGTATTGAAAATGTTACTGGTCTAGTTCTGACAAAAAGAATTTTCAAACAAGCACTTAGCGATGATAGTGTCACCCTAAGGTCAATCAAAAAAGAGATGTTTTCCATCAATGAAAATGTTCCTGTGAGTAAAGCACTCGATATGTTTATTACCAAAAAAGATCATATGTTTTTAGTCATGGATAATTATGACCAAACTGATGGAATCATTACACTAGAAGATTGTGTTGAAACTATTTTAGGTGTTGAAATAATGGATGAGAGTGATACCACCGAAGATATGCGCGAATTAGCTAAACGAAAAATGAAATTAAAACGTAAAGCTAAAGAAAACGACTAATCTTCTTGAGGTTGAACAAGGAGAGAAAAGATTGGTTTAGTTCCTTTTCATGTCAGTAGTATATGACACAAATGTAAATAAATTGTGAATGGAACTAATCTCTCTCTTACATTCCAGGAATTCTTGGAATCTTTCCTAATTTAGAGTTCTTACAGTAAACTCCCCAGCCGCGTTTGAGCCAGTGTCCTATGAAAGGTAAAGGAAGCATAAAAGATCGTTTTGCATCACGGTAAACGAACGAGGCACCATCACCACTATCCATAACACAGATAATGTTTATATGCTCGCTGTATCCTTTAAAATCATCTCTATCATTTTCTCTTGCATGAATGTTATATGCTACATTTTTAGCCATTAACTCTGCCATATGCCCCTGCTTTGCTCTCCAGTCTTGTCCTTCAAGTGCTGCTGCATCACCTATAGCATAGATGTTTGTTGCAGTTCCATCTTCTTCTAGTACATTGGAGTAATCATCTGTTTTTATAAAACCAGCTGCATTTTTAGGTAGGTCAGAGTTTATAACGAGTTCATGTCCATTTCCAGCGGGGATAAACATAGTAAAGTCAGATTCAAGTAGGGTCTCATCTTCAAAGTTTATGCCCTCTTTACAAAAGCTAGTTATTTTTTTACCAAAATGTTTTTTTATCTGGAGTTTATCAAAAAATGTATCCATCATATCGAGTGCTTGTGGTCCCATGCGCTGTCCAGGTTTAGTCATAGGAGCAAAAAAAGTAAGTTCAAACTTTTCTCTTATGCCTTTTTTCTTGAGCATATTATGAACATTAAAGAGTAACTCAAACGCAGGACCACCACGGACAGCAGAACTATCTTTAGGATTACCTCCAAAGCCCATTGCAATTTTACCACTTCCCTTAAGAACTAAGGCATCAAGTGCATCACGAATTTTTAATGAATCTTCTGGTTTTCCACAGATTGAAAGAGTATTTTCGATGCCTTTATGTTTCATCTTTGCTGCACCTAAACCGATAACTAAATAGTCATAATTATTTATAGTTCCATGTGAAGCTAAAGTAACAGAGTTGTCTTGTTTTGAGATTGTACTTACACTATCTACTATTAGTTTAAAATGATGTACACCCTCTAGTCGATGCAGATCAACACAAACATCTTTAAACTCACTCGCATGAGTAGGCACCCATATAGATGTAGGGTAGATATAAAAGTAGTCTCTCTCGCTTACGAGTGTAACATCATAGTTTAATTTTCTCAAGTGAATGGCTGCATCAAGTCCAGCAAAACCACCACCAAGTATTAATATTTTCTTCATTTAAACTCCATTATAAGAATATTATATTTTAATTATAATAAATATCGTATTAAATTATTTTTTATTTAAGTAATACACAGCCAACATACTCACAAGTCCACCGATGATAATATGTAGTTCAATTGACTCATCTAAGACTAACCATGCACTAAAAAGTGCAAAAAGTGGGACAAGAAACATAAACGAGCTTGTAGTCTGACTTCCTAGTTTAGACGAAGCCATAAAAAAGATAGTTGTTGCTACCGCTTGACCAAAAACAGCAAGGTAAATCAAAGAAATCCAAAAGTTAAGACCTTCATCAAAAACACTTAGTAAACCTGCATCATATCCATAAATAAAGGCACTAATCGTAGCTACAATAGAAATAAAAAAACTATAATGAATTGGATGGATGTGTTTTGCTGAGTGTTGAGAGAGTAGAGTTACTCCTGCCCATACTAAAGCACAGAGTAAAAAGTAGATGTTTGAGCTGTTTAAAAAGAGTGATATATCATCAAGTTCTAGTAAGACAAAACCACCTACAAGACCTAAAGTAAGTGCGATGTACTGTACTTTATTCAAATGCTTTTTATATAAAAATGCAAAGAGTATAAAAGTCAAAATCGGACTAAAAGTAGTGATGATGACACTTCCCGAACCGGCAGAACCAGCAGAAATCCCAATAAAAGAAAAAACCATAAACAAAATGTTTAAAACAGAACTGCTTCCAATGTAGACCAATGCACCTCTATTTAAAGTGATAGGTTTGTTAAAAAAATAAAGAATAGGGATAAAAGAGAGACTCATCAAAAAGAAACGCCAAAAGACGATGACTTCTATGGTTTGTGTATAAGTAAGAATTTTAAGAGCTGTCCAGCCCCCACCCCATAGCAGCATTGCTAAGAGCAGTAAATACTTGTAAGTTTTAGCTTCGTTTTTCATATACATCAATGATTTTTGTAACGACTAAGTCCGAAGTAACGTTGAGTGAGGTGCGACACATATCTAAGATTCTATCTACTGCGACGACTACGGCTATGTACTCGACAGGAAGACCTAGTTGGTTTAGTATAACTACCATCATTACAAGTGAAGCACTCGGAAGGGCAGCCACTCCGATGCTTAGTGATACAACCGTAACACCTAAAAGTACTTGATCACCAAAACTAAGAACTGTTCCTGATAAATTTGCTATATATAAAACAGCAACACTTAAATAAGCAGCTGTTCCATCCATAGAAACAGTAGCACCCAAAGGCAGAACAAAAGAGGCAGTTTTTTTATCCACTCCCCCTATTTCCTCTACTATACGCATACTTACGGGAAGTGTAGCTGCTGAAGAAGCCGTTGAAAATGCCATGATAGATGCTTCTCTTACAGAGAGTAAATACTTATATGGATTTATTCTAGCGAAGATTTTTAACACTAAAGGAAGTGTAACAATACCATGAAAGATTATAACGCCAACAACAACTAAGATGTACTTGTAAAGACCAAGTATAACTTCTATGCCTTGGTCTGCGATAACATAGGAGATAAGAGAAAAAACACCGATTGGAGTAAGTTTTATAATCCACTCAGATATTGTAAGCATCGCTTCACTCATAGAACTAAAAAGGTTTACAAGAGGTTCTTGTTGTTTATGGCTAAGATACAAAGATGCAACTCCAAACATCACTGCAAAAACTATAATCTGCATCATGGAGCCACTGCTAAGTGAGTGAAAAATATTTGTCGGGATAAAACTCAGTAGCATTGCTTCTATCGAAAAAGGGGCTATCGCTTGAGCTTTTGCGAACTCTAAACCCTCACTACTCATATGCTCACCTATATGGAAAATGTTCATAGCAACTATTGCTAAAACTACAGCAAGTGTCGTTGTAAGCATATAAAGTCCGATAGTACGAATACCAAGGCGTTTGAGATGGTCTATGGAGCCTAGACCAAGGATAGCTACAAAAATACTTGAAAACACTAAAGGAACTACTATCATTTTAAGAAAGTATATAAATGCAGTACCGATAACCTGCTGTTGGAGTGCTAAGTCTGGAAGAAATGAGCCAAAAAGAACCCCTAGAATAATTCCAGCGATTACAAGTGTATTTGTCGTTGTATATTTTTGTATTGTTTTTATCATAACTACCCCTTTAATTACGCAAGTTTAGCATATTAAAGTAGGTTTTTCTTTATCCAATACGAAAGCACATAAAGTCCCCATATATGCTGTTTAAAAGCACCTCTCGAAGCACCACTTATATACTCATCTAAGACTTTTTCTCGAAAAAGTCCTGTTTCTTTGTTTACCTCTTTAATCAGGTCAATTTTTTTAGAACTTATGAGATACTCCATATAAGGATTTGCAAAACCTTTTTTCTTGCGTTTGAGTATCTTCTCATCGAGTTTTCCCTGCATCACATTTTTAAGTAGAGCTTTAGTCACTCCGTCTTCATATCGAAGTTTAGGGTCTATACTAAAAACTGTCTCTACTAGTTTATGGTCTAAAAAAGGAGTCCGTGCTTCTATGGAATGAGCCATGCTAACACGGTCTAGTTTTGTCAAAAAGTGTTCGGTTTGAAAGATATTTAAGTCTATGTAAGAGTACCAGATAGACTCATCCGTATGCTCAGAGCTTACAAATCTCTCTCTGTACTGCTCAAGATACTTCAAACCAGCATTATCTTTTACATTTCTTTTCATTAAAGCATTTTTTTGAAGGTCAGAAAAACTCTCTCCACTTGTACGAAAAAGCAAAGTGTCATCAAAAATGCGTTTGTACCATTCCCATTCTCTATTGTTTGAATAATTAGAGCGAAAGTACTTTTTTAACCAGTTTTTATGGAGTAAATTACCCATATTCTCTATATCGAGATACTCAAAGTACTGTCTATAACCCAAAAAAAGTTCATCACTCCCCTCTCCACTAAGTACAACCTTATGCCCATCAGCTTTTATTTGCTCAAACAATAGATAAAGAGGAACTGCCGCAGGATCGTTAAGGGGTTGGTCAAGTGTATCTAATACTCTATCACTTGCTTGTATAAACGCAGCCTCATCTATCTCAACAGCCGTGTTACTTACCCCTAAAAAATCAGCCGTGGCCTTTGCATTTTCACGCTCATCATACTTTGCAAACTCTTTATATCCAAGAGTGTAAGTAGGTAGATTTAAGCCTTGTTTCTTAGCATAGTAGTTTATTGTTGCACTATCAATTCCACCTGAGAGAAGGGATGCTGTTGATGCTTCACTCTGCAAACGCAGAGACATTGACTCCTCTAAGACCCGTTCAATGCTTGTAAGTGCCTCATACTTATCTGTAATTATATTTGGTTTAGTAGATAAAATATCATAATATCTTTGAATAATCAAAGTATCGTTTTTATACATTCCATACTCACCAGCAGCCAAAGTTTTTATGTTTTTGAAAAAAGTATAGGGTGGTGCTGGAGCTAAAAAAGAGAGGTATGAAAGAAGTGCATCTTCATCCATCTGTACTTTTTTCAAAAAAGGAACAAGTGCTTTTATCTCTGAGGCAAAAACAAAAGAGTCCCCATGAAGATAATAAAGCGGCTTTTTTCCAAGTCTATCACGAAAGAGATAAAGTGTTTCACCATCAAGTAAAGCGATTGCAAACATACCTCGAAGATGACTCACAAAGTCTACTCCCCATTTAAGATAAGCTGCGATGATGACTTCACTGTCACCCTGTGTTTTAAACTCAAAGTCCAACTCTTTTTTCAACTCTTTAAAGTTATAAATCTCCCCGTTAAAGGAGAGTAAAACATCTTGATGTTTTAGGGGTTGGTGTGAACGATGATGGGAGTCTTTTATACTAAGGCGTTGATGTGCGAAAAAGAGTCTTTGCTCTTGGATGATGCCACAGTGGTCAGGTCCACGATGTGAGAGCTTGGCCAAAGCTTTTTTTGCCATGTTTTCATTATACTCTCCAACTATCCCAAACACTCCACACATATATCAAATCCTTTTTTATGAGATACTAACATAAACTTCTAAAATTAACATTTCTAACTTAGTCAAAATATAGCATAAACAGTGTAAAATTCCATAATTAAATTTAACATAAAGATATTATTATGAAAACAAAAGAAGCGATAGAAATCGGGTTTGAAAAACTAACTCTTATTCAAAAAATAAATGCTATTGATGTTATCATCGATGAAAAAATTAGAGAATTTTTACAAGCCGATGATGGAGACTTAGACTTCATCGATGTTAAAGAAACAAATGGACTCACTGATGTTTATATCTCTTATGTAGGTGCTTGTGGTTCATGTGAAAGTTCTGGTGGAACACTTACTTCTATACAAAGAATCTTAAATGGTCAACTCGAAACAGAAAAAATAAGAGTTTACGCAGTTTAATACATAAAGGTTTAAGGCATGGGTGGTTTTGAAGGTGGTGATGAGGGTGGTTTTTGGGACGAAGATGCAATTGAGCAACTCATAAAGAAACAAGAAAGTCTTAAAAACCATACAAATAAGCCAAAAAAAATCTCCATTGAGATAAAAGGCTCTGCTTATTTTCTTAGTAGTGATTCGTCTCTAAGCATAGTCCCTACTTCTTGTGCAAACTTTAGCATAGAAGGATGTGATGATATTCCCCAAGAGTCAAACTCTATCTATAAAATGTACAAAGCACTTCTCTCGCTCACATGTGACTCAGATATAGAAGAGTTCTTTTATGAGCATAAGGTTGTTGTAAAATGCTACTCACCAACATCAAGTGCTGACAGTTTTCTACTCTTAACAAAAGAACTCTGCAACTTAGTTCTCAGTGAACGCGAACTCCAAAGTATACAAGAAGATGCTCTTTAAAGATCAGGTACCATTTTTTCAAACTCATCTAAAACTTTTTTGAGCTTATCTCTTTGGCTCAACTCCGATGCACTTGCATATATAGTGTTGCTCTCAACTATAACACCCTTAGAGATAGTTTTCTTTATACTCTTGACATCCCCATATGCAAATACATAATCTTCACACTCATAAGTTTCAGAAAACT
Organism: Sulfurimonas sp. SAG-AH-194-C20; assembly: GCF_029215975.1. Lineage (GTDB taxonomy): Bacteria > Campylobacterota > Campylobacteria > Campylobacterales > Sulfurimonadaceae > Sulfurimonas. The sequence goes on from NZ_JAEMVD010000008.1 coordinate 18,842, forward strand.
CTACTATAAGTTCCTCTAAGGATCCTTCATCTATACCATAAGAGCAAATCTGCAATACATTCCACATTTTATATTCAAAGTCTTCTAGGTGCATACCTACGTCAGCATAAAGTATCACTATCAAAGGTACAAAGTTTGAAGTTATACCTGCTGGGGTGAACTGATAAGAGAATTTTTGTGTTTTCATTATCCATATCCTCGTAATAAGTTAAAGTGTATAATTATACCTTTTTCATTGATAAAGTTTAAATCAACTAACACTTTGCTAACACTTTTGTGTGATACTACGGCTATCAAAACACAAGGAATACACAATGAAAGCGACAAAAATTATTTTATCACTAGTAGTGATGGGAACATTAACTTTAGGTTTTGCACAAACAGATAGTGCAATAAACGAAACACTTACTTCTAACCAAGAGGCTATGCAAAATGCTAAGCCTGAAGATCGTGCAGAACTAATGAATCAGTTTAAAGAAAAGATAGCACAAATGTCTCCAGAAGATAAAGCAGCTATGCTAGAACAAATTCAATCAAAAATGCCAACTGGAACTCAAAATCAGATGCAAGAACATGCAACTGAGATGCAAATGGAGCATAGCGATGACATGAACAGAGCACAAAATATGAACCAACAACAAGCAGCAAGTCAGTTTGGTCACGACAATGAAGCAGCAGGTGGCTCTTTTAATAGAGAAAATGTACAAAATGGTGCAGGGACTTGGACAAAAGTCAACTAATAAGAGAGGTTTTTCCTCTCTTCTCCTTTTCTACATATATTTTTTTATTTATCCCCCTATAATTGTAACTATTTATGATATAACTCTACATAATCAATAAATTATTGTTTTTAAAGGATATACATTTGAGTTATACATCATGGTTCAAAGAACATGCACAAAAACACAAGGTCATAGTTACTAAACTCATGGCAGAAAACTACACAAAAACACAAATAATAGACTACTTTGATTTTGAAAATATGCTAAACGCAGAGCCTGACTTCTGTCCTCTGTATAAAGACAATAAAAAATGCCACGACATGGAAAAGCTCAACTGTTACCTCTGTGCCTGTCCAAACTTTCGCTTTGATGATGAGGGCATAAAAAAGGTACAAATAAATACTCAGTACAGCTTTTGTGACATCGAGTCAAAAGATGGACGCCAAGGTGTTTATGGAGATAAAATCCACCAAGACTGCTCAAAATGTGGCGTTCCCCATCACCGCTCTTATGTTGAAAAGAACTTTGACCTTGAGTGGACTAAAGTTATGAAGCAGTGTACACTATAATCAATGGGTGTTAAAAGAGCTCTTACACTTTCTCAAGTTAAAACACTTTTTCCCTCTTACACCTTTTCAAGCCTTATACCAAGTACTAGCGGTGTTATGGACACAACATACATCTCAGATAAGTATGTTATAAAGTTTTATGAACGCGACATAAAAGAGAAAATCTCTCTTGATGCAATGCTCTTGGAGCATTTATCAGATGGAGGATTAAATGTGCCACAACTTCTTGCCCATACAGATGGATGGTACCTCTATGATAAGCTTAGGGGTAAAGTTCCTAAAACCATACATCTTTTTCACATTCAAGCACTTGCCCGTTTTATGGCGAGGTTTCATGCCAAAGGGCTTCATTGTAGTGAAGATTTTTTAAAAAGTTATGCCATAAAAGATACACTTCTAAAGATTAAACGCAGTAACTATCGTTTTTATAAAGAGCTTGAAATTTTGAAAGACTACAAACCTAAGAATGATGGTTTTATCCATGGAGACCTCTTTAGAGACAACACTGTTTTTGATGGACAGACAATAGGAGTCTTTGACTTCATAGATGGAGGTAATGGCTCTTATGTTTTTGACATCGCAGTAGCCCTACTCTCTTTTAACACTTCTAAACGCAAATCCTACATAAGAATTTTTTTAAACACTTATAACCAAACTGCTGCTAAAAAGATAAGTCAAAAAGAGCTTTTAGATACCATAAAAATTGCCTCCCTTTTTTATGGAATGCTGCGTATTTCTGAACAAAGTGATGTTAAAAGAGCAAAAGAGTTGATATTTTGGTAAAATAACAGCATGAATATATCCATAAACCAAGATAATTATGAGAACCTTGAAAACTTTAAAAAGATTCTCAAAAAAGACGAATCAAGCATAATAAATGAAGCCCTTGAAGTCTACTTTAATGCACAAAACAAAATACTATTAGAAAAAAATCTTGATAACGAAAATGCTATGACAAACTTAGACTTTGATGAGTTTTGGGATGATGTAGAGATATGAAACATGGTGCAAACATATATAAATATGCCAAAAGAATTGAGTGTGACCCAGAGGAGATAATAGACTTCTCTTCAAACATTAATCTCTACCAACCAGATATAAACTTCTCATTCTCAAGTAAAGAAGTAGCACAGTACCCAGATAGTGAGTATAAAGACTTTCGTGAGTTTTTAGCGCAAAAGTATGCACTTAAAAAGAGTCAAATAGCTCTCTTTGGTGGTGCAACAAGTGCCATCTATGAGCTTTTTGCTTCACTGAAACGAAAAAATGTCTTTTTGTATGCACCTCTGTATGGCGAATATGAAAAGGCAGCACTCAAGACAAAAAAGAACATCTATAAAATCAACCGCATAGAAGATGAAACACAGCCCCCACTTGATGACTCCATAGTAGTTTTTGTCAATCCCTCTACACCAGAAGGCACTTACTATAAAAATATAAAAGAACTTATGACTAAATGGATGGAACTTGAGTGTACTATCGTGCTTGATGAGAGTTTTTTAGAGTTTGAAGCGCTGGCATCCATGCGTCAAGAGATAAACAACTATAAATGGCTCTATATCATTCACTCTTTTTCTAAGTTTTACTCTTGTGCAGGTGTGCGAGTTGGAGCGATTTTTTCACATAAGAAAAACATCCAAAAACTTTCAACCCCACTTTGGCATCTCTCAAGTCTTGATGTAAACTTTCTCACAAAGCGTTTATCTGATGAGAGTTTTGAGAAAAAAAGTCGAGAACTCCACAAAATACAAAAAGAAGAACTAACAAACATACTAACAGAGTCTAAACTCTTTACAGAGATAGTCGAGAGTGATTCTAACTTCATCCTAACATATGCAACTAATGGTGAAGAACTTTGGGGAAAACTTTTAGAACAAAAAATACTTGTGAGAAAATGTGCAAGTTTTGACTACCTAAACAACAACTGGCTGCGTTTTGCTGTAAAAGATGTAGCATCGCATAATGCACTTAAAGAGGCTCTTCTTGCACTCTCTTAGTATCTTTGGAACAAGTAGCGATGCAGGGAAATCTACTCTCTCTTTTGCTATCACTTATCTGCTTCATAAACGCGGCATAAAAGTAGCTCCATTTAAAGCACAAAATGTCTCAAACAACTCCCAAGTGACTGACCTAGATAGTGGTGAGATAGCTATTCCTCAGTTTTTTGCGGCTGAGGCTATTGGGCTTAAAACTAGGTCTGCGTTTAACCCCATCCTTTTAAAGTCAGGGGGGAAATCACGGGCGCATATGATTGTCAATGGTAAAAGTGTTGGTAACACTGATGTTTGGGAGTACTATCGTAACATCAAAAAGCTCCAACCTATCGTTAAGACTGCGTTTACTTCTCTCCAATCTGAGTTTGAGTGCATAGTTGCAGAGGGTGCAGGTAGTCCAGTTGAGTTAAACCTAATGAGTAAAGACCTCTCAAACATATATGTAGCAGATGAGTTTAACACTAAAATAATTCTTGTCGCAGACATACAACGAGGTGGTGTTTTTGCTTCTATATATGGCGTTTATAACTTACTTCCTAACAAACTTTGTAAAAACGTTATAGGTGTTGTTATAAACAAGTTTCAAGGGGATATGTCTCTCTTTGATGAGGGTGTAAAAATCATCCAAAACGAGTTTAAAATTCCTGTTTTAGGAGTTGTCCCTTTTAAGCCTTTTAATCTTGGATTTGAAGATTCACAGTCTCTTATGAACTACTCTCAAGATACAAGAAATGCCATCATAACTGTGGGTGTCATCAAACTTCCTCATATCTCAAACTTTACAGACTTTGAGCCTCTTGTAGTAGATGAAGAGATTGAACTGCGTTTCATCACCTCTGTGAGTGAGATGAGTTCATGTGATCTTATAATACTCCCTGGAAGTAAACGAGTTATAGATGATTTGTCTTGGCTGAGAGAGAGAGGATTTGAGAAAAAACTTAGCTCTAAAAAAACTCTAGTAGTGGCTATATGTGGTGGTTACGAGATGATGTTTGAGCAGATACTTGATGATGAAAAAGTAGAGTCTGAGTTCAAGGTTGTGACTGGATTTGGACGACTTAAAGGTGCTGTTACCTTTGCACAAGAGAAGATTGTCAAAAAAGGCTCTTACAATATATTTGGCATGATGGTCGATGGGTATGAGATACATAATGGCATCACTAAAAAGCGCTGTAAAGAGGCAAAAAACCTCTATGGAACTTTCATTCATGGACTCTTTGATAATGATGTTATGAGAGAGTATATCTTTAAGCAGATAAATGAAAACTACAAGGGCTATAACTTCAAAGAGTACAAGAAAAATGCTATCGCTGAGTTTTCTCAACATATAGATAAACACATAGATATGCAAGTCGTCATAGATGCTTTAAATGACTAACATTTTCATAACTGTTTTTGCTTACGTTATAGACAGAGTGTTTGGTGAGTTGACTTTTGTAAAGCACCCTGTGATATTTATTGGGGAGCTTATATCTTACTTTGAGAGAAGGTTTTATAAAGACAGTATTTTTAGGGGTGTCTTACTTTTAGCGTTTGTACTCTCTACTACTTTAGTGTTTTCATTTTTAAGTGTCTATCTTCTACATCTACTCCCTACTTTTTTAGACATCATCTTTACTTCACTTATTGCCTCGATGTTTATAGCCCATAATATGCTCAGAGATGCCGTTGCTGGAGTTACAACAGCAGATGACAAACATCATGCCATATCTATGCTTGTAAGTCGAGATACTAAAGACTTGAGTGAGAGTGATATATATAAGGCTACCATTGAAACTTACGGAGAAAACCTAAGTGATGGAGTTATCGCACCAACTCTTTTTTTACTACTCTTTGGACTTCCCGGCATAGTTTTTTACAAAACAGTAAACACACTTGACTCAATGGTAGGCTATAGAAATGAAAAGTATGAGAACTACGGAAAAGCTTCAGCTATCTTAGATGACATACTAAACTACTTTCCCTCGCGTTTAACTGCCCTACTCATCATGTTTTTAGGCAAACAAAAAAATCTTTTTGCCTTTTATGAAGACGGTAAAAAACATGACTCTCCAAACGCAGGGCACCCCATAACTGCAATGGCATTAGTCCTCGGTGTTAAACTCGGTGGAGACACTTCCTACTTTGGTAAACTCAAGAAAAAAGCGAGTTTTGGAACGGGGAGAACAACTTTAACTACTGATGATGTTCAAAAAGCTCTTAATCTTTTGTAGACTTATTTTTAAAACCTAAGTCCCCTTCTATTACAAGACAATTTTTGTTATACATCATCATTCCCATTGAAGTTATCTCTACTGTTGTGTTTGTTAATGAGTCGCCCTTTAAGCCTTTTTCTTGACCATTTGCTATCGCATTTTTTATGCCAAGATTTACTCTATCTTCAGAGTCTCCCCATGGAAACATTAAAAATCTATAACGGCAACTTTCGCCTTTGACTCTTTGTGTTGAAGACAGATCTATCTTCTTATCTTGTTGGATTTGAACTGGTGCCATAATCATTTTTCCTGAATGCGACATACAACCACTAAAACCTACTACTATTACAAGTGTTGTGACACTTAATCTAATTATATTCATCCTATCTCCGTTTATCTAATTTATATTTTCTTGCTTAAAATCATATTATTATATATAAGTGTTAGTGAAGTGTAAGCACATATATTTCTTCAAATTAGGATAAAATACTTTTATGAAAACATATAACATTTTTACAAACCAAGAGACTACACTTCCAGAGGGAAAAGCAGACTTTTTACTCGCTGCCTCAGTGACAAAAACATGTGAGATAGAGGGTATAACACAAGCGGGAATCCCTGGTAAAATTCCTTATACTCCTACACTTGATGCTGAGTTTATAAGCACACAAAAACTCTTCTCTATGCCTGAAATTGCTGAGACACCAAGTGGAGTTCCTACTCCTGCGCTTATCACTAGAGCAGTTCACAACCTCCATGAATTTTCTGCCATTGAGATTCTTGACTTAGGTTTAGAGATAAGACCAGAGCAAACGCAGTTACATAACTTTGACATCAAACCTTCAAACTCCATCGCAACAGGTGCAGGTATAGATGCTGAGGAAGTTTTTGCAAAAGGTATGGCATTTGGTAGAAGTTACGACCTCAAAGGCTCATACCTTATCTTAGGGGAGTCTACTCCAAGCGGGACAACTACTGCCACTGCCACTGCTCTTGCCTTAGGCTATGACGTAGCAGATGACTTCTCTTCAAGTTTTTTAAATGTTCCTGATGATGTACGGAGTCAGACTATAAACGCAGCACTTGCTTTAGTAGATGAGAGTATGACTACCTTCGAGAAACTCTCGCTTGTAAGTGACAATATGCTCATCTTCTGTGCAGGTTTTTTACTCGAAGCGAGTAGACGTTTTCATGTAGTTCTTGCAGGTGGTACACAGATGGCAGCTTGTCTTCTTGTAGCTGACAAACTCCGTGAAGATATCCTTATGCGTTTAAAGTCAGAGAATATCACCATCGCCACTACTGCCTGGGTAGCAAACGATACTAACTCAAACATCAAACATATACTAGAACAACTCTCCTACACTCCAAATGCGATATATACAGAGTTTTCTTTTGCAAACGCAGAGATACCTGTTCTTAAAAAATATGATGAGGGTGAAGCAAAAGAGGGTGTTGGTGCTGGTGCATGTCTAGCTTATGCAAACACTAACTCACTCACTAACAAAGATGTACTAGAAGCCGTTGAGCTTATAATGTACACGATGTAAAGAGTTAAAGATTAATGAATATATGTTTAGCATCTCATAGTTTATTAAAAATAATACCTTGTCGTAACTCTTAAACTATCCTCATTATAGTAACTATTTTGTACTTTTTTCTCTTTATAATCATACTGGAATAAAAGTTGAAAATTTTGAGAAAATCGAAACCCTTGAGAAAATTTTACTAAATTTTGTTCTTCTCCGGAGCTATAAAACCGATGTGTTAACTCGATATTAGTATTAAAAAATTTATACTTATCAAGACTCATCCCTATGCTACCACCTAGAGCACCAACCACTTCTTTCTCAACATAAAAAAGTGGATCTATCATAAAATAGATAAATGCCATTTCATTTCCCCAGCTGTAGCCTCCACCAATACCACCATAAAAATTACTATTCTCATTGAGATAATCATTATCCCATCCAAACTTAGTACGCCATGAGAAACTCTTAAAAAAAGCACTTCTTTGTGCGAGCGAAACGATAGAAATAATAGTTGCTTTTTCTACATTTATCTCTTTTGCACTAGAGTATGATAAGAGAATATTCATAAACTCTATCTGAGTACCTCGTAAAAATCCATAATTTGAATCTTCAAGATCATGATATGCAGGTCGAATACCAATATATGTTCTCAAACTTTCGCCAACACTTCCCAAACCAAGTTCTGCACGCACAGCTCGATGGCTCATAACTGGATTAGCAGAAGTTTCTATCTCAACATCTTTTCCACTACCTAATTCTGCCCTTTTTGTAGTAAAACTATGAAACAGTCTCAAATAATCATCTTTTTTTATCTCCCCTTTACTAAACTGATATTCCAAGTACTCAACAGCTACCTCTAAAATATACTGCCGTTGCTCTAATGTAATACTTTCATCTGCTACTATTTGACTCCAAAATATTCTCTCTTGTGTAAGTCCTAAAACTTTTTGTAAATTATTTTTATTTAGAAGTTTTTCATAATGCAAGAGCTTTGTTCGTTTTGAAGGACGATAGTTAACTTTTTGAATAATCTTTTCTGATGCACAAGCATGTACAGTCTCAAGTGGAATAACCTGGTAATTAAAATATTCACGCAGATGCAAACTAGGTCTACTTAGCTCTAAAAGCCAAAGCATATTGTAAGAGCAATTTTCAGTAAAAAAATAGTAGTATGAATGTGTTCCATTGAGCTCCCAAATATGCCGAAACATTTTCATAGTTTCATCTTGTGTAAGGTTTAAATCATACTCCCATATATCTCTCTGTTCTGAATCTCTATACTCCTTAAGTTTTTCATAATATGGAAGCAGTGAGTACTTTCCATAATAACCGCCAAAAAGTCCTTTTATCGCGAAAACAACGCCATTTTCTGTCTCTGTATTTGCATCTGCAGCATAATTAATGGCATAAGATAGCAGCCGTGAGTTATATGATGAGTTAATACGTAAAAAAGTATGTCCGAACATGGAAGCAGGTGAGTTTATATGAGCAGAGGGGAAAACTAAAGTAACAGACTTTGGATCAACTCTATGAAACACTTTATTGTACTCTCGACACTCTCCTTGTGGAAAATCCTCGGCACCTAGTTTCTCTTTTAGCCACTCATATCTAGCAGGAAATCGACAGACACTAGAGTTGTCATCCTTTATTTCATCGCTAAAAAAATGTTCCAATGTTGCATTTAATTCTGCAGAAGAGTCGATTTTCCCATTTGTAGCAAAAAAGAAATTTGGGTCATCTATTTCACTCTCTCCATCATGCATATGCAGTAATAGTTTCCAGTATCTTTGCTCAGAAAGCTTTAGTATATTTGCTTTATTTTTATAGTTTTGAGAATTTCCATACAGAGATACTATATTAAAAGCTATAAAAACAATGATTATAATATATTTTATGAGGAGACCTTAATTGTAAAGTGGTGTCAAATAGGAAACCCTATTTGACAAGAGCAATTATATTGCTGTAGTAGAGATGTTATCTAACACATCAGCCATTTTAACTGACTGGCTTGCATAGATTTTGTTATAGTTAGACTGTAGTGCTGAAGCAAAAACTGCTTTATCTTCAACATTTAAAAGTTCAGCTAAAGTATCAACACTTTCGCCATGACCTACAGAAATTTCTTTTGCTAATGTATCCATGTTAGATGCAACAAATTCAGCTGCTCTTTCATTCATTACAAGTTTAGTTTTTTTACATCCTGATGTACCAGAAGTGATACCAAAAGTTTGGTTTCCTGAAGTACCATTTGTAGTTGCTTGAAGTGCAAGCATAAGTGCAGATGAGTTATCTTTAATAATCATAGAACCTAGACCACAACCTGTTTGAGAGTTACCTCCTGCAACTGCTAGAGTACTTAATGCAGCTACTGCTGCTAAACTTACTAATAATTTTTTCATTTTGACACCTTTATGTTTTAAGATAGTATATTTTATTCCAACTACACTTAATTTTTCCTTTGTCAGTATTTATTCACAAAAATTAATGATAAACATCTATTCAAAAGAAACGATATCAATAGTCACTTTAAGTTCGTCTTCTTCCTCTTCCGTGAGTATAGTTCTTCTTGAAACATTTCTGACAGATGGCATACTTTGAGTTCATAGGAAGAGGAGCTGAACATAACTTACACATTTGTGCTAGCTGCGTTTGGTGTAGGGTTTGTTCTATGTAGCGGTTAAGAACTCCTCTGTACTCTCTTGCTTTTCTCTCATCTACAAAAACATCTCCAAACCTATAAGTTAACCAAAGATAGAGAGAAATCTCTTTAACCATATCTTCAGCACGAAGAAGTTCATCAGTTGTTCTAGCATATTTTCCCATAAGTGTTGGAGGGATATAGTGAACATTTAACTCCTGCTCAAGTGCATAAAGATAAGACTCAAAAGCTTCGATAATGTAAGGCGACTTTAATGTTAGAGGAGCACAAGCTAAATGATACTTCGTTGCGATGTCTAAATCATAAGCATCAACTATCTTTGAAGCCTCAAGCATATCTTCAAGGGAAGAGGCATAAAAAGGACCATTAAACTCCATGTTTTGTACAAAAAAGCTCAGTATCACTTCTAAAGAGTTCTCTTCTAAAATTTTCGCTACAAGTTTAATGTGTTCTAAATTTGCCATCACTTTAAAAGGTATGGTTATCTCTCTTGCCTCTTTATAGAAGTTTTTCTTCACTATCTTTAGGGCTTCAGGGTTGAGTGCTCCGACATGCCCCTCTTCTGTGAGACCATATCTTCCAGCACGACCAGAGATTTGATGTACTTCTGAGGGGAAAAGATTTCTCGTTGTTATGCCATCATACTTTTCAGCTTTTGAAAAAAGAATAGTTTTTATAGGCAAGTTCATCCCCATAGCGATGGCATCAGTCGCTATCATAATCTCTGTCTCACCCTCACGAAAACGCCGTGCTTCTTCACGTCTCACTTCAGGTGAGAGGTTTCCATACACAACACTCACACTAAAGTTTTTGGCAAAGTTTTGTTTTAAACGCAGGACCTCTTTACGGCTAAACGCGATGATAGCTGTTCCGGGTTGAACATCTGCTACTTCTGTTGGAACTTCTAGTAGTGTCAAAGGATTCTTACGTTCAAACTCTATGATTTCTAACTCTTCACCAAGGTACTCTGCTAGAGCAATTATTGCCTCTTTAGAGTTAGTAGAACCTGTCATGATTATCTCTTTTGCAGGGGCTCCGATGATAGCGTTTGCCCATGCCCAACCTCGGTCACGGTCATCTATCATCTGCACCTCATCAATGACACAAACATCAACATCAACCTCATAATTCATCATCTCTATAGTTGAACTTATATGTGTTGCTTCATCATCAAGTATCTGTTCTTCTCCTGTTATAAGTGAAGACTCTATTCCATTGGCTTTTAATCCCTCATAACCCTCTAACGCAAGTAAACGCAGGGGTGCAAGGTAGTAACCTGTGTCAGCACTTCGGAGTTGTTGCATTGCTGCATAAGTTTTTCCACTATTAGTCGGTCCTATGTGAAGAGTTAGTTTTCTTCGCATCTCTCTCGCCATAGGAAAGAGATTTTTAAAGTCCCTTATCGTTCGTGCAAGAAGTTCTTGACGCTGTTTTTTTATAAGTAAGTCAGAGATAGAGTGCACAAAACGACGTGTCACTTTTTTCTTTATCTTGTGAGTTAAGTTAAGTGAGTGTGGCATCATGTCGAGTAAAAACTCATACACTTTTGCATGGAGTTCTTCATCGCTTAGGTTTAAAAGTATCGCATATTTTTTACACTCGCTTACTAGGTCATCAAGTTCTGTAAAAAAGTCCTCTTCGTACTCTTTTTTAGCCTCTTCTTTTAATGAGTCAAAATTAAAGCGCTCCGAATTCCATATCTCTTGGAGTAGTCCGTCGAGTTCTATGTGTAGTTCTAAGTTATAGTAGAGTTTAGTCTCTGAGTGTGGCAGAAGACAAGACTCTTCTAGCTTTATAAAAACCTCTTCATCATGAACTTCTATCTCTGCAAAGTCTATCTTAGAGAGCACTATCTTTTTAAGAATTTTCACCCCAATAAGAGGAAAATGAAGCTTTGACTTTGGAGGACTTGCACGAAATGCAGTCACAATCTCATCAGTCGTAAGATAAGCATGGGGTGCTCTTATCGAAGATATAAAACTGTTTATCTGTTCTTGTTTTTTAGCGACTGTTGCTAGCTTATCATCACCAATTTTCTTAATTATCTCAACTTGTTCTAAAGAGTCAAGTTCTTCATAAGAGTAAGGCTTAGTGTTAAGTGTGAGAATTTTATGAAAAGTCTGCCCATACACTGAATAAGATAGAGAAGCATTAAACTCAAAACTCTCATCGATATCAAAATGCCCTTCAAGTTCTCTCTCAAGAGCCTCGCGTTTAGCCTCATAACGAATGTGACGAAGTTTAGACTCCATCTTCTCAATGCTAATCTTTTTGCTTCGTATAGTAGAAAAAGCTTCATAAAGAGCAACAGCTTCTTCAGGGCTGGGGTCTAACTCGCCTAACAACATCTCTATCTTATCTTCTCTGTCATAAGAATATACCTCTTTTTTTTCGCCCCTATATACTTCACTATTATTTTCAAAAAATTTTAAAATATCCCCGCGATAACCACCATCAGGTTCACTCCAAATCATACGAATCGTTTTTATCATAAGCTTTTTATTATGCTCTATGTCGTAAAGACCAAGTGCATTAAAGAGTTCACTCAAAACTTCAGAGTCAACTCTCTCGATACCTACATCAAAAGGGTCGCCATCAAAATATGTACGAATTTTTTGGTTTATTTTAGAATTTTTCTTATTTTTTTTTGCCATGTCTAATTATAACCATTCCTCTCTTAGCTTTTGTATACTTTAACTCCATATTAATCTCTCCATCTTTTTCTAAAATTAATTGTAGCAACATTGAATTTAATATATAATAGTAACATGAATTACCCAGATGAATGGACTCAAAAAGAGTTTTTAGAGAACAAGTTTAGACTTATGAAAGAAGGTATTGCCGTTGTCCTAATCGACACTATACTCTCTCCAATCGACAAAGCTGATAGCCTTGTTTACAATCCTCATGAATTAAAAAACTATGCAGATGGTTCTGTCTTTGTCTTTTACTGTGACAGTGGAAAAGCAACATCAAACCGCTTAGAAGAATACAAAAAAAAGTTCCCTACGATGCACTGTATATCGCTAAAAGGCGGGAGAGGCTACTGGCGAAAAAATATGCAACTTTTAGAGGATACCCCACAATGATACTAGAAAAAATACAAGAGTTCAAAGTCTGCCTAAACGAGCAGAGATACTACGATGCACACGAAGCACTTGAAGAGATATGGTTTCCACGGCGTTTTGATAAAACTGACAATGAAGTACTACTACTTAAAGGTTTTATAAACGCAGCGGTAAGTTTTGAGCTTCATAAACTTGGCAAGATAAAACAGGGTAAAAAAATATGGATGACTTACCTTAAGTACAGACAACTCATTTTCAAAGTAGATTCACCCTATCTAAATGAGTACTATCAACTCTCTAGATTTATAGAAGAAAAAAATAAAATACTTTAAAAGTAACTATTTTCTCAGCACTTTTTGCTATAATTTCGCCAAATAAAATTGGAGAGAATTTATGGAAACAGAAGTTACAAAATATAGCGACTTAGCTATCACTTATGCGAGTCAATATGGTCTCAAAATTATTGCTGCAATTCTTATATTTATTATCGGAAAATGGGCTGTCAATAAAATAACTGCACTTACAAAAAGTTTAATGATTAAAGCAAAAATAGATACTACTCTTGTAGAATTTGCAGAGAGCCTCATCTACTTTGTACTTTTACTCATGGTTATGCTTGCATCTCTAAATGCACTTGGCATCAATACTACATCTTTCTTGGCAGTTTTTGGAGCAGCCTCTTTAGCTATAGGTCTTGCACTTCAAGGCTCACTTGCAAATGTTGGAGCAGCGGTACTTATCATCATCTTTCGTCCATTTAAAGTGGGTGATTATATTCAAGCGGGTGGAGCTACTGGTACGGTTGAAGATATAAACCTCTTCTCTACTATCATAGCACCCCTAGATAACAGAACTATCATAGTTCCAAATGCTTCTATTATTAATGGAAACATTACAAACTTTTCTAAGAAACCGCAACGTCGTGTTGACCATGTTTTTGGCATAGGTTATGGGGATGACTTAAAACTTGCCAAAGATACACTTATGGAAATTTTAGAAAATAATCCTAGGGTTCTTAAAGACCCTGCACCTTTTGTAGCTGTAAGTGAACTTGGTGATAGTTCTGTTAACTTCACAACTCGTTCTTGGGTTGAGACAGCTGACTACTGGGATGTTTACTTCTCTCAGATAGAAACAGTCAAGCTCACATTTGATGAAAAAGGGATTAGTATTCCTTTTCCTCAAATGGATGTTCATGTTCAAAAAGAAAACTAAAAACAAAGGAATAAAAAACAATGACAAAAATTACACTTAGTCTACTTCTAGCTTCTTCACTAATGATAGCAGCAGAAGTAGCACAAGATCAAGAAAAATTAGCAGCAGATATCACTGTAGCAAAAGCACAAAAAAGTGCTGCTGAAGCGAAATTAAAATCACTCGAAGCGCAGCTTCCACAAAATCAAGAGATTATTACACATGTAAAACTTGGTTATATTAAAACAGATGGAAATGCAAATACTGAGACATTTTCACTTGATGGGTCTTTTAAAAAGGCATGGGAGAAAAATAGTGCTACTATCATTTTTGATTCTCAATATGGTGAAGCAGAAAATGTCGAGAATAAGAACAAGTACTTTTTTGAATTACAATATGCATATGCATTTTCAGATAAATTTTCTTTTACTTATATGCTCGGTTACAAAAATGATAAGTTTTCATCATTTAATTATCAAGCATATACTGGTCCTGGTGCAAAATACCTTGCATATAAATCTGATAAACAGAAACTAGATTTAGAGGGAAGTATCCTTTACTCTCAAGATGAACTTCAAGCTCAAAATGTTATAGCACCAAACAATGCGATAACGACCTACGGTTCTTATCAAGCAAAACTAGCTTATGAGTTACAGATACTTTCTAACTTGAAATTTAATCAAGACCTTTCATATAGAGCATCTGTTGAGGAATCTGATAAATACTTCTTTCTCTCAACTTCAGCACTATCAAGCAAAATTTCAGATATATTTTCTGCAGGTGTAAGCTACAAAGTAGACTACACAAATAAAGTTGCAACAGGCATACAACAACGAGACAACACACTCAGTGCTTTTCTCAGTTTAGACTACTAAAATCTCTTTAGGCTTTTGCCTGAAGCGATGCTTTTTTACCCCACAACACTATAAAATAAAATGACATAAATGCTACGAATGAAGAACTCAAAAATAGATACTCTGGATACTGCTCGTAAATAACTCCTGAGAGAAGTGCCCCTAAAAATCCACCTAAACCATAGGTAATACCTGAAAAGAACTGCTGTGCTAAAGCCTTGTGTTTATAAAGCTGATGCAAATAAGCGATAGCACTAGAGTGAAACAGTGCAAAACTAAAAGCATGTAAGCTTTGTGAGAAGTAAAGAACATAGATATTTTGGGGATAGACAAAAACTAAGAACCAACGAAAAGCTGTTAGTAGCGTAGTTATTTGTAAAAGAACTAGTAGTTTACTACGTAAAAATCGTGCTTGGTATTGAAACATAACTATCTCAGCTGCAATACCAAAACTCCACAGATAAATAGTTGTCTCAAGCGAAATTCCATTATCTGTTGAGTATATAGTAAAAAAGTTATAAAAAGCACCAAAGCTTAACTGCATCAGAGTTAAACCAAGCCATAGTTTCCAGTCTTTAAAAAGGTTAATATCGTTTACAACAGCTTCTTTGTTGCCCTTTTTATTTTTATATAACTCATGCACTATAATGAAAGCAAAAATAGCTGTTGCGAAGCTAAGTACGACTAGAAATTCTAGTGCAACGATAGGACTTGATAAAAGTCTCACCAGAATCAAGGCAACTAAAACAAAACCTAAAGAGCCAAAAAGACGGACCTTGCCGTAGTTCTCGCGTCCTAACTTTTCCAAGGCTATCACTTCTATGTAGGGAAGCGTGACTCCCAAGCCTACACCTAAAAATATGTTCGAGAGTAGTAATAGGTAAAAGTCCTCTATAAAAGTGTAAAAAGATAAAGAACTTAAAATCATAATGACGAGTGAAATGTTAAAGGCTTTCCTTTCTAACTTGAGACCTTTTATAAAAAGCATTGGTAAGATAAAACGCACCAATGGACCCGCAGCAAAGATGATGCCTATCTCTTGAGGGGAGTACTCAAAAGAAGTTAATACTTTTGGGATGAAGATAATATATACACCAACAACACTAAAATAAAAAAAATAAAAAGAAGATAATAAGATGTTCATATACAATTATATCTAATCACTGACTTGAAGTGTTCTTAAATGCTTAGATTACTTTATATGTTTACGAGGCATTAACCTATTTCGCATATAATTAGCCCATCTCGATTATGTTTCCCCTTTCATAATTAGAGAATATACTAACAATTTTTAAACATACAGGGTTCCCCCTTTTATACCCTGTATGTTTTCTCCTATTTTAGATAAAATTCCCTTATGAAAATTATTTTAACCACTTTAAATTCTCGTTTTACTCATAGTGCTATCGGCCTTCGCTATCTCTATGCAAATATGTCTTCTCTTAGGGAATATACTCAGATTTTAGAGTTTAGTATAAATGATGCCATTCAAACTATAGCAGAAAAACTTCTTTTTGATAGTCCTAGTATTATAGGTATTGGTGTTTATATCTGGAATGTCAGCCAAGTTGCAGAACTTATTCACATCATCAAAAAAGTATCTCCACAAACAAAGATAGTTTTAGGTGGTCCAGAAGTCACTTATGAGCCTTTTCGTGTAAATTTAGATGATGCTGACTATATCATCCAAGGCGAGGGCGACATTGCCTTTTATGAACTCTGTCTAGCCATTGAAAATAAAACTGCAAATGAACGTATCATCAAAATGACACTACCAAAACTCAAAGAGCTAAAACTTCCTTACGAGTACTACACAGACGATGACATAAAGAACCGCTATATCTATGTAGAAATCTCTCGAGGTTGTCCCTTTGAGTGTGAGTTTTGTCTCTCTTCCATGGACGAAAAAGTAAGAGCCTTTAATCTCGAGGAGATTTTAGAAGAGTTTGAAAAACTTTGGGCAAGAGGGGCTAGAAACTTTAAGTTTGTTGATAGAACTTTTAATCTCAACATGAAAGCAGCCAATGCCATACTCGACTTCTTTTTAAGTAAAGAAGCTCCTTATTTCGCCCACTTTGAAGTTATACCCGACCACTTTCCAGAGTCACTGCGTTCTAAAATAAAGCTTTTCCCAGATGGAGCACTGCAACTAGAAATCGGAATCCAAACACTCAACCTAGAAGTCGCAAAAAATGTCTCTCGAATCCTCAAACTAGACAAGATAAAGGAAAATGTAGCCTTTTTAGAGAACCAAACGACTGCTCATATACACCTTGACCTTATCGTTGGACTTCCGGGAGAATCACTAAAGAGTTTTGGAGCTAATCTTGATGCACTTATGGCTATGAGTTCTTGCGAGATACAAATAGGCATACTCAAAAAGCTATCAGGAACTTACATCAAACGCCATGATGAAGACTTTTCTATGGTTTATAGCAACATTCCTCCTTATGACATTTTAAAAAATAGCGAACTCTCTTTTAATGACATACAGATTATGAAACGTTTTGCTCGTTTTTGGGACTTAACTTACAACAGTGGAAACTTTAAAAAGTCTATGCATCTTTTATGGAAAAATGAGTCCGTATATGAAAACTTCTATGCTTTTGGTATTTGGATATACGAGCAAACAGACTCAACTTGGAAAATCTCTCTGCAGCGCTTAGGTGAACTTCTTTTTGACTATCTAACAGAGGTAAAAAGTTTGGATAAGCAGAGTGTTGCTGATTCTATGCTAGAAGATATGATGAAGTTAAAAGGAAGGGCTATCCCTCTTTATCTCAAACCCTTTTCACAAAGTTTTGTAACTAATGCTAAGAGTGGAACATCTGGTTTTAATAAACGCCAGGCTTAAAATCCTCGAGAATCCAATCCCTTTGTTACAAAATCGTTTATCTCTCTCTTGTACTCAGGATTTTTTTTCTCTAACTCTCTGTTAAACTTTAAGATAATATCTTTACTCGTGTTAGGATGACGGCAAATTCTCAGTAACATTTCACCGTAAATATTAAAATCTGGATGCGACCGTATACCAAGTTTTGGGTGTATACTGCTGTAATATTTTAAAACAGTATCAACAGCGAAAGCAAGCTCTTTTGTAGTTGATTTTTTGTTTTTAATTATCTCTAAGAGTTCTTGTAAGTTTGGATGCTCAGTCTTTGGGGCTCTATGTTTTTGCTTAGCTTTTATTATGGCATTGTTTTTTTTAGGCATATACAATAGAAAAAAAACTAATATCCCCAGTATGGCGATAAGTCCTAAAAATGATTTAACTAATAGTGTAATTTCCATTTCGTAAGTACTCCAGCATTATCTTGTTTAGTTTATAATATTCATAGTATCTTTATCTCGCTTAAGTACACTTTTACCTTACTATCACCCAATAAAAGTAAAAGCAAAACTATCAATAGCGGGTCTAATCACTTCATAATACCTAAAAAATAAAAGGTACTAAACGTTTTGTACCTCGCATATAATCTTCATACTCACTACTTTGTGCTTTCCATAAAGACTCTTCGTAAAAAAGTTTTGTAAAAAGAGTGAGTACAAGTAAGGCATAGCAAATAAATACATATGTCACAGGATACAAAAGAGTAACACCAAACATCATCGTTAAAACAGCTGTGTACATGGGATGCCTAATGTAAGAGTATACACCAGTAGTAACCAAAGAAGCATCTTCTTTGATATCTGGTCGGATGTTGAAAAAACGGTTGCAATAGAGGGCTAATATACCTACACCCCCACCAAATATTATAATAATAAGAGCTAATAATAAGTTCTGTGGTTCAGTCCCTAAAGGTAATAACATAATAAGAATAAGGAAAAATTGAGAAAAAACAAGACTATAGCCTTTAAACTTTTGCATACAAAAACCTTTTGTTTAATTTGTTTAAGTTAAGGTGGTGGTCCCGGTGAGATTCGAACTCACGGTAGATTGCTCTACACAACCTTTCCAAGGTTGCACCATCGGCCACTCGGACACGGAACCATTATACGAAGAGTGACATTTTAGCCAAGCTAATATTTAACCTCGCTAAAAGTCATACTATTTGTATCTAAAATTAGATAGGCACCATAAGCAACATCGACAGAGAAGGCTTCTTCAAGGCTTATTTTATTTACAAGTGAGATAAGAACTCTTATCACTCCCCCGTGAGTTACTACTAAGATATCTTCACCTTTTTTTGAAACTAAAAACTCTAAAAAGAACTCTTTTATCCTTTTTACATATACTTCGTAATCCTCTCCATCAAGAGCATTTATCCATTGTAAAAAGTTTTCATATTCTATTTCATCTTCTTGTATGATAGCATCAAAGGTCATACCTTCATGTTTTCCCCATGACTTTTCTCTCAGTGCTTGTGTGTAAATAGCTTGTCTGTTTTGAGTAAAAGGAGAAAGAGTGTCTCTTGTGCGTTTTAAATCAGAACAATAGACTAAAGCAAAAGATTTTTTTTTAAACTCTTGGGCTAGGGCTTGGGCTTGTTTTTCTCCTTTTGAAGAGAGCCCTATATTTATATGCCCGTTGTAACACTTATGATAAGCAACATCTACTTCAGTATGTCTAATGAGTGTTATTTTCAAACAGATCCAATAATGGCTATATTTAAAAGTATGAGTTCTATGATTTCTATACTAAAACCGTAAATATCACCTGTAAATCCACCATAGCGTTTAATAAAAAAACTTTTTATAACTAACGTTAAGAGAAGTGTTACTAACAAAAGAAACCAGGCTTTAAAGTATACAACTACAACTAAAGTATAAACGAGAGCCACAAGAACTTGCCAGCCTTGAAGTTCTTCTTTTGCCAAAGTACTCATGCCTGATTTACTCACATAAGGATAAGCATATATCATAAAGACAACGGCTAAACGCGGTAACATTAAGATAATAGGCAATAGGTATAGAAGCTCAAACGCAGCTAATGAAGAGGCTTTAAGTATAAAAAAAACACCGCCAAATATCATTCCCATACCACCATTATGTGGATCTTTCATAACTTCAAGTGACCTACTTTTATCTACAAACAGCCCATCAACAGTATCGCAGTATCCATCAAGGTGTAAACCCCCTGTAAAAAGTGCCCATAAAGAAAAAAGTATAATACCTATGTGAAAAGAGGGCATATAAAGGGATAAACCTAGAGAGATAAAATACAAAATAAAGCCTAATAAAAGTCCAACTAAAGGATAAAACATAACACTGTAACCATTTATACCCTTATAAAACTCATGGACTCTAAAAAATGGTAAAGTTGTGAGCATAGAGATACTAAGTGCGAAACCTTTGAGTATGTTTTTCATTTTATTTTACTGCTTATTCCAGCTACTGTATGAAACACATTTTCGCATTCATTTGCTATGAATTGTGAAAGCATTCCATTAATGTTTACAAACTCGCGCACCATTTTATTTTGCGAAACAACACTTGAACTAACATCATTTATAACAAATACTATATCTTGCTTGAGTGTTAGTAGTTTTGTTATCTCTTCTTGCATCTTTACATAACTTTTTTTATGGTACATCATATTATTTATCCACATTGAAATACACTCTATTAAAACTGGTTTTGTTTGTGAGTCTAAAGCTTCATAAAGAGCTAATGGCTCTTCGAGTGTGATAAAGTCATCGCCCCGAAGTTTCTGATGGTGCAGGACTTTCTCTTTCATCTCATCATCAAAAAATTCTGTTGTTGCTAAGTATATTGGTTGCTCATTCGTTTGATTTAGTATAAACTTTTCGGCATTTAAAGACTTACCACTCTTTATACCACCTATAAATAATGTTTTCATAGTCAAATTATAGCAACTATCCTCTCTTTTTTGCTATTATTACATCATAATTTATAAAAGGTACTATATGTTAAGTATTTCCTCATTTTTACAACTTTTAAAAGAGTCTTTTCGTGACCTTTTGCCTATCATTCTTGTTATCATGTTTTTTCAACTTGCCATCATTCAAACAGTACCTGAGAACTGGCTCTCCACAACCATAGGACTAGCAATAGTTGGTGTTGGGCTAGCTGTGTTTTTACTTGGTCTTGAAGTGGGAATCTTTCCTGTTGGAGAGGGTTTAGCATCTGACTTTGCTAAAAAAGGCTCAACAAAATGGATAGTCATTTTCGCTTTTATGATTGGTTTTGGAACAACTGTCGCTGAGCCTGCTCTTATAGTTATCGCTCAAAAAGCAGCAGGTATTAGTGCAGGACGAATAGATGCAACTACTCTTAGAATGGTTGTCGCGTTTAGTGTTGGTTTTGCCATCGTTCTTGGTGTTTGGCGTATAATCAAAGGGCACCCTATCCACTACTATATCATCACGGGTTACATCATGGTAGTAAGTGCTACTATGTTTGCTCCAAAAGAGATAGTAGGTCTTGCTTATGATCTTGGTGGTGTTACAACCTCAACCGTAACAGTGCCTCTAGTCGCTGCGCTTGGTATCGGTCTTGCTTCAAACATCAAAGGGAGAAATCCTGTCTTAGATGGTTTTGGTCTTATCGCATTTGCTTCACTTACTCCTATGATATTTGTACAGTTTTACGGTATTTTTGTATATGAATATGTTGATGCTGTCGCTACAGTTGCTGTCGCTGATTTAGCTCCTGTTGCACAAGAGTTAAGCACAACTGCCGTAGAGTTTGACTTTAATATACTCGAAATTTTAAAAGGTCTTGGTGGGGTAATCGTAGATGTTGTTCCTATTCTCGCTGTTATTCTTTTCTTTCAGTATGTGATACTTAAAAAGCCCATAGATAACCTGAAGCATGTCATTATCGGTTTTGGTCTTGTTATACTTGGTCTTGATGCTTTTATAGTTGGTTTAGAGATGGGGCTTTTCTCTGTTGGTGAAACGATGGCTTATGAGCTGACTCGTTATGACAACAACATCATAATATATTCTTTTGGATTCCTGATAGGTTTCTCAACAACCATGGCAGAGCCTTCACTCACAGCCATTGCAAGAAAAGCAAAAGAGATAAGCGATGGAAAGATAAACGACTTTGTTCTGCGTCTGTTCGTTGCACTTGGTGTTGCTATTGGTATCTCTCTTGGTGCTTATCGTATCGTCGTTGGTGGTGAGATAGTTTACTACATCATGGCTGGATATATGTTTGTAATCGCGCTTACATTTATGGCACCAAAGTACATCATCCCTATCGCTTATGATAGTGGTGGGGTTACAACTTCTACTGTAACTGTCCCTTTAGTTGCGGCTCTTGGTCTTGGACTTGCAACAAACATCCCAGGACGAGATCCACTCATCGATGGTTTTGGTCTTATTGCGTTTGCTTCACTTTTTCCTATGATAACGGTTATGTTATACGGTATCATCACAGAGAAGATTGGTGTTAAAGGTGAACATGAAAAAGAGCAACTTCACATCGATGGCCTGCGTCATGCACTTGAAGATGTTCACAACATGAACCTCTCAACTATTAACATTCAAGGAACTGACAAACGCCACTCTTACGATATGCCATTTTCAGCAGTTCATGTCATAGTTCCAATTGAGAAAGAAGAGCAAGCAATTTTAGCCGCTCGTAATGCTGGTGCTCGTGGAGTAACTATAACAAAAGCAAGAGGAATGGGTTTAGAGAAGATAGACAACTTCTTTAATCGTTTACACGAGGGTGAGTCCGACTCCAACTTAATGTTTATCACACAGAGTAAACAAGTTGATGCTATAATTAAAGCAGTAGTTGATGAGCTAGACTTAACTGGAAAAGGTCAAGGAATAGCATACTCACATCAAATCTCACATCTTAAGGGACTTACTCTTAAACTTACTGATTTGTAACTAAAGGCAACTAATGAAATATAACTTTTCAAGTATTTTACAAGAAAACGATATTAGTATTAATGAATTTATAGATACCTACACAAGTTGTATTGATTTAAAAGGCGAAGAACAAAACTTACCTTCAAAAAGGTACTATACTGCCATTTTTACAATTTTCACTAGAGAATTTCATGAAGAGGAGTTGTTACTACTTTTTGAAGACCTTGCTCAGTTTAAACTTTCTCAAGAAGTCCCATATATTGTTGTCTCGAATGAAATATATAGTTTAGAAAATTTTATCATTGCAAATATAAGTTCCAGTAAAATCAGCTCCGATGAAATAATCAGATCTATGCAACTTTTTAAACACATTAACAATAGAATTGCCCAAATTTATTTGATTAAATATATTGATTCACTTATGAGTAGAAATAGCATACGACAAAGTTCTTTGAGTGAATTAGTAGAAAAAAATATTATACAGCACTATGAATCTCATCTAATTTGGCTCACAAGTCTTGCTAAACATATTAAAAATAATGATACATTAAACTTTCCAGAACTTAACCCTAGTTGCTGTAAATTTGGTCTATGGCTCAAAGGTGATGCAAAAAAAATAATTCAGAATAATTCTAAATACAAATCTATTGTGAATATACATAAAAACCTGCATACATTTGCAGATAAAATTTACAATATTTTGAGAAGTGGTGAATATCACATACTCATCACTTATTTAGAAAAATGTGAACTTATGTCTTTAAGCATAGGGACTGAGCTTGCTTTACTAGATCAAATACTAATGAACAAAGCGATAAGTAAAGATACTTTAACTGGATCACTTAATCGAAATGCACTCAAATCTGTTTTTGAAAGCCAATATGAACTTTCATTAGCCACAAGTAATCCTTTCGTTCTTGCAATGTGTGATTTAGACTTTTTTAAAATTATAAATGATAAATATGGACATATCGCAGGAGATAAGATGTTAAAACTTTTTGTACAAACTGTCAAAAAAAATATACGGAACTCTGATATTATTTTACGTTATGGTGGAGAAGAGTTTGTTATTCTTCTTCCTACTTTAACAAAAGACAAAGGTTATCAAGTTTTAAATAACCTAAGGGAAAGTTTTTCACAAGTCCTACTCGATTATGAAGGCAATTCAATTTCTGCAACTGTCAGTATTGGTATGATAGAAATTAGACCTACTGAGGTCTTTAAAAGTAGCTTTATTGATGAATATGTAATGATTGCAGATAAAAACTTATACATTGCAAAAGAAGAGGGGCGAAATAGAGTCCACTCTTACTAAAACAGTAAATCTAAATAATCATACTTGGTAAAGTCAAGATAAATTTTACCATTTATGAGAGTAATTCTTTCATCTTTCTTAGCTTTTTTAATAAAAGCTTTCTTTATCCTCTTTGATTTTTTTTCTGAATACTTTTTTAATTTTAAATACTTTTTTAAAGAGACAATTGACTTCTCTTTAATACTTTTTGAGTCTTGTATCTCAACTTCAAGTGTTTCACTTTCATCTTCAGGTGAAGAAGGCTTTTCTCTAAGTTGCATGAACTGTGAAGACAAGGTACTCAAAATATTTTTAAGTTGTTCATCTTTTTCTTTATAAATTGCCTCAATTTTCTCTCTCTCATTTATGAGCATTAGTTCTTTTTGGTCTCGGAGTGTTCTTGTTTCACCCTCAAGCTTTTCAATTCTCCATTGCAGTTTTTCATTTTGTTCTTGCAAGAGTTTATAGTATCGTTCATCATTTTGTGTAGATGTAAGTTTCTGTGTAGTTTTTCTTGTTTGTTTAATAATTTTATCTGGGTTAAGCAGTACCATTTTAATGCCATTTTCAATTATAACTTCTAAAGACCCACGGCGAATACGGTTATGAATTGCCTCTTTTGAAACACCGAAATACTCAGCCGCTTGTGCCACACTTAACTTTTTCATTATCTCATGTTCTCAAAAACTAAAGGAGCTTCCCACTCGCCCTCTCTTACCATCTTCATAACCTTTTGTAGCTCATCGAGTTTAGCCCCTTTAATACGAATAGAATCACCCTCGATATTTGCAGTAACTTTTAGCTTCATCTTCTTAATATCCGCACAGATTTTTTTCGCTTCTTTAGACTCGATGTAATCAACAACCTTAAAAGTCATCTTTCTATTTCCACCACTAGAATCTTCAACTTTTAACTCATCTAGCACTTTTGAGGAGAGGTCTTGTTTTAAAAATTTCGCAATTACGATGTCTTTGAGTGCATCAAGTTTGTTATCAGATGAAGCGATAAGCACTAAAGTTTTTGCTTTTTCATTATAAGTTACTTCAAAAGTTGTCCCTTTAAAGTCGTAACGATTTGAAACTTCTCTATCTACTAGGTTTATCGCGTTTTTAAAGTTTTGCATATCTATCTTTGCAGTTATATCAAATGAGTGTTCTTTTGCCATTTTTTAGCCTTATAAAAATTTTAGTTATTATAACATAAGTGTTAGTTAGGTGTTTGTTTTGTTTTAACTTTAAGGACTTTGTGTCCCTGCCATAAAAATGGGCTTTGCTCATTTTTATGAATAATTAGAAGCTCGGACTTCCATCAAAGCCAAAGCCACCATCAAATGAACCAAAATTTGGATCCATTAAACCATACTGTGCTGACTTCATTCTCAGCATTTCTATGTCTGCCTTACTAGAGATATTTTGAGGACATACTACAGTACAGTTACCACAAAGTGTACAGTCCCAGATACCGTTAGTCTGCACATCATTCATTTTTTGCTCTACATCAACTTCACGTTTATCACTCGCATATTTCCAAACACGAGTCAGAGAAAATGGACCTATAAATTCGCCATTGACAGCATAAACGGGACAAGCGCTATAACAAGAGCCACAAAGTATACAGTCGCTTTGGACTTCATTTGTTTTAGCATCTTGTGAATCTAACTGAATTTCTGATGAAATTTTAGAAAGCCATGCTTTTGCTTTTATGTTAAAACTATAAGCCTTATCCATGTCAACAACTAAATCACGAATCACAGGAACATTTTTAAGTGGCTCAACTATGTCACCCTCTTGAATCTTGTACGAACAAGCAAGAACTTCTACTTCATTTACTCTCATCGAGCAAGAGCCACACACACTACTACGACAGCCACTACTAAACGCAAGAGTGTTATCTTTAGTTTGTTTTATGTCATTTAAGAGTTCTAAAAGTGTCGCATCTTCTAACGCGGACTCATACGAAACAAATCCATCATCTTTTTTTATACTTATTTTCATTTCACATCCACCATATACTAAACTATATAGTGAGCACCACAGCTCACTTCTCTTTTTAATGCACTACTCACAACTACTTCACAAACATCCAAAGAGTTTTTAAACTCTATAAACTCTACTAGGTTAGTATTGTACTTTTTAGAGCTATCACTAACGCCAAGTTTTGAGATGTTAGCTTTGATGGCTTGAACTTCACCAAGTGCGACTTGAAGTTCCTCTTTTGTTCTAACTATCCCTACATTTGTATAAAATAGATTTCCAAGATGTTCGCGTTTAGCATAAAAATCGAGTATATTTTCATACTCTTTTATCTCATCTATTACAGAGTTTGTATCTGTTTTCACTGAAGTAGTTCTCGCATTTTCTTTCGCATAAAGGGCTGCATTTACACCTGCCTCTTTTCCAAATACAACTATCTCTAAGAGTGAGTTACCACCTAAACGATTTGCCCCATGGACTCTATGGTTTGCACACTCTCCACAAGCGAAAAGTCCTTTGAGAGTAGTAGCAGATTTACGGTCAACTAAGATACCACCCATTGTGTAGTGAGCCACTGGTCGGATAGGCATAAGTTCATGAACAGGGTCTACATTTTCATAGAGTTTTGCTAGTTTTCTCTCTTGCGGTAGTCCTTCGTCTATGAGTTTTTCACCTAAGTGTCTTATGTCTAAAAAGACACTCTCCCCTTTTTTTATCTCTGCATCAATTGCCCGACTTAAAACATCACGAGGAGCTAACTCTTTAGTAAATCTCTCACCCTTAGAGTTGACAACATAACCACCTTCACCACGTGCTGACTCACTTATGAGTATGCTTGAGTTTTTAAGACCCGTTGGATGAAACTGTACAAACTCCATGTCTATGAGCTCCGCACCTGCTCTTAAAGCAGTAGCAATTCCATCACCTGTTGAAGCTGTTGAGTTAGTAGAGTTTTTATCGTAAATACGGCTATAACCACCACTTGCAATTATGACTGCGTTTGCCTCGTAAATCTCTACTTCACCACTTCGTATGTCTAAAACTTTAGCACCACAAACTACATCTTCTTCATCTTTTAAAATCTCTAGTAAGTATTTTTCGTTTTGTATCTCTATGTCTGCCTCTAAACATCTGTCATAAATAGTATGAAGTATTTTAAGCCCTGTATAATCTTGTGCATAACAAGCCCTAGAAGCACTCGCACCACCCAAAGCTCGTTGTGCAATACTCGATGCTTCAGTGCGAGAGAAACAAACGCCAATGCTGTCTAACCACTCTATAGCTTTAGGAGCCTCACTACACATAAACTTTATAGCTTCTTCATCAGCTTGACCATGTGCAGACTTTAGTGTGTTAGCGATGTGATCTTCTACACTATCTTCACCAGCATTTCCAAGGGCTGCGTTTATGCCCCCTTGTGCCATACAAGTTTGACTTCGAGTGGGGTACTCTTTTGTAAGAACGATTACATTAGCCCCACTCTCCTTTGCTGTTAGGGCAGCTGTTAGTCCTGCTCCCCCTGCTCCGATTATTAAAACATCACATTTTTTATTCATATTTTTTCCATTTTTATTATTAAGTAAATTATAGCACAAGTGTTAAGACATAGTAACGAAGTACTCTTAGTGAGCCAGCGATAATAACAAACCAAACAAACTTCAACCTAACAAGACCAGCTACGAGCGTTAGTGGGTCACCGATAATTGGTAGCCAAGATAGAAGTAGAGCTAAGTAGCCATACTTATGTCCTAAGGTGTACATTTTTTTACCAGTTTTTGATTTGAGTAATTTAGTTTTTGTTTTTTCGTATAAAAAGTATCCTAGGTAGTAGTTGAGGATTATGGCTAAAACATTACCACTTGAGGCACTTAGCATGGCGTTTAAAGTAGGCATCTCATTTGTTATGGCTAAGTAAAACGCAGCTTCAGAAGAAAAAGGGAGGATAGTCGCTGCAAGAAACGCAGAGAAAAAAAGAGCGAGTTCAGCCATAAAAGGCTAAAAACTCTCTTTAATATTTTGCACTACACCTGCTATAAGTTTTTCTCTTGCCTCAACAGAAGTCCAAGCTATGTGTGGTGTTATGTAGAGCTTATCGCTGTTTTTCACATTAAGGAGAGGATGGTTTTCTCTTATAGGCTCCGCAGTCAAAACATCTAAACCAAAAGAGATATTTTTCTCATCTATTATCTTAGCTACGGCATCTTCGTTGATGATACCACCACGTCCAAGGTTCAAGATAATCGTTCCCTCCTTACAAGTTAACAACTGTTCATAGTCTAAAAGATTGTTTGTTTTGTCATTTAGAGGTGCATGGATAGTGATAATGTCACAAGTTTTTAGCATATCTTCAAGCGAGCTTCTTTGGAAGTCTTCGGTACGGTTTACTCCACTTGTAGAGTAGTAAGAAACATCTGCTCCAAAGACTCGCGCAATGTTTGCAACGCCACGACCAATACTTCCAAGACCTATGATTCCCCATTTTTTACCTTTTATCTCAAAAAATGGACGACTAACATCTGTAAATATTGGGCTTTTTGAGTAAGAGCCATCTTTCACACTTTCATCGTAATAACGCGAACTTCCAAGAAGATAAAAAAGCATTGAAAAAGTGTGTTGGATAACTGAGTCAGTTGAGTAACCCGCTACATTTTTCACTTCTATGTTTAACTCCGCAGCGGCTCCAAGGTCTACATTATTCATCCCTGTTGCTGCAATACAGATGAGTTTTAAACTCTTAGCACCAAGCATATTCTCTTTAGTGATAACAACCTTGTTAGTAACTATAACCTCTGCGTTTGTTATTCTTTGCTGCGTTTGTTCTACTGAAGTAGTAGCGAACACTTCTACACTACCAAGAGTATCAAACGCAGAGAGGTCAGTTCCCTCAAATGTTAAAGCATCAAGTAAAACTATATTCATACTAGTTATCCTGAATTTTTTGGATTAACTCACGAGCTTGTTCTAATGCAGACTCAACTTCATCATAAACAAGTGCAACAGCTAAACGGCGTCCCTCATGTGCTTCTGGTTTAGAGAAAACTCTTACAAAAGAGTTGTCTGAGAAGAGAGAATCATCTACGTTTATAACAGGAGCGTTTGAGTGTTTTATGCTTGTTTTATATGCAGCACTCGCACCATCACCATAAAAAGTAAACCCTAAAGGAAGACCAAGAACGGCACGAAGATGTAGTGCAAACTCACTTTGTGATTGAGTAATGAGAGTCACCATTCCTGTGTCGTGTGGACGAGGGCTTACTTCACTAAAATAAACTTCATCACCTTTGATAAAAAGCTCAACACCAAAAAGACCACGACCACCTAAACCATCAGTAATAGTCTTTGCCATAGCCTCTGCTTTTTGTTTTGCCACTTCACTCATCTGCATTGGTTGCCATGAAAAAACATAGTCCCCGTCTTTCTGCTCATGCCCAATAGGCTCACAAAAAACAGTCTCACTACCATTACGCGCTGTAAGCATAGTAATCTCATAGTCAAAATCAACAAAAGCCTCAACGATTAACTCACTTGCATCACCACGAGCCTCTTTTGCTATCTCCCATGAAGATGGAACATCTTCTTCGCTACGACAGATACTCTGACCATGACCAGATGAAGACATAACTGGTTTAATCACACACGGATAACCCATGCGTTTACTAGCCTCGAGAAGTCCTTCTTGTGTTGTAACAAACTCATAAGGACCCGTTTTAAGGTCTAAAGTCTCTGCTGCAAAAGTACGAATGTTCTTTCTATTCATAGTCTTACTCACTGCGTTTGCATTAGGAATAACGTTATAGCCCTTATCTTCAGCTTCAAAAAGAGCATCGATGCTTATAGCTTCAATCTCAGGTAGTATGAAGTCTGGT
>NZ_JAEMVD010000079.1 GCF_029215975.1 Sulfurimonas sp. SAG-AH-194-C20
ATTGATGCAGATTTTTCTGCTTTGATATTGTCTAGAATTATTGTGAGTTTTGATTTAACTTCTGGACCATAGTTGGCATTGTAATTGTACTTAGTGTAGGGTGTGTATTTCATCACGAGTTGACAGCTGTAACCATCAAGGTCAATGTGTGAAAGATGGTGAATAGTTCGATTGTTCATAATTTATTATTTCCTTTTGTATCAGTTTATATTTAAAACTCAACTGAAATAGAACCAAGTACTTCAAAAGTAGCATTTGAGTCTATCTCAGCATGTGAGAGTGTAACGATGTCGAGTGAGAAACGTTCAAATATTTCAGCAACACCACGACGGAGTTGAGGGTCAACGATAATTACAACAGGAGAGACACCTTTTTGTAAAAGTTCTGCTGCTTTGTCGCTTGTCGCTTGGATAAGAGCATTTATCTCTCCTACATTTAGCATTAAGTTTCTCACACCATCTTGTTCGACAGATTTTTGTAAAAGAATCTGTTCGGCATTGGTATCGAAGGTTAAGAGCTTAACGACATTATCATCACTTGAGTAGATTTGTGTTATGACTCGCGAGAGTTTTGCACGAACTTGTTCTATTATAAGTTCAACATTTTTAGTAAACTCAGCTATATCTGCTATGGTCTCTAAGATAGTGAGCATGTCTTTGAGTGGAATGTTCTCGTGTAAAAGTCCTTTAAGCACTCTTTGTACTAGCCCAATACTTGCAACTTTTAAGACATCATCAACGATAACAGGAAAAGAATCCTTAATCTTATCAATGAGTGTTTGAACTTCTTGACGAGTAAGTAAGTCCTCTGCATTTCGTTTAATGAGTTCACTCATATGAGTAGAGATAACAGTTGAAGCATCAACAACGGTGTAACCATTTATAATGGCATCTTCTTTATCGCTAGGCATTATCCAAAGAGCATCCAGACCAAACGCAGGCTCTTTTGTCTTATCTCCCGTAATTTCACCCGTTGCCATACCGCTATCCATAGCAAGAAACTTATCAGGCTGGATACTTCCATCGCCTATGCTAATTCCTTTTAAAAGGATTTGGTACTGTTGTGGTTCTAAGTGTAAGTTGTCACGAATACGAACTTGAGGCATTAAAAAACCAAAATCACTTGCAATCTTACGACGCATAGAACGAATACGTTCAAGTAAATCTCCACCTTGAGAATTGTCGGCAAGTTTTATTAGTTGGTAACCAAGGGTAAGCTCTAACATCTCTACTTTGAGTATGTCTTCGAGAGCAGTCTCCTCTTCTTTAGCTATCTCTTCATTTGTCTTTTTAGGTTTAATCTTTTCATCTTCTTCTTGTTTTTGGCGAGATGTTTTGGCAAAGTTATCTACATCTAAGATACTTAACTCTCCCCTGTCAAACTTATAAATCATCCATCCAAGACCTGCGAATAAAATTCCAACAAGACCCATAGACGCGGTAGGAAGACCAGGTACTAAAGCAAAAAGTATCATAATAAACCCAACAATCATCATAATCTTTGAGTTACCAACCATCTGGTTGATTGTTCCCTCTGCAAAGTTATCACCATCACTAGAACTTCTAGTAATCATAATACCCGTAGCCGTAGAGATAATAAGTGCTGGAATCTGTCCCACTAAACCATCACCAATAGTAAGAAGTGTGAATGTTGAAGCAGCTTCTCCAACAGGCATATCGTGTTGGAAAACACCGATAAGAAAACCACCAATGATATTAATCATAGTGATTATGATTCCCGCAACCGCATCACCTTTTACAAACTTAGAAGAACCATCCATCGCTCCATAAAAGTTTGCATCTTGGAGTATTTCTGCACGGCGGGATTTAGCCTCTGCATCATCTATAAGCCCTGCGTTTAGGTCAGCATCAACTGCCATCTGTTTACCAGGCATAGAATCAAGTACAAAACGAGCTGCAACCTCTGCAACTCTTGTTGAACCTTTAGTGATAACCATAAAGTTTATAAGCACTAAAATAGAAAAAACGATGATACCGATGACATAGTTACCACCCACAACAAAATCACCAAAACTGGTGATAATATCACTCATCTGCTCAGGTCCATCTGCTCCATGACTTAAAATCATTCTAGTTGTTGCGATGTTTAGAGAAAGTCGAAAGAGTGTTAAAATCAAAATAAGTGTTGGAAAAGTAGTTAAATCAGTTGGCTTTGGTACATATAAAGATATAAGAAGAATGAGTACAGCAAAAGCCATAGAAACAGTAAGTAGTACATCGAGTATAGCAGAAGGAAGTGGTACGATTATAATGGCTAAAATCGCCATTACAAAGATTACAACACTAAGGTCTTTTTGCCCGAGTAAAAAGTTAAGTGTAATTCCAACTTGATTTCTTAATGTTCGTTTTTTTGCCAACTTTTTACTGCTCTCTACTCATCTACAATATCAGCTAAAGTAAGTTCTTCTAAAAAAGAGTCTATTTTACCTTGTAGTTTATGTAAAAATGGCCAGATAGAACACTTATCTGCTTGTTCTGAAGGGCAATTTTTCTCAGATGGAGCACACTCAAAAACTGCGGGTGCTTTTCCTTCTACACAAGACATAACAGTAAGCATACTTATGTCTTTTGTTTCTTTATCAAGTGCGAAACCACCTTTGGCACCTTTATATGACTTTAAAATACCTGATTTTGCAAGTGATTGTAAAATTTTAGCTAAGAAACTTTTAGGAATTGAGAGTTCACGAGAGAGTGTTTCGCTGTCCATTGGTTCTGAAGCAGATGATAGTAGTATTAAAGA
>NZ_JAEMVD010000080.1 GCF_029215975.1 Sulfurimonas sp. SAG-AH-194-C20
CTCAAACAAAAGAGCAGCAGGACTATGGCAGTTTATGCCAAGAACTGGACGAGTATACAACCTTCACATAGATGAGTATGTAGATGAGAGGAGAGACCTTATTAAGTCAACACAAGCAGCTTCTAAGTATCTTTCATCTCTGCACAAACGCTTTGGAAAGTGGTACTTAGCAGCTATTGCTTACAACTGTGGTGGTGGACGACTAAGCCATGCTATTAAAAAAGCTGGAACAGATAAGCTTTCTGTTTTACTTGATGCAAAGAAAAAGTATATTCCCCGAGAAAGTCGTAACTACATTAGAAAGATTGTTGCTTTAGCACTCATAGGGACTGATGAGCAGCACCTTTTATCTAGCGAATATGAGCACTTACTTAATCGCGCAAATGCTTACTCAATCTCTACTGTCAAAATATCAAGTGGTGAATCTTTAAAGCGCGTAGCAAGACTTATAGAGATGCCACTTAAAGATCTGAAAAAATTAAACAGACACCTTAAGTATGATTTTGTGCCTCCATATGCTAAAAATTATGATGTGTACATTCCTTACATTAAGTTAGCAGATTTTAAACGTAAGTACTACAAAGCACCTATGCAAAACATCTATAAAGTCCATGTTGTAACGAGTGGTGATAATCTCTCTTATATTGGAAAAAGATATGGTGTTTCTTATAGAGTGATCAAAGATTTTAATCATCTAAAAAACAACAACTTGAAACTAAAACAAAAACTCATTATTCCAATAGCCAAATCAAGTCATAAGAAAAAACTCAATACAAGAAACTACTACATGGTTAAACGTGGAGATTCACTTGAGTCTATCTCTCGTGCACATAAAGTAAGTATTCGAAATATTAAGGCTCAAAACCATCTTAAAGGCTCACTCATTAAAATTGGTGAGAGGCTAAAACTGTATGAATAAAATTTACATAACTCTTTTGATTGTATTTTCACTAGGTATAAATGCATGTAGTACTAGGGGAAAAGGTACATATAGACATACTGCATCTCCAAAAGGATACTCAAAGTCATATTCATCCGACAAGAATGCTCATAGTGCAAATGTAGACAGAAAAAACTATTCGCATCCTACTATGAGACCTTATACTATACGAGGAATTAAGTACTACCCAACAGTTGTAAGTGTTGGAGATACTTTTAAAGGAAATGCCTCTTGGTATGGTCCTGATTTCCATGGCAAGCTAACATCAAATGGTGAAACTTACAATATGTACGGTATGACAGCGGCACATAAAACTCTGCCTATGAACACTATCGTAAAAGTTACAAATCGCAGGAATGGCTTGACTACAGTTGTTCGCATTAACGATAGAGGTCCATTTGTTGCTACAAGGATTATAGACCTTTCAAACAAGGCAGCACACGAGATAGATATGGTTGGGCAGGGTACAGCACCTGTAACACTAGAAATTTTAGGATTTGAGACAAAGGGTAAGAAAAAAATCCCTACAAAAAAAGAGATGAAAAAAGCACCACAGAAAAAATCTGTCGGTAACTTTGCTTTACAGATAGCTTCTTTTTCTAAAATAGACGGAGCCTTGACTACTCAAGAAAAATATGACCATACAGATGGTTACACGACTATAATTAAAGATGTTGAGACAGCTGAGGGGCGTATGTTTAAAGTTGTGTTGACTGGGTTTAAGAGTGAAGAAGAAGCACGAGATTACAAGAAAAAAAGCACTATTTTCAACAAAGCATTTATTATAAAAGAGGACTAGCAATGATAAGCAAAACAAGAACTACAAAAGAGACAGATATAACTGTAAGTTTAGAGATAAATGGAACTGGAAAAGCAAGTATGAACACGGGTGTAGGTTTTTTAGATCACATGCTTGAGAGTTTTTCTAAACACTCCCTCATGGATATTAGCATTGAGTGTAAGGGTGATACTCATATTGATGATCATCACAGTGTTGAAGATATCGGTATAGTTCTTGGTTCACTTATCTCTGAGGCTATTTATCCTGTAAAAGCTATGGAGCGTTTTGGTAGTGCCAACATAGTCATGGATGAAGCTTGTGTCTCTTGTGATTTAGATCTTAGTAATCGTCCATTTTTAGTGTTTGAACTCTCTCCAACAGGTAAAGTAGGAAACTTTGACACAGAACTAGTAGAAGAATTTTTTCGTGCAGTTGTACTCAATGCTAGACTATCAGTTCATATTGTAGAATTGCGAGGGAAAAATAAGCATCACGTCATAGAGGCTGCGTTTAAGTCTTTAGCTGTTGCTCTTCGTCGTGCTACTACAAAAAATGAGCGCATAGGAACACCAAGCACTAAAGGTACTTTATGATTAAACTACTTGTTTTAGATGTTGATGGCTGTCTTAGTGATGGAGGGCTTACTTACTCAAGTGATGGAGTTGAAAGTAAGACTTTTAATGTTAAAGATGGTTTAGGCATTACTACTTGGATTAAACTCGGTCACGAAGTTGCTATCATAACTGGTCGTAGTTCTGAGATAGTTAAACGCAGAGCAGATGAACTTGGCATACAGAATTTACATCAAGGGATAAAAGACAAAGATAGAGTTCTTAAAGAAATCATAGCCTCATTGGGATTACGTATGTTTGAGGTTGCTGCAATTGGTGATGACTTAAATGACTACAATATGCTGAGCCTCGTTGGGCGTAGTTTTACACCCGCTAATGCTGTAAAAGATATACTTTCTCTTGTTGACACAACTCTTTTAAGCAGAGGTG
>NZ_JAEMVD010000082.1 GCF_029215975.1 Sulfurimonas sp. SAG-AH-194-C20
CTTTTTCATCAAGGTATTTACCCTTTGAGTCAAAGCGTTTTTTCTGATAGATGCCTTTGCGCTCAGTACTTTGTTTTAAAGCCTCTAGTATCTCTGCTTTGAACTCATAGATGCCTAGACTATACCATGTAAGTAGATAAAAACCATCAAAGTAGTCTATGGTTAAACCGCCAACACCGTCACCCTCGCCATTAAAAACTCTAAACGCAGTAGTGCTAGCATCCGCATAGTAATCTTTTCTGTATGCAATTGCAGATTTAAACTTTTTAGTAAAATAAGCCGAGTCTATCGTCTCAGTTATCTTAGTTGAAAGTACCCAACCATAACCCTTGTTTTGCATACCATGATAGGCTTTGAGGATAAACTTTCCCTTTGCATCAAGAAGATTTAAGAGTGTGCCTTCTTCTTTGACTGCGTCCCAGCTTACTATAGACTCTTTAACGATAAGGGGATAACCCTCTGTATATTTACTGATAAATTCTGGTTTTATGATTAAGTCTATCTCTTGCATCATATATACTTATCCTTTTAGGTTTTGCATGAGTGTTTTTTCTTCTTCTACTGAGAGAAAAGACCACTTTGCACTCTCAAGACTTAGTTTATAAGCCCCTATACTGACTCGTTTTAAGTCTAAGACTTTTAAGGGTGTATCAAACTTTTTGTCTTTCATTGCTCCAAAAAGTCGGCGAATATGTCGGTTTTTACCCTCGTTTATCTGTATGCGAAGTTTTGTTTTAGCTCCACCCATACCTATTTTTTCAACGACAAGTGCTTTAAGTAAATCATCTCTGCTTTTAACACCTTTTTTTGCTTGTGCAATATGCTCATCTGTAACATGACCACGAACCCAAATCTCATATATCTTGACACAGTTTCCAGGTTTTGTTAGCTTGTTACCTGTTTTACCATCTTGAGTGAAGAGTAAAAGACCCTTGGATTCTAAATCAAGCCGTCCTATAGGCATCCACTGATCATCAAAAACCCACTGAGGTAAAAGGTCATAGACAGTTTTTCGTCCTAAATCATCTGAACGAGTAACTAGGTATCCCTTAGGTTTATTAAGTGCTAAGAGTAGTTTTGAGTCATTTCTTGTGCTATCCATGTGCAATTATAACATTTCCTCAACTGTATATGTCTGCTCTTGGCTCTTTTGAAATAGCCACTGTTTAGTACTAAGATTCTCTAAAAATAGCTTATCATGTGTAATGAAGAGTAGGGCACCCCTATACTCCTCAAGGGCAGACTCTAAGAGCTGTATAGATTCTAAGTCCATATGGTTAGTAGGCTCATCGAGAATGATTAAAGAGGGTTTTTTTAGAAGTCCTTGAGCGATGAGTAGTTTTCTCATCTCGCCAGGACTTGGAACTGTACTACTTAGAAGAGCTTTAGCATCAGAGCCAAGTCTTTGTATGAGAGTAAAAAGCTCACCTTTAGTGTCAGTATCTAAGTCGTTTACTTCTTCAAATAAACTCTGTGCCTGAGTATCCGTAATCTCTTGAGAGATGTAGAGAAAGTCATGAGCAAAGTCTACTTTTTCTATAAAGTGGTTTATGAAAGTACTTTTACCAACACCATTTTCCCCACTAATACCTATCTTCTCACCAATATCTACTGATAGTCTTGGAAAATTAAGTTGTGTAGACTCAAAAAGAACTATAGAAGACTTTTCTATGGCAATGGGGAAGTTGTGTTTGGCAATAGTACCTTCAAAGGTTATCCCCGTTGCATACTCTTTTGAGAGCTTACCCATGTTTTCACTTAACTGTCTATGTTTAGTGACTGTTCGTTGCAGTACCTGTCCATCATTTTTATCTTTACCAGTTAATATTGCACCATTTATTTTCTCTTTTAAGGAACTGTCAAATTTACCAACACTTTTTTTAGAAAACCTTTTTTTTGCAAGAGAGACTTTTTCTCTTTGTACTTGAACTGCACGACCGAGTTTTTTGAGTTCATGTTCTTGTTCGTCGAGTACTTTCTTCTTATGAGAAAGTGTCTGATCATATGCTTCTTGTGCTAAAGAAAATTTTGATCTGTACTTTAAAACTTCACCTGATTTTAGCATAACTGTATGTTGTGAGAGGGCATCGAGTAGGGCTCTGTCATGGCTCACTAAAATTCCAACACCCTTATAACTAAGCAGTGCTTCTAAAACAATGGTTTGTGAACGATAATCAAGATGATTTGTAGGTTCATCTACCATTAGTACATCAGATTCTGAGGAGAGTGCTACTGCTAACTGTAAGCGTTTGCGTTCACCATGACTGAGAACATCCCATGTCCCTAACCATTCATCTTTGACATCTAAAAGGTCTCTGAGTCTGTAGGCTTCTTTTGTATAAGTCATCATAAACTCTTCGAGCTCCGGAGGGGGAAACTCAGTATTTTGTGCACAGTAAACTACAAGTTTGTTACCTGTTATCATGCCTTTTTCACATTTGAGTTCTTTTGAGATAAGTTTTAAAAGTGTACTTTTTCCAGAACCATTTATCCCTGTAACACAACTCCATCCTTCTTCAAAGTCTAAGCTTATGCCATGAAAGATAGGTTCTACTGCACTTGGATAT
>NZ_JAEMVD010000084.1 GCF_029215975.1 Sulfurimonas sp. SAG-AH-194-C20
TTATAGCTTCTCTTTCTCTTACTTGTTCAGAGTATCTCTCAGCGAGTATATCTTGTGCACCTTTTATAGCTTCATCAAGAGATGTCACATCTTTTTTTACAAATCTTTTAGCTTCGTTCATCAAGTCATTTTTGGAAAGTCTTGCAGATTGTAGGATGTTGGCTAAAGAACTTAAACCCTTTGCTATGGCAACAGTTGAGCGAGAAGACTTTTTCTCTTTGTAGGGTCTATAAATGCTCTCTAAAGTCCTAAGATCATCAGCCTCTTCTATACTTCTTCTTATGCTATCAGTCAAAGTGGCACGTTCGGCTATCAAACGCGAGACTTCTTCTTTTCGCTCTAGTAGTTTTTTAGAACTAAGGTAAATAGTCTCAAACTCACGAAGTACTTCATCATCAGCTCCACCCGTCATCTCTTTACGGTATCTAGCGATGAAAGGAATAGTTGAACCCTCGTCCAAAAGTTTTAAGATATTTTGTATTTGTTCTGATTTGAGTGAAGTTTTTTTTACTAGTGCTGAAACTAAGTTACTTGATGACATCATTATTCCTTACTATATATATTTGTATTATACTAACTATAAACAGTAGTTTCATTAATAATATAGTATTATTCTAACATGAACATAGATGATAGTATAAATGCAAATGCACACAAAAATATAACGAGTATAGTTGAAGATGTTTTTGAGCATACTGACACTCAAAACGCAGTAGTAGTCTATGATACAAACTCTAGTCTCTCTAACATTTTATATAAGGCTTATAAAGCTGCATTACCTAACGCTACTTTCATCGACTTTGATACAACTCTGCCAGAAGAAATTCTAGAAATACTAACAGCCTTAAACGAGTTAGACTTTGTAGCTCTTATCCAGTCAACGAACTTTCGTTTAAATGCTTTTAGAATCCGTGTAGAACTCTTTAAACGTAAGATAAAAGTCATAGAACATCCTCATGTAAGTCGTATGAGTGAGGAGGAGATTCCTGCTTATATAGATTCTTTACTCTATGATAAAGAGTACTATAGAGGTGTTGGCTATGCACTTAAAGAAAAAATAGATAATGCTAATGGTGCTGTCATAGAGAGTGATGGTGAGTATCTTTACTATGACTGCGCATTTGAAAGTACGAAACTTAACATCGGGGATTATTCTCAGATGGCAAATACTGGTGGGCAGTTTCCTATAGGTGAAGTTTTTACAGAAGCAAAAGATTTAGAAGCACTTCATGGTAGGGTGAAAATATCGGTCTTTAGTAACACTACCTATAGAACAAATAAACCAGAAACTTCAGCAATCCTCATCATAGAAAAAGGCAAGGTAATAGAAACTGAGAACACAACAGCTGCGTTTGATGAAGTTCTAAATCTCATTCGTGAGGGTGAAGGAAGTATACAAGTAAGAGAACTTGGTTTTGGTCTCAACCGTGCGTTTAGTAAAACGCGAGTAGTAAGTGACACGGGAACATACGAGCGAATGTGTGGTGTTCACCTCTCACTTGGTCGTAAACATGGAATGTATGCAAAACCGGGTATAAAAAGAGGTGAGGGAAAGTTTCATGTAGATGTGTTTGTGGATATTACTACTGTGAAACTAGATGATGAAATTATTTTTGAGAATGAAGCTTGGATTGTTTAGGTTATTAACCCTTATGTTATGCTTTGCTCATGATTCTCAAGAAGTCTTTTTCCATGTATAACAGCTACAAACAAGATTGTGTCTTCCCTCAGTTTATAGATGAGTCGATAGCTATATATAAATATTTCACGAATAGTTATATCATTAGTCTCTGGAACTGTTCGACCTAACTCTGGAAAATCTTGTAATATTTCAGCTTTTTCAAAAAACTTTGAAACGACTGATTTAGCATAAGTTGGGGAGTCTTTTTCTATGTAGGTGGCAATAGACTCTATGTCTTCAAGTGCTTCTTCAGACCACTCTAGTTTGAAAGCCATTTAGCCATTCTTTGTTTTGCATCTTGATGGGATGATGTTTCACCATTTTTGGCACGGCTTATTCCATTTTTTATTTTTTCAACAACATAAAGGTGATACTGTATATCTTCATAGGTACAGTTATCAGGAAGATTTTGAATCATATCTTGTGCTTCTTGTTTTACAGCTACCATAAACTCTCCTTTTCTTCTTGTATTATAGCATGTTTGATTTGTGCCTATGGTAGTGGTATGTTCCAAAATGGAACTAACCTCACTTTCAATTAATTTTACACTCTCAAAAATATTATCAGCAACTTTAATGTAATAGTTTACATCGAAGTTCCATTTTAGTTTACTTGTATTGTTTCACATCAAGTATTTAGCTTTTTTTATTAGTCATTACCTGTGCCAAAAACCTATCAGCAATAGTCTCAAGTTTAATAATAAAAT
>NZ_JAEMVD010000083.1 GCF_029215975.1 Sulfurimonas sp. SAG-AH-194-C20
AAAAGCTTCACAAGAACTCTCAAATGACATCACAGTTGTCATTGCTCACCAAAAAGAAGAAGTTCAAGCACAAATGGAGTCTTACTTTGATGACATTAACTTTGTAGTTCAAGATGCTGCAAATTTTCCTGGAACGGGTGGAGCTATGAAAAATGTATCTCCAAAAAATGAGAAAGTTTTAGTGCTTAATGGAGACATGCCACTCATCACAGCTACTGCACTTCAAGGCTTTTTAGATACTGACGCAGATGTTATTATGTCTATTTTTGACCTAGAAAATCCCACTGGTTATGGTCGTGTTGTCATTGATGGAGCAAATCAAGTACAGTACATAGTAGAGCAAAAAGACGCGAATGAAAAAGAACTACTCACTACAACTGTAAACGCAGGTATCTATGCTTTTAGTAAAGCTGTCATCGAGAAGTATATCCCACTGCTTTCTGATGACAACGCACAAAAAGAGTACTACTTAACTGATGTAGTAGCGATGGCTAAAAAAGATGGACTTAGCATCGCTCCACTTTTAGTAGATGAAGAACACTTTAAGGGTGTAAACTCTAAAAAAGACTTGAGTGACTCCGAAGAGATAATGCAAAACAGAATAAAAACGCACTGGATGAATGAGGGTGTAATCATGCAACTTCCATCTACTATCTACATCGAATCTTCGGTTGCGTTTGAGGGCGAGTGTATAGTTGAAAATGGCTGCCGTATTACCGGTGAAACACTCATAAAAGAGTCACACATAAAATCAGGCTCAGTCATAGAAGATAGTATAGTCAAGAACTCTGATGTAGGACCACTAGCGCATCTTCGCCCTGCTTCGTACATAGAAGATACACACATAGGTAACTTTGTAGAGGTAAAAAAATCCTCACTTAAAGGTGTAAAAGCAGGACATTTAAGCTATTTAGGGGACTCTCAGATAGATGAAGGCACAAACATAGGAGCAGGAACAATTACCTGTAACTATGATGGTGTTAAAAAGTACAAAACTATCATCGGTAAAAATGTATTTATAGGAAGTGACACGCAACTTATAGCTCCTGTTACCATAGAAGATGATGTAATGATAGCAGCGGGAACAACAGTACCAAGTGGAGTTCTTAAAAGTGGTGTTTTAGCACTGAGTCGAACAAAAATGAGAACTGTTAAAGACTACTTTTACAAACACTTCCAGTAAAAATAGTTATTAAAAAAACATATCTTCGTCTATGTCAACTGTTTTACTTATTTTTACATAAGTTCTACTTGTATCAGGCTCTTTAGTTTTAAAGAATGCTAAGTGTTTATCAATTTCTATATCCACTTTTTTAACTTCTTCCGCGACACCATCAACATCATTAGCAAATTCGCCATTTTCGAATGAAAGGGCTGCCATAAATTGTATTTTTTCAACTATCGATATTATTTGAGATTGCATTTGTTCCATACTTGACTGAGACCCTTGTGCTATAACAACACTACTCTCAATACTACTTCCCATACTTGAGAACTTCTTTTTTATTTCTCCTCCAGATATAACTAAAGTTTCTACTACACTTTTATTATTATTTATCTGTTGAGTTGCATCACCTACAGATTGAATTAAAATAGAAATGGATGAATCAATCTCATTAATAGCTTTATTCGTACGTTCTGAAAGCTTTCTAACTTCTTCTGCAACTACAGCAAATCCTCTACCATGTTCACCTGCACGAGCAGCCTCAATAGCTGCATTTAGTGCCAGAAGGTTTGTTTGTTCTGAAATATCTCTAATTACCGTTGTTATTTCTCGTAAAGATTCAATATCCACAATAAGACTTCTAAATTCATTACTTATAATATCAGCACTTTCTTGGGTAGACGATATACTTTCTATAATATCTTCGATCTTATTTTCCGTCTCATGTAATACACTTGAACTATCAACATTAATACTAAGTATCTCCGTTGAAGCTGTTACATTTTTTTCTAAAAGTGTTCGAATGTCATTTAAATCTTCCATAGTTGTTTTTGCAGTATCGCCAGACTCCATTGTTTTATCTCTTAACAGGTGTGTTAATGTTGTAAGTTCATTTGCTAAAATTGATTGGTAATGGCTACTACTCTTTATACTAACAATTGAGTTATGCATTTTTTCTAAAAAAGCATTTATATCAATACTAATTGTGCGAAATTCATCTTTGGAATTTGATACTGGAAGGTTCTGGGTTAAATCCCCGTCACCCTTACTTAAATCATGTGAAACATTTTGAATTTTTAGAGCATTATTTAAAATTGTTTTAGCAGTAAAATAATTTAATATAACTAGCAATGATGTGAAGAGACCTATTAAAATAGAGAAATATTGAATAAAATGGGCATTAATTTCATCAAAATAATCCGCTTTATTTACACCAGGAACAACATAGGCAT
This sequence comes from Sulfurimonas sp. SAG-AH-194-C20, assembly GCF_029215975.1. Classification (GTDB taxonomy): domain Bacteria; phylum Campylobacterota; class Campylobacteria; order Campylobacterales; family Sulfurimonadaceae; genus Sulfurimonas. Next base: position 2,398 of record NZ_JAEMVD010000083.1, read on the forward strand.
CCCATTGAGGTATATACTCAAATGCTGCAAATTTTTTCTGTCCTGTCGTAACTGAAATATATTCAAATGTCCCCCCTTTTTTATGCGA
>NZ_JAEMVD010000085.1 GCF_029215975.1 Sulfurimonas sp. SAG-AH-194-C20
TTGAATCTTTAATGCAAAAAACAGATGAGATGTCATCCAACTTTATTAAGTTACAGATGAAGCTAGAACAAAAAGAAGAAGAGTATGAAATATCACTTACAAAAGCCAAAGAAGAAGCTTTTGCTGAGGGTATAAAGGCTGGAATAGCTAAAGCACATGAAGATGCTAGTTTAAACATATCTAAAAATACAGAGCTTTTTTCAAGTTCTGTTACAAAACTTGAAGAGAGTGCAGATGAGTTTGAAAAAGCATTGGAAGGTATTAAGCGTGAGTTAATTACAGCGGCTTTAGATATTGCTAAAGAAGTTGTGAAGGTGGAGATAAGTGAGAGTGCAAACGAGATAGCAAAAGTACTTTCTTTAGAGTTACTAAAAGACTTACAGAGTGCCTCAAAAGTTACACTTAAAGTAAATCCAAATAATCATGGTGCGATTTCAGAGCATGTTGGAAAGCTGGAACATGTAAGTGTTGTGAGTGATAGTGCAATAAGTGAAGGTGGTGTGATTGTTATGAGTGATGCAGGTAACATTGATTCACAAATAAGTAAAAGATTTGAGAGGGTAAGACGAGCTGCTTTAAGCGAGTAAAAACAGATGAATATAAAAAATAAAAGTATAAAAGAATTAGAAGTAGTATGTCAAGATATAAGAAATGAGATACTTAGAGTTGTAAGTAAAAATGGTGGACATTTAAGTTCAACTCTTGGTGCTACAGAGCTTATAGTAGCTATGCATAAGGTCTTTGATGTCAAAAAAGATCCCTTTATTTTTGATGTAAGTCATCAGTCGTATGCTCATAAACTTCTGACAAATAGATGGAAAGAGTTTGATACACTCCGTGAGTTTGATGGTATGTGTGGCTATACTAAACCGAGTGAAAGTGATGCTGATTATTTTGTTGCAGGACATAGTTCTACTTCTATCTCTTTAGGGGTAGGTGCAGCTAAGGCTATCGCTATAAAAGGGGAGCAGGAGAGTCGTATACCTGTTGTAATGATTGGTGATGGCTCAATGACTGCTGGTATGGTTTACGAAGCACTTAATGAGCTTGGTGATAGAAAATACCCTATGGTAATTATTTTAAATGATAATGAAATGAGTATTGCTAAGCCTATTGGAGCGATTAGCAGGATGTTATCTTCTGCTATGGCTTCTCCTTTTTACCAGCGTTTTAAAAAAACGACAGAGAGTTTTGTTGATAACTTTGGTGAGGGTGCACACTACATAGCTAAACGCATGGAAGAATCACTCAAGCTCATCACTCCAGGACTTATGTTTGAAGAGATGGGAATTAACTATATAGGTCCTGTTGATGGGCATAACTTGGAGCAACTCATAGATATTTTAGAGACTGCAAAAAAGATGGGACTACCTGTTATTGTGCATGCACAAACACTTAAGGGTAAGGGTTATACTATCGCTGAGGGTAAAGAAGAGAAGTGGCATGGTGTAGGTCCTTTTGATCTTGATAGTGGCTCTAGTTCTAAAAAAAGTACAAGTAAAAGTACTACTCAGATTTATACAGAGGCTCTTTTAAAACTATGTGAAACTAATGATAAAATAGTTGGAGCAACGGCTGCTATGCCAACTGGAACTGGTCTAAGCCCACTGCTAGAGAAGTATCCAGATAGGTTTTGGGATGTGGCAATTGCTGAACAGCATGCTGTAACATCTATGAGTGCTTTGGCTAAAGAGGGATTTAAACCTTTTTGTACTATTTACTCTACTTTTTTACAACGTGGATTTGATCAAGTCATCCACGATACTTGTCTGATGGATTTACCTGTTGTTTTTGCACTAGATCGCGCTGGAATAGTTGGTGAAGATGGTGAGACACACCAAGGTGCTTTTGATATTAGTTTTTTGAGAGCTATACCAAATATGACACTTTTTGCACCTCGTGATGAGATAAGTTTTCATCATGCTATGGAGTTTGCTAGTACCTATGAGCATCCATGTTCACTACGTTATCCTCGTGGCTCATTTAAAGAGACCCCTCTAGTTGAGTCAGCTCCTTTTGTTTTAGCAAAGTCACAACTACTACAATCAAGTGATAGTGATATACTTCTTATCGGTTATGGTCAAGGTGTAGGACGTGCTTATGAGACAGCACAACTGCTTGATGAAAAGGTAAGTATCCTAGACCTGCGTTTTGTAAAACCTCTTGATGAAGATATGCTTAGAGAGATGGCAATAAAATATAAGAAATGGTATGTATTTTCAGATAGTGCGAAAATGGGTGGAGTAGGTTCCGCTATTTTAGAATTTTTAGCGCAAGAGAAGATTTTAGATGTGGAACTTGTAAGCTTTGAGTACGAAGATAATTTCAT
>NZ_JAEMVD010000088.1 GCF_029215975.1 Sulfurimonas sp. SAG-AH-194-C20
CTTTTTTTGTAAGTCTATTTTTGTCATTTTGGTAAATTCTCACTACATAGCCATCAGTTTTAGCAACAATCTCGCGTTTATCGTAGCGGGATATATTAATACTATTTGTTTTGATATTTTGTCCAAGAGTTTGAATGCTATTTTTGGTTAATAATATGTCATTTTTAAAAGAATTTATTTTAACACTGTTTTGATTTTGAAAATTTTCTTTCTTTTGTACCGTTATAGCAAGTTCATTTTCATTATTTTGAATATCTGTTCCAATCTTTTTAAACTTTGCTTTTGTTTGAAGGTAAAGAGAATACTTTAACTCCAAGTCTCTTTTTGACTCTATTCCATCATCGTACAGTGATTTACTTCTTTTGTAGTTGATAAACTCTATCTCTAAAATATTTTTTATAGCTATTTTTTGCTCTTTTAGTGCTTGTAGTGTATTTTTAATCTGTATGATTTTTTTGTCATATATTTCTAGGGTTATTGTATTTATATTTTTAATACTTTGGAGGTTTTCTTTGAGATTTTGTAGTTTTAAAATTTCATTGTCATATTTTCGGACACTTTTTTCTTTTATGGAGTTGAGATTACTTTGGTACTGCGAGTCTAAGTCTATCATTTTAAAGAGTTTGTCACCTTTTTTTACTTCCTGATTTTCTCTAACATAAAACTCCTCTATAAAACCATCTATGGTCGCAGAGATTTGGTAGTCTCTTTGTATGGGGTTGAGTGCAGTGAGAGTTCCTGTTCCATATATAGTCTGTTGCCATGGTAAAAGGAGCAGAAGAATGAAGACAGTAAAAATTGCCAAGGTAATGAGAGCAAACCTTTTAACAATTGGATGCTGTTCAACTAGTTCTAATGATTTGAAATTATTCATATTATTTACTCTCTAATGTTTTTGAGAGTTTATCGAGTTTATAAAAGCCTTCTATCATGTCATATATATAGTCAATTTGCTTCATGAAATCACGAAGAGCATAGACAACAGATATGATTATGATTTCTATGGCTACAAACTCTCCAATGGGAATCATACCTTCAAAAACAAGATAGCCACCGAGGATAAAGAATGATGCCAAGATGAGTCCTTCGATAAAAAAACTAAGGGAAAGCTGTTTTGCTATAACTGCAAACATACTATTTCTTGCTTTAAGAAAGTCTATAAGAAGGGTGTCTAACTCTTGTAGTGTTTCATCCTCAGACCTTTTATGAAGTAAAATATTTTGGATGAAAAATATCGTGTCGTGTTTAGCATTTGAGCGTTCAATGGCGAGTATTGGACCTCTTTTACCAAGGTAGATTACAATTAATGAAAATAAGACTATGAAAGTAAGACCTAAGATAAAAAAGTTTATATCAAAAATCAGTAGTAAAATCAAACTTACAATCACTTTAATGACAAGACTAGCACCTGTCATAAGAAGAACAGGAAAAAGTTTTTGAATGGAGATAACATCAAAGAAATAGTTCATATACTTATGTATGTATCTATTTTCTTTTTCAGTATGTACATCGAGGGCAAGACGCGAAGTCTTGATGGCATTTTTAATAAATATTTTTTGCTCAAATTTTTCAACCATATACTCTTTTAAAACTTGTAATATAGCAATCATTAAAAAAACGATTATAACAATAATACTCAAAACAGTAATAGAAATAGTAGCATGTGCTAAAACACTGTTGATGATAAACGCAGAGGTTAAAGGACTTACCATTAGTAAAATAGCTTCAACAGTTGAATAATATAAAAGGTATAAAATATTTTTTTTATCATCAACAATGATGTCTTTTAGATTATCATAAATTAAACTTGTTATGTTCATATGTTATCCACTATTTAGTATTTATCACATATATTCTAGCCAAAAAGTGTTAATTATATGAAAAATGTGAGGAACTTAGAGAGATTACTATATAGTTCTATAATAAGTAAGCATTATGTAACCAAAAGGATAGGCTAGAAGATGACTCAAGATAAAGAACGCTGGAATAAACGCCATGTAGAAAAACCGATGAGACATAATGTTGAACCGGTTTTACAAAAGTACATAGATGAAGCACAAGTTGGTGAAGCTTTAGATATAGCATGTGGGATAGGAAGAAACACTCATTTTATGGCAGAGAAGGGTTTTGTAGTAGACGCAGTTGACATCAGCGACTATGCATTAGGAGAGATTACAGAGAGTAAAAATATAAAG
>NZ_JAEMVD010000086.1 GCF_029215975.1 Sulfurimonas sp. SAG-AH-194-C20
GCAAGACACAGCACTTATAGCTTGTGCTAAAAATACGCTTTATAATGCAATTGAGAACATCAAAGATGGTATGCGTTTTAAAGAGTTGTCTGAGATACTGCAAAGCTCAATTGTTGATGCTGGGTATGTGCCTCTTAGAGATTTTTGTGGTCATGGAATAGGGCGAAAACCTCATGAAGAACCCCAAATTCCTAACTATCTTGATGGAAAAGCTAAGGCTGGACCTAAGATAAAAAATGGAATGGTTTTTTGTTTGGAACCTATGATATGTCAAAAAGATTCAAAACCTATTATTTTAGAAAATAAGTGGGATGTTGTTAGTGCCGATGGTTTACGCGGTTCACACTATGAGCATACTGTTGCAGTTATCAACGGTAAAGCTGAAATACTATCTCTTGCTTAAAGAGTAAAAAAAGGACTTAAATATGGCTAAAGCTGATGTTATAGAAGTTGACGGCAAGATTATTGAAGCATTACCAAATGCAACTTTTCGTGTTGAATTAGAAAATGGACATATTATTTTATGTCACATTGCTGGAAAAATGAGAATGCATTATATTAAAATTCTTCCAGGTGATAAAGTGAAACTAGAGTTAACTCCATACTCACTTGATAAGGGACGTATTACTTATAGATATAAGTAGTAAATCCTTTCTAAATGAGCAACACCACACTTACGCTTTAGCGACGGGGGTGTCGGCATTTAGTGCCAGATGCTCGTTTAGAAATTAAAAAACATTAGAGTTTCTCAACTCTGCTATCTCAGTTTCCACCATCTCATCAATCATTATTGTAAAAAGTTCACTAATCATATTTGGACTAACACCTAAGCTTATCGCATGATGTCGAACTCGTGCTTTTATAAACTCAATTCTATCTTCTGCTTTTACTTCATCTATGCTATTTTTAAATGACGCAGCTTGACGGATATAGTGACTGCGTTGAGAGAGTAGATCTACTAGCTGTAAATCCAACTTATCTACTTCAGTTCTTACTTCTTCTAGTGTTTTACATTTTTTCATTTTATTCCTTTATAGTCTAATAGTTATTTTTCTTCATAGTCTTTACTTATGTATGCTAAGTATCCCACACCAATTACAAGCATTCCAAACATAACAGCCCAAATATAAAAGTCACCGCCACTAGTTGCTTGAGTTATCTTTTCATTCATTTTATTGAGGCTTTAGTATTTTTTTTGTTGCTTTTGGAATATGTGCAAAAGGTATATTTATTATACCTTGTTTATCTACATCATCAATAAGTATAACATCTAGTGTCATTTTTGCTTGATAAAAGCGAATAGCCTTATATCTTTGATTGAGCATTTCAAACTCTATATCTTTGCCGCGTAAATCTTCATTAAATTTCTTTTTTATCATTCTTAAGCCTTTATATAGATACCAGTATCTTTTACTTCTATCTTACCAGCATCTACAAGTGAAGTAAGTGTGCGTTTAAACTCTTTTTTACTTAAACCAAATATATCTTTGATAAGCTCTGCATCACTTTTATAGTTGTATGGCATAATGCCCTTATTCTCTTTTAGCAGTGATAAAACTTTTTCATCACTATTACCGCTTTTTTTACTTCCAGCTTTTCTTAGAGTAAGATCAATATTTCCATCTTTGCGAACACTTTTAACATAAGCAGTTCTTTTATCTCCAACATTTATAGTTTCAAAGATTTCATTATGGTAAATAAGACCCTCGTACTTATCATCAACTATGCATTTAAAGCCAAGTGGTGTTTTGGAAATAACAAGAATCTGAGCCTCTTTATTTACAGCTAAACCCTTCACTTTCTTATCTAAAACATCACCAACTTTTTCAGTTCCAACAAGTCTGTGTGTTCTTTCATCATATATTACTTTGATAAATCTCTTCTCTCCAACTTCAAACTTTGTTTTTTGAAACATATTTGGAACTAGTAGGTCTTTACTAAGTCCCCAGTCCATAAACGCACCAAATGGTGCTACATCTACTACTGTAAAAAGAGCAAACTCATCGAGCATAGCTACTGGTTTGTTTGTTGTGGCAACAAGTCTATCTTCTGAGTCAGTATAAAGAAAGACATCTACTAATGTTCTTTCTTTCATCTCAGGAGTAAGGTAAGGTCCAGGAAGTAGGACATCTTCTCCATCTCTAGCCATAAGGTAGGCACCAGGTGTTGTAAGTCTGTCAATTAAAAGAGTATTTATAACTCCAAGTTCTAAAAAGTCGCTTTGTATATTTTCTGTCATGTGGTTATTCCGTATTGAGATACATATAAAATGTATTTAGTTATGACA
>NZ_JAEMVD010000087.1 GCF_029215975.1 Sulfurimonas sp. SAG-AH-194-C20
AAAACCAAAAAATAAAGCCTCCGTATGTTATGGTGTTCACTCATGAGGATGCACTAGCTCATATGCAGGAAGGTGTAACTATCAATAATTATCTATTTCAAACAGAGTGGGCTGTAAAGACAAGTAAAAACCTTTTCCCTAAAGATGTAGTTGACTTTATGGAGAATCGAGGAATGCTTTTGCAATATGAAGAGGACACTGGTTATTATAATAATGTGAATGCGTTAAGTGGCTCGGTCAGTATTACTGACGTGGTAATGTCTAATATTGACTTAGTGTATCCCCATAGGTAATAAAGCTAACAAGCAAGAAAATAATAGTATCATGCGATTATGTTAAAAATAGACCCAAAAGTCTTAAAACTTGTGAAAGGTCAATGAATGGCAAAATTAACAATGCAAACTAAATCAATCCTGACAATCTTATCAATGCTAGTAGTAATAACATCAATAGCCATAGCAATAGCTATGCACATATACGTAGGAATGGAAGACAAGTCTGTTTTACTCAATGAACCAGTGTGTCCATCAGTAGAAGAGAATCCATCAGTATGTGTAACAGCATTCCTTCAAATGGGAAAAATTAATGACAGACTTAGAAATGAGCTGTCTGTAGCTGAAGGTAATGCTTGTACATTTACAGCAAGTAGGGAGAAATAATGATTCGTCTTGGAACAGAAGATGAAGACGAGTTGCTTCTTGTTGGTGCGGCCATTAATTTTACGAATGTATTAAATAAGCTCATCTTGGACAAAAAACTTTCTCATGCTAATTATGAATTAGTTTTAAATGTAATTTCTTACTGTGAGAATATCCTCGACTGGGAGGAGTATGAGATTGAAGACTATGCAGATAGATATTTCAAAATACTATTTAATACGCAGAATAAAGACTTTACAAAAGTAGAAGTTCCATCTGCATTCAATGGTGAATATAACCTTGGAGTTAAGATTTCAGCAAGAGAGAAGTCTATTGTAGTGGAGCGAACGTTCACTACTATGTATGGAGAAGCTTCAAAGCAGACGAAAGTTTTTGATTTGCAAGAGAAAAACACCGAGTAAACGTAGGTTCTATGGTGGTGAACGATTCGTTCACCTTGCATCCTCAAACAATAAGTCACCTTGACTAAAACTGGGAAAGATTAAAATGAGCAATAAAGAATTAGAAGAGTCAATCAGGTACGAGACGTTAGAGACAAGATTATTTGGAAACGATGAAGTTAATAGTGTTTCAGCCAAAGAACTTTATAAGGAGCTATATACAGGAAAAGACTTTACATCTTTCAGGGACAAGATAGTTAATAACTTTGACAAAGACATTGATTATGTGTTTGCCGATAAATCGGCAGATGTACTTGTGACCATAGATACTGCCAAGGGACTTGCTATGATGGCTATGACACCTAAGGGTAATTCCACTCGTAAATACTTCATTGCTGTTGAGAAAAAAGCAAGACAATTATCCAAATTGACTCCACTACAACACATGGAGATAGCAAATCAGATGCTATTAGTTGAGAATGAAAAGAAAACCAAAGAGATTGAGTTCAAGAAGAAGCTTTTACAAGGTCAAGAAACAGTAATTAGAAACATTGCAGATGACTTGGACGATGAAGAGGTGGATATGACTATCTGGTGTCAGTTGTTAACATCAAGAGCTACAGATACTTACATGGGTAGAACAACGGTGTACAATCTACTACGAATGATGAAACTTGTAAGATTAAAAGATACAGCCCCTACACAGCTAGGGACATCTTCTGGTTATCTTAAGTTGAGACATCATGAGAATGGTATTGGTACGAAAGTATTAAGAAGTAAGATGCCTCAGTTAACAAGAAAACTAATCAAGTTTTTACTAAACAATGAAGATGTTAATGAATCTTTAGGATTTCCATTTCATCCAGAGTTAAGAACAGATGAAGTATAAACAATATGATGACACAGTTCACATATCTTGTATACTGTGCAAGAAAGAGGCAACATTTCTACTCTCAGGGTATTGTAGGCAGAGACAAAGCACTGGTGTATATCTTCATACTTGTCCTCATTGTAATCTTGCAGCAGAAATTGAGCTAGAAGTAATGATAAGTGAAGTATGGTTCAGAGAAATAATTGTAGCAAAAGAAAAGGAAAAGCATGAAAAACATTTTTAACAAAATCCCAAAACCATCAGTAGGTTACGACTCAACTAGAGAGGGAAACACTCCCCTTTACCACTTTAGCAACATCACTCTTTGCACACTCAATTT
>NZ_JAEMVD010000089.1 GCF_029215975.1 Sulfurimonas sp. SAG-AH-194-C20
GAGTCGTAACCTTTGTTCCTTTTTCAAACAATGCAATGTCTTCAGATATGTACTTCCCTATCAATGTGCTATCAACTTTATATTTATGACTCGCACCATTATAGACCTCATCCACCTTATTTCTACCAATAATATTCCCTATTTGGTCTTGATATAAAGATAGTTGACCTCTAGCCAAAGTATCCATGTGTTTCCTGGAGATATCTATCCCCATGTCTTTTTTGAATATTCCGTGCATAGCATCACTTAAGCTTCGCCTCGCTTCCAAGTTACCTCTTCCTTTGACTATGTCTTTTAGATTCATTTCTCCACCCTTGGTTACTCTATCTCCTTTTGATACATAGTCGCCCACCTTTACAGAAGTAGTTATTCCTTTTCCTACTTTTATCTTTTCCTTCCCTATATGTATCACGGAAGACCCATCAGCTAATTTTTCAACTTTACTTACATTCCCAGAAGTGGTTGCTACCCTATTAAATGACCCATAGCTGTCAGGGGAATTTATCAATATATTTAAGCCTTTTGTCCCAGATAACGAAGAGCTGTCTTTTTTTCCAGAAACTGAGTGTTTAGTACTTAATGTTAACTGTACTCCAAGTTGAGATAGGGTTTGACCAGCAATTATCCCAACCTCATCACCTATTTTAGCAACTGCTCCAGAAGAAGTTAATCCATAGCATTTATAGCACACTCCTGTTTTTGCCTCACAAGTGACAGGCGTTCGGACTTGGATAGACCTCTCTTTTATAGAGGATAAATACTTTGCTGTAATCAATACTCCCCCATACCCTGCTCTATAGTGACCAATTGATTTTTTCGATGAGGTACTCATATATTCTCCGTTTTGAGTTCGGCAGTCATCTGCAATCTTCTCTGTGTCTCCTGATGCAATTAAATCCTTACCTAATGCTCCAGGTTCTGAAGTTGCATTGGCCGCAGCAACAGAGGAGAATCTACCTTGTGATGATACATTAAAATATTCATTGGAGGTTAGACCATCATTAAAGCTGTTCCTTATCAAGGTGGTTTTTGGCTTTTGATTCATGTCTATGGAGTATATCGGACCTACTGATAATCTTGCGAATTGAACAGGCTTCCCTCTTGACCCTGAAGCCACTTGCTCCATAATTTGGTTACTTGAAGAAGATATCTCTGCTGATAGACTTGTTCCATCTTTTAGCCCTCCCAACAATATATCAATTTTATCATCCTCTGTTTTAGCTTTGTCCATTTTTAAAGATAGAGAGGATATGAATTTATTTACCTTTTTCTTATCAACTATTAAATCCTCTATCCCGACAGAAGCACCTAAGCTATACGCCATTTTCTCGCCAAGTCTTTCTATCTTTGATATATTTTTAGCATACATACTTGGGTTTTTTTTTGCGAACCCAGACATTCTTTCGTAGAATAGCTTTGAGTTTATATCCTCCCCCTCCTTGAATGAAAATTCTAAGGGTATCAATGAATTAAGTATTAATATTCCTGCGTTACCTTGCATTTATTCTTCTCCTTTCCAAATTTTTTTGTCTCCAAAGAATAAGCTGTAATATTCAATAGACTTTCCACCAGCAGATGGACTTGCTCCTAGGAACATACTTCGCTTTCTAGCTAGAGTCTTCATTGATGAATTGTCTCCATATGTTGCGAACAAGACGGGCTTCCCTATCAACGTGTCTTTCATATCCAGATACAGCTTATACCCTGCTCTGCTTTTTCGTACAGATGGAGAAAGAGCAAATAGCCCCAACGAAAAATTATTAGCATTCTCCTTATACAAATACATCCCAACAACACTTCCGTTATAAGTAATTACTCTTATTTTGTTTTCCTTGTCTTTAATTAAGAAATCAACAGCATCTTGTCTTTTGTACCCTGATGGTCTGTCAGCCCTAAGTGTAAGAAAGGCAAGGTCTACACATTCATGGTACAAAACCCTCGTCATTCTCTGTATTTTGATTTCATAGGGCATATTGCAAATCCTTTATCTCTAAAAAAGTTTTTTTCATATTCTTAGCACTAAATAAGACATCATAGTTAGCTATACTTCCTATGGAATCTGTTATGTCAATCTTGTACTCAACACACAGCCCGACAATTGCTGACACGAAATCATCCTCACCTACTTTTTTTATACATAAATGTCTAATGTCA
>NZ_JAEMVD010000009.1 GCF_029215975.1 Sulfurimonas sp. SAG-AH-194-C20
GGGTTCGTTTTGGAACGTTTGAGTATTTTTATTATAACCGTGAATATGACAAGTTACATTCACTTGCTGAGTATGTCATAGAAGAATCTTTTCCTCACTTACAAAATGATGAAGAGAGACTGCTGAAGATGTTTTGTGAAGTGGTTGATAAAACGGCGATACTTATAGCACAGTGGCAAGGCATAGGCTTTAACCATGGAGTAATGAATACTGATAATATGTCCATAGCAGGGCTTACAATAGACTATGGTCCTTTTGCAATGATGGATGACTTTAACTTTGGCTATATCTGTAACTGCTCAGACACAGTGGGGCGTTACAGTTACGCAGAGCAACCTAATGTTGCATACTGGAACCTCACTATGCTCGCAAAAGCACTCTCTCCAATCATCTCTAAAGATAAAATGGATAAAAAGTTAGAAGAGTATGGTGATTCTTTGTATCCAAATGCTTACATAAAAGAAATGTGTGCAAAAATAGGCCTCTCTCAGAAGTTAGATAGTGAGGGAGAACTTGTAGAAGAACTAGTCATCGCCCTGCATGATGCTTTTGTAGACTACACACTCTTTTTTAGAACTCTGAGTCGTTATGATGGAAATAGAGAAGATTTGTATGACATCGCTATGAATCCTGTTGCCATCGATAAGTGGTTAGTTCTTTATGATAAAAGACTTTTGTTAGAAGAATCAACTTATGCACAGAGAACACAGACGATGCTACAAAAAAATCCAAAATATGTCTTAAAAAACCACATGATTCAAGAGGCTATCGTCTTAGCTGAAGAGGGTAACTTTTCTAAGGTAGAAGAACTTTTATACATTGCAGCACACCCTTACGATGAACTCCCAGAGTACGAACACTTTGCAGGTGATACTCCAGAGGAGTATAAAAACATAGGACTTTCTTGTTCTTCATAATTTAGTCTAAGTTAAAAACAACTTCTTTAAAAATGACACCATTTATAAGAATAGAGAGTTTTTGCTCTCCTTCATAGTAAACGCGGGTGCTAATAGGTCTAAAAGAGTAAGACTTAGAGACTTTTTTCGATTTTTCTTTATAAATACCTTCACAGATTTTAAATACTTTTTTATTATGTTTTTTATTTTTTCTCAAAAAACCAAGAACAAACTCTATACGCAGTTTTCCAAGTGAAGCAGGATTTTTAATATCAAAAGAAAATTCTAACTCTTCTCCCATCTTTACACTTGTAGTAAGAGTGAAGTTTTCTAAAGATATATCTGTAGGTTGTGTAAATCCAAAAAGTGCTAAAACCTCACTGTCACTTGCTTTGAGTAGAGTTCTACAGCCATGTTTTAACAGAGCATCTCTATCTTTACTAAAGCCTATCCATTTTTTTGTAAGCTCTTTTACAAGTTGGGGATTATCTTTTGAGATGTCATTAAGGTTATTTGCAACACTTTTACGAACATAAGCACTACTGTCATCTTTTAAAAGTTCTAAAATTTCTATAACACTTGTTGGATTAGCCTTAAACGCAGGAAGGGCGATAGCCCAAGGTAAACGCGAACGAGAGCCTTCTGAGGCTAGACGTCTGATATGTTCATCTTTATGTGTAGCCCATACAAGCATCTGTGACATGGTTTTATCTTCATACTTTAGTATAAACACTCGAATGGCAAACTCAGAAGAAGAGTTCACGGTAAAGATTTCAAGTGCTTTCATAGAAGTATCAAAAAAGTCTAAGCCATATATCTCAACAAAGTCTTGGTAAATCATGTTCTCAAGCCCATAAGCATAGTTCATTTTTTTAAATGCAAGACAGAGAATATCGATAGCTTTAGAATACTCTTTAGGAAGGTGTAAACCAAGAGTAGTAGCTATATGGTGCATCCTCTCTTTAAGTTCATACTCTTCCCATTGTGAGTTAAAGGTATCTTCTGTAAATGCAGCACTGTTGAAGTTAGAGTAAACAAGGCTTATGCTTTTACACAGCAGTTCTATATACTCAGTACTATATAAATTCTTTAAGGGCTCAGCCATTAAAGTCCTTCCATAAGTACATTCCAGAGTCTATCAATCTCTTTATCACTTAAAAAAAGGCTTGATTTATTATTGTAGAGTTCATCTAAAGCACTGCGTTTAATCCCGTAAGTGTGTGTACAGTTAAAGTGTGTAGGTAAAAATGCACGGATAAGGGAGATGTCACCTTGTATCTCTTTAGAACATAAAAAACAGTAGTGCTCTTTATGCAGACGCCCCTCGTGTTCTAAAAGTTTTGCATATAGTTCTACAGCTACTCTTTTAGGATTTTGTTTATTCCACTGTTGTGAAGCACTTTGAAATAATTCAAAGTAAAAAGAACCTAATTCTTCAGCATCTTTGAGGTGTTTATAAAAAAGTCCAGTAAAATCTTGCCACAAACGTAGTAGCTTATAGTCGTTTATCCAAGGATAGCCGATGTGTATGACATCCTTGAGTCGCCCAATAGTACTCTTCGCAGATGGCTCAATCTCATAGTCAACCTTAAAACCGATGTTAATAGTCCCATGACGAGCCCCATAAAACCTATAAAGGGTTTCCACATTTCCATCCGAGAGAATTGAGACAATGAGATCTTCTTCTTTAACTCTGTTAAGATTTATTATGTATCCTTGCATGTAATATTATAGCATTATCTTGACAGGAGAGAAGTAAACTTAGTATAATAGAATCAAATATAGTAATCAAAAAAAGGGAAACTAAATGTTTAATCTTAAAAACTTTAATATTTCAGCAAAGATATTAATTGCTACGACAATAGTGTCGTTAATTTTAATAACAATAATATCAAGTTATATGCTTACTCAAGCGAAAAGTATTGAGCAGTCGGTTCAAAAAGAGCATATTCTAAATATGAAGCTTAGCTTAGACGAGATAATTAAAACCATAAAAAACATTGGACTTACTAACGTTGTGAGTATTGCTAACGACACACGTTTAAGTGATGCTGTTGCCACAAATAATAGAGAACAAGCAATTAATATAGTTGTTCCAATTTCTGAAAAACTAAAGCAAAACACTCCATATAAAAACATAAAAATCCATATACATACTGATGATGTGCACTCTTTTGTTAGAGCATGGAAATTAAACAAATATGGCGATGACTTGTCTGGTTTTAGAAAAACACTGGTTAAAGTGAATAAAGACAAAAAAACATTTGTCGCTTTTGAAACGGGGCGTGTTGGATTAGTACTTCGTGGTATAGCACCTTTAATGAAAGATGGTAAGTATTATGGCTCAGTAGAGGTTATACAAGGTTTAAGTGGTGTTGCTAAAACCTTAGAAACAAAAGAGCAGTACTCTGTACTACTTATGCCACGTGCTGCCTCTTCAATAGCAGACTTTAATGACAATAGTAAGGCTATTGGAAACTATAACATTTCACAAAAGGATGTAAACGAGGATTTTATAGAAGATGCAAAAACGATTAATATTGAAAGTCTTCTTAGCGATGGATTTTATAAGAATGAAAATTATCTATATACATTTACGAATGTATATGATGTGAATGGTGATGAACTTGGACTATTCTTATTGGCTGAGAAGACACAGGATGTTTATAAAGCAGTAAATGCGTCAACAAAAATCGTGTATGCTTCAACAGTTGCCATGATTGTAATGATAGTGATTTTATCTTTAGTGATTTTTATTATTATTAGCAAGCTGATAGTAAGTGAAATTCAAGACTTAAATAGAATTATTGATAATGTAGTTAACAATAAAGATTTAAGTACATCTATCGAAGTGACGACTAATGATGAAATAGGACATATTAAAGAAGCCTTTAATAAACTAATATCATATATGAATGAAGTAATAAACTTAGGAAAAGAGTCTAGTCTTGAAAATGTTGAATTATCAAAACAGTTAACAGTAAGTTCAGGTGATATTACACAAAAGGTAAATTCAACAACACAAATAGTTACTAATACAGTAGAAAAAAACACTCTTATAAAAGAAATCCTTGAGAATTCAATTACTATCTCAAAATCGACAGAAAACCACATTAGTAATACACAAGAAAAAATGGATTCTGCACGTCAAGAGATTGAAGTTCTGACTTCTAGTGTAGTGCAAAGTAATGACTCTCAGTTAGAGTTGAGTCAAAAGTTAGATGAGTTATCAAAAGAAGCAGATCAGGTTAAAGATGTTTTAAATGTTATTTCAGACATTGCTGATCAGACAAACCTATTGGCACTAAATGCTGCGATTGAAGCTGCTAGAGCAGGTGAACATGGTAGAGGGTTTGCAGTTGTTGCTGATGAAGTTCGTAAGCTAGCAGAGGGCACACAAAAAACCTTATTTGAGATAAATATTGCGGTTAACAGTATTGTTCAAGCGATTTCAGATGCTAGCAGTCAGATAATAGATAATACAAAAGAGTTTGAAAAACTAATTGATATTTCTGAAGTGGTATCTAATACAATACTAGATTCAAATGAAATGATGAATAAAACTAGCTCGTCAGTACTCGAATCATCAAAAACCACTCTTGAAATTGAAAAAACAGTTGTAAACTTTATGAAAGATATGGAGACTATAAAGCAGTCAATGACTGAAAATATTAGTTCATCGCAAAATATTGATTCTTTATCGCAACATCTTTTTGAATTAACTAATCAATTAAATGATATGCTGAGTCAATATAAAACAAAATAAACACTTTAAGAGTTAATTTTTGTAACTCTTAAAGTAAAGAACTAGAAAAACTCCACAACTTAATCATTTGTTAAATAAAATAACTGTAAAATGTATCACTTATTGTCTTAAATAGACTAAAGTACTTTAAAAGTACCTTAAATTTAAGAATAATTTATTGAAATTTAACAATTTTAGGAGTGAAGATGACAAAACATCATGATTTATTACGATCATTTAAAGACAACTGTGGGTTTGGTCTTGTTGCCAACATCAAGAACAAGGCTTCTCATAAGGTTTTAGATGATGCAGTTACTGCACTAGAGCGTATGATGCACCGTGGAGCTGTTGCAGCTGATGGTAAAACTGGTGATGGAAGTGGACTACTCCTTTCTATGCCAAAAGAGTTTATGGTTCAAAAAGCACATGAGGCAGGAGTTGAACTTTCAAAGCAGTTCGCAATAGCTTCAGTATTTACAAAAGATACAGAGGACTTAGACTTACTAGAGGCGGTTTGTGCAAACAATGACTTAAAAGTAGTTCTTCGTAGAGAAGTTCCAATAGATATAAATGCTCTAGGTGATCAAGCCATCGCTTCACTCCCTCTAATTACACAGATTTTTATAGTTCCTAATTCTATTATGGCTACAAATAGATTTGATGCACTTTTGTATCTTTCTCGTAAAGAGTGTGAGCATCAGTTAGTAGAAAAAAGAGACTTTTATATCTCTTCTATGAGTTCAACTGTACTTTCGTATAAGGGTCTTGTTATGCCAACACATATCAAAGAGTTTTATAAAGACTTCCAGGATGAATCATTTAAAATTAGTTTTTCACTTTTTCATCAACGTTTCTCAACGAACACACTTCCGGAGTGGCGTTTAGCACAACCATTTCGTGCAGTTGCACACAATGGTGAGATTAACTCTGTAGAGGGTAACCGTATAAATGTAGAGATAAAATCAGAGTCTATTAAGTCTGATGTTTTTACAGATGAAGAGATACAAAGAATACTGCCTATCTTACAGCTTGACTCTTCTGACTCAGCAAGTGCAGATAACTTTTTTGAGTTTTTAATTGTAAATGGTATGGACTTTTTTAAGGCTGTTCGTGCAGTTATTCCTTCAGCTTGGCAAAATGCTCCACATATGGATGCCGAACTTCGTGCTTTTTATGAGTACCATTCAACTGTGTTTGAAGCATGGGATGGTCCTGCTGCGTTTAGTGTTACTGATGGTCGTTATATCGGTTGTGTTTTAGATAGAAATGGTCTTCGTCCTTCAAAGTACATCGTAACTAAAGATGATAATCTTCTGATTGCTTCAGAATATGGTGTTGTAGATATCGCTGAAGAGGACATCAAAGAGAGAGGTCGCCTTCAGTCTGGTGAGATGATAGGACTTGACCTTAAGTTTGGTAAGTTACTAAAATCAGATGAGATAGACAACTATCTCAAAGGTTCTAACCCTTATATGAAGTGGTTAAATGAGCATATGATTTATCTACAAGAGCATGTTGAAGAGCAGTATGCAATTTGTAAAGACCTAGATGAAGACCATTTAGTAAAACAGCAAAAGTTTTTTAATGTAACACAAGAAATTATAGAACAAGTAATCGAGCCTATGATTAAAGATGGGAAAGAAGCTGTTGGATCTATGGGTGATGATACTCCTTTAGCTGCATTTTCTGACAAACAGAGAAACTTTACTGACTACTTCAAACAGAAGTTTGCACAGGTAACAAACCCTCCTATTGACCCAATTAGAGAAAAAATAGTAATGAGTTTAAACACTGGTTTTGGTGAAGTACATAACATCTTAGATGAAATCCCTTCTCATGCACACCGTTTGAAATCTATAAGCCCTATTATTACAGGTGAAAAACTAGATGTATTAAAATCTTTTGGTGAGAAAGGCTCTCCTCGCTACCAAGCTTTTTATCATAACACTTCATTCTCAACGGCATATACAAGTGATCTAAAAAAATCTCTCAATGCTTTAGTCGAAAAAGTGATAGATTCTGTTAAAAGTGAAGGTACACGTATAGTTATTTTAGATGACAGAGCATTTGATAAACAAAACAGAGTAATTCCTATGGCTATGGTTGTTGGGCGTTTAAATAGTGCACTTTTAAAAGGGAAGATTCGTCACCTTGTTTCTATGATAGCGGTAACTGGTGAGGTGATAGATTCTCACTCAGCTGCAGTTCTTTTGGGATATGGTGTTTCGGCTATTTTCCCTCATGTACTATTTGCTACCGTTTCATCTCAGTTAGATAAGTCACAATCAATGAAGATTACTTGCCATGAAGGATATAAAGCTGTTCATGTAGCACTTAATAATGGTCTTTTAAAGATTATGTCAAAAATGGGTATCGCGACTATCGCTTCTTACCGAAACTCAGGTCTTTTCGATGTTATGGGTCTTAGTAATGAAATAGCACAAGATTGTTTTGAAATTTCGCATAGTACAATCCCTGGACTTACGTATGAAGATATTGATGAAAGAATTACTAAGTTTCATAAGTCTGCATTTAAAAATGATGGATTTAAGAAGATTTTCCCATTAAATATTGGTGGATTTTATAAGTTCTATACAGGTCAAGAACATCATGACTTTGGTCCAGCAGTTATTCATGCTATTCATGCAGTGGCAGCTAGTGGGAAAAAAGAAGATTACGACACACTTAAAGACTTAGTAAACAAGCGTGGTCTGAAGTACATTCGTGACTTTTTTGACCTTAAATCAGACAGAAAAGCTATAGATATAAGTGAAGTAGAATCAAAAGAAGCTATCTTTAAACGTTTTGCATCTGCTGCTATGAGTTTAGGCTCTATTAGTCCTGAAGCACATGAGACTATTGCCATTGCTATGAACCGTATCGGTGGACAGTCAAACTCTGGAGAGGGTGGAGAAGACAAGGCTCGTTTTGGAACTGAGAGAGTTTCAAAAATCAAGCAAGTTGCTTCTGGTCGCTTTGGTGTAACTCCAGCGTATTTACGTTCTGCTGAGGAGATTCAGATTAAAGTTGCTCAGGGTGCAAAACCAGGTGAAGGTGGACAGCTTCCAGGACATAAAGTAAGTGAGCTTATCGGTAAACTTCGTCATACTGTTCCGGGTGTTACTCTTATTTCGCCACCACCGCATCACGATATTTACTCTATCGAAGATTTAGCACAGCTAATTTTCGACCTTAAGCAAGTAAATCCTAAGGCTCGTGTTGCAGTTAAACTTGTTTCAACTGTTGGTGTTGGAACTATTGCTGCTGGTGTTGCAAAAGCGTACGCTGATAAAATTATCATCTCTGGTGGAGATGGAGGAACAGGTGCTGCACCTCTTACTTCACTCAAGTTTGCTGGTAACCCTTGGGAAATCGGTCTAAGTGAAGCACATAATGCACTTAAGGCAAATAATCTTCGTGGTTTAGTAGAACTGCAAACAGATGGTGGACTAAAATCAGGACTAGATGTAGTTAAAGCTGCACTTTTAGGTGCTGAGTCTTATGCCTTTGGTACGGGTGTTCTTACTATTGTTGGTTGTAAAATGCTCCGTATTTGTCATGTAAATAAATGTTCTGTTGGAATTGCAACTCAAAATGAAAAACTTCGTAAAGAGTTCTTTAAAGGGCATGTTGACCAGATTATAAACTACTTTACTTTTTTAGCTGAAGACATACGTTCTATTATGGCAACTCTTGGTTATAAAACTATGGAGGAGATGATAGGTCAAGTTGATATTTTAAGAGTTAAAGATGAGCCATTCGCTCAGAAGTTTGACTTCTCTTCAATTCTTCATAAAGAAGAGGGTGTAAATACTCATCAACAGCCATTTAATCATCCATTTGATGATAATAGTTTTGAAAAAGATGTTTTAAAAGAGGCAATGAGTGCTATTAAACATCCTGAACAGCCAATCCGAATCACTAGAGAGATTAAAAATATACATAGAAGTTTTGGTGCTTTAGTAAGTGGTGAGATCGCTGAGTATTATGGTGATGAAGGTCTTAAAGCTGACACTATCAAGATGAATCTAAAAGGTGTTGGTGGACAAGCTTTTGGAGCATTTTTAGCTCCAGGTGTTTCTCTTTATCTTGAGGGTGTAGCAAATGACTACATTGGGAAGGGTATGAATGGTGGAAAAATCATTATAACTTCAGATAATGAGGGTGAAGAGTTTGCAGCTGGTGGAAATACTTGTCTATATGGTGCCACGGGTGGAAAACTTTATGTTTCAGGTGCAGTAGGTGAGCGTTTCGCTGTTCGTAACTCTGGTGCCCTTGCTATCGTTGAGGGAACTGGAGATAATGCTTGTGAGTATATGACTGGTGGTGTTGTAGTTATCCTTGGGTCTACTGGTATCAACTTTGGTGCTGGTATGACAGGTGGAATTAGTTTTGTATATGACAAAGATCATAAGTTTGTTGAAAATGTAAACCATGAGCTTGTTGAAGCTGTTCGCATTGATACTGATGATGGAGATGAAGCACGTCACTATCTTAAACGCCTCCTAAAGAACTATGTAGTAGAAACAGGTAGTAAAAAAGCAAAAGAGCTTTTAGAAAACTTTAGAGTAGAAGTAAGAAGTTTTTGGCTTGTAAAACCAAAAAACTTAACAAAATTACCACTTAATTTAGAGAACGGAGACTAATTATGAGAGAATTTTTAACAACAGAAAGAATTGACCCTGCAAAAAGATTAGTCGTAGAAAGAACGAAAGACTTTGGTGAAATATATGAAATTTTTAATTTTAGTGATGCAAGTACCCAAAGTGATAGATGTATTCAGTGTGGAGACCCATTTTGTCTCAACAAGTGTCCTCTACATAACTATATCCCACAATGGTTGAAGTCAATCGCTGAAAAAGATTTAGAGTTCGCCTTTAAACTCTCAAATGAGCCTTCTCCTTTTCCAGAGGTTATGGGTCGTATCTGCCCTCATGATAGACTTTGTGAAGGTGATTGTACTCTTAACGATGGTCATGGAGCTATTACTATTGGCTCTATTGAAACACACATTACAGAAGCAGGTTTTAAAGCTGGCCTTACTCCTGATTTTCCAGGTATTACAAGTGATAAGAAAGTTGCAGTTATTGGTTCTGGTCCTGCTGGGCTCTCTGTTGCTACTTACCTCTTACGTTCAGGTTTAGGTGTTACTATGTATGAAAAAGCAGACCGTGCAGGTGGACTTTTAACATACGGTATCCCTAGTTTCAAGTTAGACAAAAAGATAGTTGAACGTCGTGTACAGCTTCTTCTTGATGCAGGTATGAAACTTGTGCTTAACTGTGAGATAGGTAAAGATAAGCCTTTTGAAGAGATAGCAAATGAACACGATGCGATGTTTATCGGTGTTGGTGCTACAAAATCTAAAAGTGCGGGACTTTCCGGCGAAAATGCTTCTAATGTTTACCGTGCTATGGATTATTTAACAAATATTCAAAGAAAAAACTTTAAAGAAGAGTATGATAAAAAGTTTGACTTTAAAGATAAAAATGTTGTAGTTGTTGGTGGTGGAGATACTGCTATGGACTGTTTACGTACTGCAAAACGCGAGGGTGCTAAGTCTGTTACGTGTCTATACCGTCGTGATGAGTTAAATATGCCAGGAAGTAAAAAAGAGTATAAAAATGCTATGGAAGAGGGTGTAGACTTTACATTTTTAGCATCTCCAAAAGAGATTATACTTGATGAATCAGGTAATGCAATAGCCGTAGAGTATGTAAAAACTACTCTTGGTGCAAAAGGCACTGATGGCCGTCAGAAAATGGAAGAGATAAAGGGAAGTGAAGCTCGTGCTAACGCAGATGTTGTTATAATGTCACTAGGGTTTGATCCTCTTGTTCCTTCTTTCTTAGCAGAGAATGGAATCGAGACTAACTCTTGGGGTGGGATAACTTTAAATGAAGATACACATGAGACATCTACTGCTGGTATTTATGCTGGTGGTGACTGTTTTCGTGGTGCTGATTTAGTTGTAACGGCTGCGTTTGATGGTCGTGAAGCTGCAAGAAGTATCGCTGAATCTTTACTAAAGTAAACTTGCATTTTATCAATTCATACATTTAATATGTGTGAATTGAGACTCTTCTTTCATATAAAAACTACATTTGTTTCCTAAAATAAGTATAAATTAGTTATAATTATCACTATTATATAATTTAAGGATTTTTTTTTGAACCTACTCGATTTATTTCATAAAACTTTTGATAACAAACTCGCTATAAAAGAAGAGGCATCTTCTCATTGGATTACATGTAAATCATGCCACTCAACGATGTACTATAAAGAAGTTGAAAACCAAAATTATGTATGCCCAAAATGTGGTTACCATATTCGTATAGGTGTTAAAGAACGTATAGAACTACTTGCTGATGAGGGAACATTTGTAGAGTTTGATGCTTCACTTGAACCTGTCGACCCATTAAAATTTGTAGATAAAAAACCTTATAAACAGAGAATCGAAGAAGGTTTTAAAAAGACAGGTCGTAAATCATCTGTTGTTGCAGGAAGCTGTAAAATGAATGGTGTATCTGCACAAGTAGTAATTTTTGATTTTGCTTTTATGGGTGGAAGTTTAGGCTCTGTTGAGGGTGAAAAGATAGTTCGTGCTGTAAGTCGTGCTATTGAGAACCGCGAAGGACTTGTAATACTATCTGCTTCAGGTGGAGCTCGTATGCAAGAGTCAACTTTTTCTCTGCTTCAAATGAGTAAAACTTCAGCAGCTTTAGCAAAACTAGCAAAAAACAATCTTCCTTATATTTCTGTACTAACTGACCCTACTATGGGTGGTGTTTCTGCATCTTTTGCTACACTTGGAGATATTATTATCGCTGAGCCTGGTGCACTTATTGGTTTTGCTGGACAGCGTGTTATTGAGCAGACTATTGGTTCAGCACTTCCTGATGGCTTTCAGCGTGCAGAGTTTTTACTAGAAAAAGGTTCTATTGACATGATTGTAAATAGAAATGAGCTTAAAAAAACTCTCTCAGACATCTTTACACTTTTAAAAGTATAAAAAGTGAGACTCTATGCCCTCTGTGATCAAGATATGCTTGATGCTAAAGGGGTAAGCCTTGATGAGTACATCACTTTAGCTAAAGAGCACAATGCTGAGATGCTTCAGTACCGCAATAAAAATGCCGACATGGAATTTATCAAACAACAACTTATTTATATTCGAAAAATATATGACGGTTTCTTAATCGTTAATGATGCTTATGAACTTATTGAGTACTGTGATGGAGTACACCTTGGTCAAGAAGATCTTTTAGCACTTGATACAGATATCTACAAGGCTGTTGCACTTATTCGAAGTGTAGTGACACAAGATAAGATTTTAGGTATATCGACACACAACAAAGAAGAAGTTCTTCAAGCCAATAGCCTTGACTTAAACTACATAGGTTTAGGTGCATATAGAAGTACTGAGACAAAAAAAGACATTACTGGGACTCTCGGTAACTCCATAGAAGATATTGCACGAGAATCTAAGCATTTAGTTGCTGCAATTGGTGGTGTTAAACTTGATGATGAGTTTACTCATGTGACTTACAATGTTATAGGAAGTGGCCTTCTTAAATGAACATAGAAATTATCAGTATTGCCAAAAAAGAGAAGAGTATTTACGATCCACTCTATAAAGAGCTCACAAAAATGATTTCTCGCTTCGCAAATGTTAAAGATATTGAAATCTTTAACAAAGATGTAACAAAAGCACACACTATTTCCCCAACATCGGCACAGAGGGCTTATACAAAGGTACTAGAACCACATATTAACTCTTCTTATAGTGTTACTTTACACCCTGATGGCAAAATAATCGATAGTTTTGAATTTAGTAAGCTTTTAGATGGTAAAATGTCAGTTAAATTTTTCATAGGTGGAGCATATGGCTTCGAAGATGACTTTTTAAACAAAAGTGATGTCGTCATTAGCTTAGGAAAAATCACGATGAGCCATAAAATTGCAAAAGCAGTCTTGTTGGAACAAATATATCGAGGTTTTTCTATTTTAACAAACCATCCATACCATAAGTAAAAGGGATATACGTGCAAGCAAGTGAGTTAAGTTATTTTAAAGAGATACTAGAGAGTAGAAAAGAGCAAATCAGTAGTAATATTAACGGTGTTAATAATGAACTAAGTCAATTAAGTGCCTTAGAACTAAACGATGAAGGTGATCATGCCGCAGTTAACAACAGCTCAATGGTTGAAAGTGCTATAATTATACAGCAGACACAAGAGTTACATGAAATTGAAGTTACTTTAGGTAAAATATCTAATGGTGATTATGGAACATGTGAAATGTGTGAAGACGACATAGGTTTTCAGCGTTTAAAAGTAAAACCACATGCGATATACTGCATAGATTGTAGAGAGATAGTCGAAAAAACTAAATAAGAGGAAAAAGAATGTACATCAAAAGATATACAATAGCTGCACTCATTTTAATGGCTTCAGTTGGAGCATTTGTTTATACATATGTGACAGAGGAAACAACATCAATTGATCTTTTTGGTATACCTTTGCCTTCTTTATCCATAGCAGTATGGACAGTTGTTCCAGTTTTTGTACTTTATGTAGCTAGTGTACTTCATATGTCTTTTTACTCTCTTCTTGGAAGTATGAGTCTTCGTAAGTATGAAAAAGATTATGAAAAGATAATAGATGCTATCGTTGAAGCCTATTTGGGCAAAAAAAGTAGAAGTCACAACTTTAAAACAGATAGATATTCACTTCTTGGAAAGTTACTTGAAAACACTACGATGTTTCCAGCTGGTAATATTACAGGAATTACATCAAATAAAAAAATTGATGGTGTTCTAAAAATCCTTGAAGATATCAAAAATGGTGAAGTTGTTGACCTTAAACCTTTTAATCTTTTAAAAGACAATGAACTTGTGATTCAAAATAAACGAAATAAGTATAAAAAAGGTCTTATAACAGCTGAAAGTATCATCTCAAATGACACTAAATATGCTGACATCCTCAGAGAGGAAGCTTACATAGAATATGTAAAAACTGCTTCAATCTCTAGTTTGTTAAAATACAAAGTACTTTTAACTAAAGAGTCTTTATATGTAGTCTTAGCTCGTGTAAATGCAAATGAGTTTACTCTAGGAATCAACAATGAAGAGTTACTTTCTCTTATGAAGTCCTTAGATTTAAGTTCTCAAGATTATATAAAACTCTCTTCTGTAATCGCTACTGGAGGGATGCTTCCTGAGCAACGTATACAACTTTTTGAGATGTTAAGTGATGAGAATGAAGATGCAATTGATGCTTATCTTTATACACTTTTTGACTTAGAGATGTTGGCTCCTGTTGATAGTATTTTAGACAACTCTCAAGCTGATGAATACCAAAACTTTAAGGCATACCGTGCTTTAAAATTATGTAACAAAAACTTTAGCATAGAACTATTTGTCTAGTCTATGCTAAATAAGCTCTCTTTTGATAACACTCTATATGTATTAGCCCCGTTAGCGGGTTTTACTGATCTTCCTTTTCGTAGTGTAGTTAAAAAGTTTGGAGCAGATCTCACTATAAGTGAGATGCTGAGTTCAAATGCTCTAGCTCATGGTTCAAAAAAAACACTTCATATGCTAGAAAAATCAATCAACGAAGACCCTTATTCTGTACAAATTTCTGCGTCAGAAGTAGGTATGGCAAGACGTGCTGTTGAAGTTCTCAACGAACATGATGGTATCGATATTATAGACCTTAATTGTGGTTGTCCTGTACCTAAAGTAACAGGACATGGAAGCGGTAGTTCTCTTCTTTTGGATTTACCACTTATGGGTGATATTATTAAAACTATAAAAGAGACTTCAAACAAGTCTATGACATCTGTGAAGATTCGTCTAGGCTTTGAAGAGAAGAACCATGTAGATATAGCAAAAATGGTTGAAGATAGTGGGGCTGACTTTTTAGCTGTTCATGGTCGAACACGAGTAGGAAAGTTTAAAGCCCCTGTTGATTATGATGCTATACGAGAGATAAAAGAGGCTGTAAGTATTCCAGTGATTGCAAATGGTGATATCAACTCTTATGAGAAGGCACAGTGGGTAAAAGAGCATACTGGTGCTGATGGTATTATGATAGGTCGTGGTGCCGTTGGTGCTCCTTGGATTTTTCATCAACTACGTTGGGGTGAAGAACATATAGATTTTTCTTTAAAACATGAGATAATTATGGAACATTTCGATAAGATGATAGAGTTTTATGGTGCACATGGTGTACCGATGTTTAGAAAACACACTCACACATACTCTAAGGGCTATAAAGGTGCTTCAGTTCTTAGAAATGATGTGAATTCGATTACCGATATACAAGAGTATAGAAACCTACTAGATGATTTTTTTAGAAATGGAGAGTTTGCATAAATGCGTGAAAAACACCCTTTAGATATGAGTGAATCGATTAGGCTCTTAGAAATTGCCGACATTGCTGATAACTTATACCATTATGATTACAACACAAAACACTTACTCTCCCTCTTAGCTAAAAATATACAGGTAGATGACCCCGCTTATATGAGTTCTTTTCGTTCATTTGAAGGTGAAGTATTTGAGAACTTTATTTATGAGAAGTTACTACGTTATGCACAAAACAATGACTACATAGATAAGTTTATACTCAAAGGCTTTCATCAAAATAAACATAAAGCCTATGCAAACACTCTCTCCATAAGTGAAAAAGAGCAGATAGTATATAGAACAAAATCACGAGAGATTAGTGAATTTGATGCGATGTTTGTGACTGTAAAAAATGAACTCTATTTTGTAGAGATGACACTTGTAAAGTCAGTACTTAAGCTTAGACGTCGTCTACGTAAGAAAAAAGCCCTACTAGAGATAATCTTTCCAAACTATGAGATTAAAGCTTTAATCATCTTAAACGATGGTGCAACAGGTGCAAAACAGTTTCCTGATTTTTGTAAGGTATGGTTTACTAAAGAGTTTTCAGCTGGCGATGTTTTAGATAACATTATTGAAAAAGGTAAACGCAAGCTTGCACCTAAAGAGATTATATCTGGTGGCTGTATGATAGAAGCACATGAACTCAAACTTCATCCATTTAGATACTATAACACAATGTCGTGGATTACTAAAACTATAAGAAGTCATAAAAAACACATACTTGATATGACATTTTTGATGAACTTTAAAGTACAACGGTATCATAACCTTTACAATAAGTTTTATGTAGGTTACTTAAATATAGAAAATGGAAAAAGTCTTTTAAAATTAGAGGGTGATTTCGAAGATACTCAACGGGTTATGGTGGCCTTAGAGAAAAAGCACTCTGATGAGATAGTTCTTACATACTACATTCAAACAGGTCGCAAGAAGTTATATCTCTATACTATTGAAAATGGAAAAATTACTAAAGAGAAAAAAGATCCGTATGGTATTACAGTGACAGAAGTTTTTCATATCAACAAGCAAATGGATAACTCGTATGAAATGGACTTAACACATATTGGTCTTGTTAAAAAGCTTCTCAAAGAGAGTTTTACTTCTATCAAAAAAGAAGATTAACTTTCATCTGCATAAATAAGTGAAGCTGCTCTCTCTTTATAAGCTTGAAGAGGCTCTTTGTACTGAGGGTTAGAATCTACTCTCTTGTTCTCGCTAGTACCTAAAAAATCTTCTAACTCTTGGTTTCTCTCTTGGAGTATAGAATCAAACTCTTGTTGTGATGTTGGTTTATTATCTGTAAATTTATCAAGCAGTATATTACTGTTTCCCATTAAAACTAGATAGCTTTCATGTCCAAAGTCTAACATCACAACACTATTTTGATTGTCAATAGCTTTTTGAAAACGAATAGAAACCATAGAGTCTGTAACATTTAAAGGTGTTTGAATTGCTGTATCTGTTTGGGTCTTTGTGTCATTAGAATTAAATAACCATGAATCATTTTTCTTAGTCTTAGGTTGAGCAATCATTCTTTTCTTTAAAACAAGTAAAATAATAATTCCAAGAATTAAGATAGTAACTACAATGTAATAGCTAGAAGACATTTCACTATTTTTTTTAGTTGGAAGGTTAAGACTATTATAAGACGTGGCTTGTGTAGCTTTTTGTTTTGTAACAACTGCATCTGTAAAACGAAGTCTAAGCCCATAAGCATCAGATGTTTTAGAAGCGATAAGTCTAACATTTGGAGAAATTGAAGCGACTATCTGTGTTTGACCTTTTAAGGGTGTTATTGTCAGTGCGTGTAGAAAATCAGAATTTACTTTTTTACTACGTGATGATTCAATAGAAGCATTTTCTAGCTTTATAATGATTTTATTTGTACTTTTACTCTGTTTTATGACACCTTCAAATGGAGTGGCAAAAGTTATCATCACATCAGCACGATTAGTTCTCTCATAAATATTGTAAGATAAAATCCTAGAAGCATAAAGAGAAAATGGAAGGAGAAAAAGAAGTAAGTACTTCATTAAAGGCGCTCTTTTGAGAGGTGGTAAAGTACAGCACTTGAATCAAGCACTTCATTTATACGAATAGCAAGGTTTTTTTCATAAACCATAACTTCACCTTTACCTAAAATACGACCATTAACATAAGACTCAACAGATTCACCAGCTGGTTTTTTAAGATCGACGATGGACCCTTTCTCAAGTTTTAAAATTTCACCTACTGTAAGTTCAGTCTCACCCAAATCTGAAACGAATTCTACTTCCATGTCCAAAATTCCTGAGTAATCCATCCAGTCTAACTCCTCTGGGTTGAAAGGCTCTTCTTTTCCGGACTTGTACTGTCTACTTGCTTTAGTCATGTAGTTCCTTAATTGCTATAGTTATTTCATCATCCTTAATGCTTATAATATGTGCAGCATCATGTTCTAAGTCAAAATCACCAATTTTAATAAAGTGAGGTGTACTTATTGTGAATGGGTTTTCACCTAGTTCTTCTGCTATAACTTTTGCACTTCCCACTATAAGGTTAGTAGTTTCAAGTGTCATATCTACAAGTGTCTCTTCATCACTTTCTTGTTCTTCTAAAAAAAGATAAGCGACTCTTTGCATAAAAGCTTCATCAGAAGCGATATATACACGGTGAGAAGTTCCATCATTAGCATCTATATCTATGTAAGCAATAAGTGTTCTCTTTTTTGAAACCCCTTCATTAGTGCAATGTGTTTCTCTTATTTGGTGTATACAGAAGTTTTCTGTCGCTTTTACAATGGTTGTTAGCATTTATGAAACCTTTAAAATATTCTAATTAATTATAGTATCTAATTGATTATACTTTAACAAAACACAAAGCAAAATAAAATGGTATAATTCCCCAAAAATATAGGTCGTATATGCTAGAGTTGAGCTTTATTGGGATTTTTGTCGGTACTTTATCTGGTTTTTTTGGTATTGGCGGTGGTACTGTACTTGTTCCATTACTACTTATCTTAGGATATGAAACAAAAATGGCCATTGGCATATCAGTTATTCAGATGGCGTTTAGCTCCATTTATGGCTCTTATCTTAACAACAAAAAAGGTTCCTTAGATGTTTCTATGGTTCTTTTTATCGGTATAGGTGGGTTTATTGGTGCACTTTTTAGTGGGCTAATTACGGCTGCGTTTAGTGCGAGTACTTTAGAGTTTATATTTTTAAGTTTTGCTATTTTTGCACTTCTACGACTCTTTTTTAAAACAAAGGAACATAAAGAACAAAAAGAGGTACATAAACTTCTTCTTTTGCTCATAGGTTTTTTACTCGGAGCACTGAGTATGACCATAGGAGTAGGGGGAAGTATCATTCTTGTACCTCTTTTAGTAGGCTTTTTACATGTACCTCTAAAAAAAGCAATCTCTGCAGGACTCTTTTTTGTAGTTTTTTCTTCAGTTTCGGGTGTTATATCTCACTCTATAGAAGAAAATGTTGACTATGAGAGTGGTATAATCATAGGATTTGCTTCTTTGGTAGGTGTCTATGTCGGAATACAATTAAAAGATACTGTAAGTGCCACACTACAAAAAAATCTACTAGTGGTTTTTTACCTGCTTGTGGTAGCATACTTAATACAAAGAATATTTATATAATTTTAGGACAGATGATTTGAAAAAACAAGATAGTATAGTTATAACGGGTGCAAGAGAAAATAATTTAAAAAATATTAATTTAACGATTCCAAAAAACAAGTTAGTTGTAATGACGGGAATAAGTGGTAGTGGTAAGTCTACTCTTGCGTTTGATACACTGTATGCTGAGGGACAGCGTCGTTACATGGAGTCTCTTTCTTCGTATGCTAGACAATTTCTTGACCGTGTTGGTAAACCTGATGTAGACAAGATAGAAGGCTTAACTCCGGCTATCGCGATAGACCAAAAAACCACATCTAAAAACCCGCGTTCAACTGTTGGAACTATTACCGAAATATATGACTATTTTAGACTACTTTATGCTCGTGTTGGTGTGCAACACTGCCATAAATGTAAAAAAGTTATCTCTCAAATGTCAGCAGCTGACATCATCGGTGAAGTTCACAAGCTTCCACAAAATGCCAAGTTAGTTCTTTTAGCTCCACTTGTTCGTGAGAAGAAAGGTTCTTATGCAGATATGCTTGAATCTCTTGTTCATAAAGGTTATGTACGAGCTATGATAGATGGTGTTATGGTGCGCCTTGATGAAGAGATAGAACTCTCTAAGACAAAAAAACATACTATTAAAGTTGTAGTTGACCGTGTTGTTGTTAAACCTGAGAACAAAGAGAGAATCGCAGCAGATGTTGAAAAAGCTTTAAAAGAATCATACGGTGAGCTTGAGATAGATATACTAAACCATAAAGAGCTTGATTGTAAGCCTCATATGCATTACTCTGAACACAATGCTTGCTTTGACTGTAAGATAAGTTTTGATCCACTTGAACCACTCTCGTTTTCGTTTAACTCACCTAAAGGTGCATGTTCTGAGTGTGATGGTCTAGGTCTGCGTTATGCACTTGACCAAGAAAAAATAATAGATAGTGATTTAAGTATAGAAAAAGGTGCTGTTAAAATCGTATATGGTTTTAACAAGGGTTACTACTTTACTTTCTTAAAAGGCTTTTGTGCACATAATGGTATAGATATAACTGTGCCATACTCTTCACTGCAAGAGCATCAGAAAAAAGCTATATTACATGGAAACATTGATGAAGTCACATTTTTGTGGAAAAAACATGAAGTTAAACGACTCTTCCCTGGAATCATCCGAATAGCTTACGATATGTTCAAAGATGAAAAAGAACTCCAAGACTACATGAGTGAAAAAATATGTAATATTTGTGACTCAAACCGTCTTAAACTTGAGAGTTTAGCTGTTAGAGTTGGAAAAAAAGGTATAGCAGAACTTCTTGAGATGCCTATTGCAAAGACATATGAGTGGTTTGCAAACGAAGAACACTTTGCAGACATGAATGCTCAAGATGCACAGATATCAGCTCCAATACTGAATGAAATTCGTGAACGTTTATACTTCCTTTTTGATGTTGGTTTAGGTTACATCACTCTAGGACGCGATGCTCGAACTATCTCTGGTGGTGAAGCACAGCGTATTCGAATAGCGAGTCAGATAGGTTCTGGTTTAACGGGTGTTTTATATGTTTTAGATGAGCCAAGTATTGGGCTTCATGAACGTGACACTCTTAAACTCATAAGAACACTGCGTTCACTCCAAGAAAAGGGTAACAGTGTTATAGTTGTTGAGCATGACAAAGAGACTATTGAAAATGCAGACTTTATCATTGACATTGGTGAGGGCGCTGGAAAATTTGGTGGTAATGTTGTCTTTGCTGGAACACTTGATAAACTTAAAAAAGCAAAAACTCTTACCGCTGACTATCTTTATGGTCGTAAGAAGATAGAGTACTTCTACAGACGTAAACAAGATAAACACATAGAGATAAAAAATGTAACCGTGAACAACATTGTAGACCTAAGTGTAAAAATCCCACTTAATAACTTTGTATGTATAACTGGAGTGAGTGGAAGTGGTAAGAGTTCGTTGATGCTTCAAACACTTCTTCCAACTGCACGAGAGCTTTTAAACCATGCAAGAAAGGTAAACAAAGTCGCGGGAGTTGAGATAACAGGTCTGCAACATGTAGACAAGGTTATCTACCTTGACCAAAGCCCGATAGGTCGAACACCTCGCTCAAACCCTGCTACATATACAGGTGTAATGGATGAAATCCGTAACTTATTTTCACAAACAAAAGAGTCCCAGATAAGAGGGTACACAACATCGCGTTTTTCTTTTAATGTTAAAGGTGGACGCTGTGAAAAGTGTCAAGGAGAAGGACAGATAAAAATTGAGATGCACTTTTTACCAGACATCCTAGTAAAGTGTGACACTTGTCATGGAACTCGTTACAACCAACAGACTTTAGAAGTTTTTTACAAGGGTAAAACAATCTCTGATGTTTTAAATATGTCAGTTGATGAAGCTTTTGAGTTTTTTGCTCCGATACCTAAGATAAATCTCAAGATGAAAACACTTGTCGATGTTGGTCTAGGTTACATTACTCTAGGTCAAAATGCAGTAACACTCTCAGGTGGTGAAGCACAGAGAATTAAACTTAGTAAAGAGTTAAGTCGTAAAGATACAGGAAAAACACTCTATATCTTAGATGAGCCAACAACAGGACTCCATTTTGCTGATGTTGATAGACTTACAAATGTTCTGCATAAGTTTGTAGAACTTGGTAACTCTATGCTTATCATCGAGCACAACTTAGACATGATAAAAAATGCTGATTATGTCATAGATATGGGACCAGAAGGTGGTGCAGGTGGTGGACTTATCATCGCTGAGGGAAGCCCTGAAAAACTAGCAGAGGAACATGAAAAAACAGGCTCATTTACAGGTGAGTACCTTAAAAAAGAGTTAGCTTTACATAAATAATACTACTAGATAGAAATATCTAGTTTATATTTTTAAGTATGTATTAAATTAGAATATACTAATATACTTATAAAGGAAGTAGCATGGATAAAATGATTTCTTGTTTTAGAGTAGAAGTTGATGATAACTTAATCGTTAAAGCAAAAGAGACACTAAATCAGGACTTAACTGAGTTAGAGCAACAAGCAAAACTTTTTGCTCTCTTAGGAAATGAGGTGCGTTTAAAAATTATTCGCTTATTCTTATGTTACGAAAAAATGTGTGTTTGTGATTTAAGTGATGTTTTAGAAATGAACCAGTCTCCGATATCTCAACACTTACGTAAGCTAAAAGATGGTGGTCTTCTTGTAAATAAAAGAGATGGAATGACAGTTTTTTATTCAGTTTCACCTCAGATGAGAGAGATACTTACAAAAATAGTTGAAGGATAAATTATGATAAGTAAAAAGGTAATAAGTGGAATTTTAGTGAGTGTATCACTTGTGTTTATATCGTGTAGTGAACAAAATAAAAAGACTAAAACTATAGTAGTAAAAAAGTCTAATGTTGTTTTAAAAAAGATAGGTGTTGATGGTATGACTTGTATGGGTTGTGAAGTTACACTTGAGGGTGCGATATCCAAGATAGAAGGTGTTACAAAAGTTAAAGCATCTGCTGTAGATGGTAGTGCTCAAGTAGAGTTTGATAAAACTAAAACAGACTTAGACACGATAGTAAAAACTATCCAAGACTCAGGATACAAGGCGAAGTAATGAGCCTCTTTTTTAACTTTGGGGAGAAAATACCGGAGTTTGATTTTAGAGTAATAAATGAGAGAGAAGCAAGAGCTAGTGCTGGCATTATGTTTTTACTGGGGATACTGAGCCTTTTTTCTGTCTTTACTCTACGAACACTTATCTGGGCAGAGTTTTTTTCCATAACTTTTATACTAGAGTTTATCGTTCGGATGTTTATAAATCCAAAGTATGCACCTTATATGCTTTTAGGTTCTTTTTTTGTTACAAATCAAAAGCCGGAATGGGTTCAAGCAAAACCAAAAAAATTTGCTTGGTTTTTAGGACTGATTTTGGGTGCTACTATGACTTACTATATCATCTTTGATGTGATTTCTTTAGTGCGTTTGAGTATCTGTTTTGTCTGTTTGACATTACTCTTTTTAGAGTCAGCTTTTGGTATCTGTCTGGGATGTTTAATGTACAAGCAACTTCAAATCAAGTTAAATCGATGTCCAGGTGGTGTGTGTGAAGTTTTAAGAGATAAAAAACCTGTATTTAAAAGGTTTATGCTTCTTGGCTTTTTTATTATTTCATTTGTACTTATATATTTATTATTAGAATATGTAAAATATGCTGACATTATAAATGTAATTATTGTTGATGAATAAAGGAAACTATTATGATAGATAAAAAAATTATTACAGGTGTAGTAGCCTCGGTTGGAGCTTCTTTATGTTGTATTACACCCATTTTAGCACTAGTATCTGGCTCTAGTACCTTAGCATCTAGTTTTACATGGCTTGAGCCATTTCGTCCTTATTTGATACTTTTAACAGTAGTTGTTTTGGCTTATGCTTGGTGGGACAAACTTAGAGTTAAGAGTCAAGATATTGAGTGTAAGTGTGAGAGTGATGTTGAAAAAGTCTCTTTTTGGCATAGTAAACTTTTTTTAGCACTAGTAACGCTTTTCTCAATTATAATGCTTGCATTTCCTTACTATAATGCTGTTTTTGAAGATGATAAACCTAAAATCATCTATGTAGATTAGGAGTTCCTTATGCAATTTTTTACAAAAAAAGAAGAAAACAATGAGGGTTGTTGTTCTGTGCAACCAAAAGGTAAGTTAGAATGTCCTGTGTGTGGAGAAAAAGCAAAGGGTGTTCTGAGTAAAACACTTGAGTACCTTTTAGTAGGTGAGAGTAGAGATAAACTAAAGTGTTTGGATGGGTTTTACTACTGTAAAACTTCCTCATGTAAAGTAGTTTATTTTCGCCACGAAGAGATACTTTTACAAAAAGACATAAGTGTTGTTGTTGGTTTAAAAGATGGGGCTTCTCCGGCTACGGTTTGTTACTGCTTTGAGTGGACTAAAGAGAAAATCAAAAAAGAACTTGAGCAAAATAGTGAAACTATCGCTCTTGAAGATATAAAAACTAAGATGCAAAATCCTGGTTGTTCTTGTGAAACACTCAATCCTAGTGGCGGATGTTGCCTAGGTGATGTTACCAAAGCTATAAAAGAGATACAAAATAACTTAAAATAATATAGTTGATAGTAAATAAGTGTATAATAAATGAAAGTTATTATACATAGGTGGAAAGATGGCATATAAGTACGAAATATTGATAGTAGATGATGTGAGTGAAAATATTCAAGTTGCTATAAGTATACTCAAAAAGAAAGAGTATAACTTCTCCTTTGCTCTGAATGCAAAACAAGCTATAGAAATCATTAAAACTAAACGTTTTGACCTTATGTTACTTGATGTAATGATGCCGGAAATTGATGGTTTTGCACTTGCTAAAATGATAAAAAATACAGATGCTATTAAAGATACTCCTATCATATTTTTAACTGCAAAAGTTGATATTGAGTCAGTAGAAGAGGGCTTTAATCTTGGTGCTGTTGATTATGTAACTAAACCTTTTCATCCTATAGAATTAAAATCACGTGTGGCAAACCATCTTGAACTTTATAGATACAGAAGAGAGCTTTCATATAATAATAAAAAACTCACAAAAGATATAAGTACTGCTAGAACACAGTACCTTTCAGAATTAGATATCGCACAAAAAGAGATTATTTTCATACTAACAGACATATTAGAAGCAGATAGTGGCGAGACAGCTTGCCATGTCCGTCGTGTTGCATATATATCTAGAAAAATAGCTCTACTCGATGGTTACTTAGGTGAAAGTGAGATAGAAATTCTTTCTTTAGCTGCTCCTTTACATGATATAGGCAAAATTTTAATAACAAATGAGATTCTACATAAACCGGGTAAGTTGACAGATGAAGAATTCACTATAATGAAAGAACATCCTGCACATGCAATAAAAATATTAAAAAAATCTGATAGAGAAATTATTAAAGCTGCTAGAAGTATAGCTTATGAGCATCATGAAAACTATGATGGTAGTGGCTATCCACAAGGGCTTAAAGGTCAAGATATCCATATATATGCAAGAATCGTCGCAATTGCTGATGTTTTAGATGCTTTGACGCATGAACGATCATACAAAGATGCTTGGAGCTTTGAAGAAGCAGCTAGACATATCATCAAGCTTAGTGGCACAAAGTTTGACCCTCATCTAATTCAACTTTTTAGTAATAACTTAGAATCATTTAAAGAAATTATAGAAGGTGACTCATGTCTTTAAAAAGTATGTTCTTTGGTTCATCTGATGACATTCTCAAAGTAAAGAAAGAGAGAGATTCGTATAAAAACAAGGTAGAAAGTCTCACACAAGAAGTGTACGAATTACAAGCAATAATCTCTAAAGAGATAGATAGCACCAAAAAAACAAGTTTTGTAAGTGGAAAAATTCAAAGAATTGAAGAACTTGAAAATGAACTAGTTGTACAAAAACAAAGAGTACAAGACGCTAAAAAAATAGCACAAGAAGCGAATCATGTAAAACAAGACTTTTTAGCAAATATGAGACATGAAGTACGAACTCCGATGAACTCTATAATAGCATTTTCAGATATGCTTGTTCATGAACTACAAAATAAAACACAACTATCTTATGCTAAAAATATCTTTGCATCAGGACATAAGCTTCTCTCTTTAATGGACAATATTATAGAACTATCTCGACTAGAGTCAGGTATCTTTGAACTAAAAGACAAAGCTATCGATACTTCACTCTTTTTTAATACAATTGTCAAAGAGTATGAGTCTAAAGCATACAATAAAGGAATTTTACTCACACTAAAAATAGATGCGGGCATTCCAGAGTCTTTAGTCCTTGATGATCAAAAAGTTAGAGCTATTTTAGACAATCTTCTTGATAATGCAATAAAGTTTACAAAAAAAGGGACTGTTAGTGTTAAGGTAGTTGTTCAAGACATAAATGCTGCCTTAAATAGAACAGATATTGCAATAATTGTCTCAGATACTGGCATCGGAATTGATTTAAGTAACCATAAAAAGATTTTTGAAATTTTTGAGAAGAGAGAAGAAAATATTACTACTGATTTTCAAGGAACAGGACTAGGTCTTTCGATTAACAAAAAAACTGCAAAGTTAATGCATGGGGATATTAATGTCAGTAGTAAACTTGGAGAAGGGTCAATCTTTACATTTACCCTTACTGGACTTGAAATCATTCTTAGTAGTGCTCAAGATACTATGGATGAATCAGATATTGATTTTAGTGTTGTAAAACCTGAAGGTGCTACAATAATGGTTATAGATGATGTGAAAAAATCTTGTGAAGTAATTATAGACTCCTTTAAGCAAACAAACACAAGAGTACTGACTCATAGTAATCTGAATGAAGCCATTAGTGACTTAAAAGAGAAAAAACTTGACTTAATATTTATAGATATAAATATATTGAGTCTTGATGAAAATGCTGTTTCTAAGGTTATAGCAAAAATGAGTAAAGCCCCAGTAGTCTCTTTAACATCTACAAGTATAAAAGATGTGGATTTTGTTAAAGATGGAGTGAAAATAGTAGGACATCTGAAAAAACCAATTTCAAAAATGGAGTTGTTTAAAGTCTCTTTAAAAGTGTTAAACTCTTCTCCTAGACAAGATGGTTTTTCTTCAAAAAAGATACAAAATAAAAATGAGTTTATTCACTTGGATAAAAAAGCTGTTGAAGAATTTTTACTTAACCACAACAAGCATGTTCTACCTCATTTTAACAAAGCAATTGCTACAAATGATTTAGACGTAATGGCTACTTTTGCACAAACCTTACAGCATTTAGCACAAGAGTATAAAATAAACATATTGGTAGAATTTTCACAAGAACTTTTACAAAAGATAGAGCTTTTCGATATTGAGACTATCAATAGTATGATGTTAGAGTACAAGGGACAGATAAAACGACTTCAAAACCTCTAAAGTATAGTATAATTTCAAAAAAAATTTAAAGGCTATATATGTCAGTTTATGTTTTTGGACACAGAAATCCAGATAGTGACTCTATCGTAGGGGCTATCGCAATATCATACTTAAAAAATCAGTTAGAAGGTGAAGAGTATGTTGCTTGTCGTCAAGGTGAAATATCTGATGAGACAAAATTTATTTTAGATACATTTAAGGGTACTTTACCTATTCTTAAAACTTCAGTAGCAGGTGAGAAAGTTTATCTTGTTGACTCAACTGACAAAGTACACTTTCAAGATGACATAGATGATGCAACTATTCTGGGTATCATAGATCACCATAAACTCGGTGACATTATGACTTCTACACCACTTGAGTGTTGGATACGTCCTATTGGCTGTTCTAACACAGTTGTTAAAGAGGTCTATGATGCTTTAGGTGTAGAGATTCCTAAAGATATCGCTGGTATGATGATGATGGCGATTTTAAGTGATACGGTTATCTTTAAATCACCTACATGTACAAAAGTAGATACTAAAGCAGTAAAAGAACTTGCAAAAATTGCAGAGATTGAAAACTATAAAGAACTTGCAATGGAGATGTTTATAGTAAAGTCTGCAACTGCTGGAGCTAGTGCTAGAGATCTTAACACTAAAGACTACAAACCTTTTGTTATGAACGGTGAAAAAGTCGGTGTAAACCAGCTTGAGATGATAGATATATCTGCACTTGATGACAGAATCGATGAAATTTATGCAGATATGGTGAAGATGAAAGAAGAAGAGGGCTTACATACAATGCTAGTTTTACTTACTGACATCATGAAAGAGGGTTCTCAACTTTTATGTGTAAGTGATGATGCTAGTAAAATAGAAGCTGCGTTTGACAAGAAACTTGTAAACAATCAGATGTGGTTAGAGGGTGTTCTTAGTCGTAAAAAGCAGGTTATCCCTTTCGTGCAACCCCAGTTTAACTAATCTTTTTATAGTCTCTTTTTTTATGCTTTTGAAGCTGAGTTCACTCTCACCTTCAAGTGCATATATCAAACTATCTAACTCTTTATCCTTCCCTAAGTAAACAACTACTTTTGTATATAAGTCATTTTTGGTACGAGATGATTTTATACTTTTTATAAATGTAGCCTCTTTTTTCTCTCTTTTTCTTGTAAGGATTTTATACAAAACGATAAGCAAGACAAGAGATATAACACCTGCTAAAAAGAAGAAGTACCTCTCCTTATCTTCTATGGTATCACTTGGTGGAGAGATATAGCCCTGTATACTCACTTTAATAGCCTCAGAGACACTCTTTTTAACAAGTCTATCCTCTTTGTCATAGTAGAGGAGTCTAAACGCAGGAACACAGTAGTCTTTGTCTGCAATGATTTCATACACCTTGGTTTGAAGCTGTTGGCGTTTACTTGAAGTCGTATACTGTAGGTAAGTAGTAGCATTTTGTATATCAGGCTGAAAAAAATCCAAGTTTAGGATATTTCCATCTCCATAGAGTGAAAGAGTTAGTGTAACTATCTCTCCTTTAGCTACATTCGTTTTATCTACTGTGCTACTGAGTCTATAGTCCCCAATTGCAGTTATGCCTTTTGGCAGTTTTTTTACTGCTAGATGAATCGTTTTGGCTATTACAGAAAACTTTTGTGTGTACTTACTTCTGTTGTCAAAGTTTTTGTACTGTCCATCGATTATTTCAGCTTGAACCTTTAAGTTAGAGAATGAAAAATTTCCCTCATTTTGTGGTGTAAGTGAGTAGTTGATTTCTTCAACACTGTAACCCTCTTTGTCGGTATAGTCGTTAGAATCTAACTCTTTGACGGTAATGTTAGAAAAAGATAGCTCTTGTATCTCATAATCTTCCAAGTCTTTATATCTAAAAGTGAGTTTGAGTTGTGTAGTCTCACCTAAGAGTATACTCGCATTTGAAAGTGTGGCATCTAAAGTATAAGCCTTTGGTGTAGCTATAGTTTGAGAAGCATAAAGTAAAGATGTGAAAACAGATAAGAAAAATAAAGTACTAATCTTGTAAAACATTTTTGCTCCTTTTATGGGTATCTAGCTTTTGTAAAAATATAATTGGTTTTTGCTTTTTTAAAGCTTGCAAGATTTTTTCTTCTTCGCTCAAAACTATTTTACTCAAAGTAACTGTATAGTCTGAACTAAGACTCCCTTGCGGCTCTTTTTGCTCTATTGAAATTCTTTGTGGTAGTTTATACTTATCTTCTTTATCTTTAGCTATTTTGTGCTTTTGATTGCTTAATATTCTTTTTACTTGCTCTAAATTCTCTTGTGTACTCTTTTGTTTAACTAAACGCAGCGATTTGAGGTAGTATTTTTTTGCTAGATGTAACTTCTTTATCCTAACATAAGCATTACCAATATTATAATAAACTCTAGCATTAAAAACATCATCTTTTTCAATACTTTTGAGGTAGCTTTTAATGGCTTCATCATAAAGCTCAAGTCTGTACTGAGTAGTCGCAATATTATAAAGTACTACCTGCGTTTGGGGTAGTTTTTTGTATGAAACTAAGGCACTTTCATAGTTAGTCTGTGTATATGAACTTTTGGCGTTTGAGAGATGATAAAAGTCTAAAATGGAAGCTCTACTTTGTGTGCTAAAACTCATTAGAGTTATAAATACTATAGTCTGCATGACGCTAGTTTTGAACTCTAGGTCAGAAGCATAAATAAAAAGAAGTAAACAAAGTGCGAGAAGTAAAGGCACATAAAAGAGTTGCACTTTGTTTAATCCCTTTACATCTGACTTTATAGCTAATGTATTTTGCTCAAGAGTATTCATAATACTATTAATGTCATCTGAAGAGTAAGTATATGAAGTGACACTATCGTAAGTAGGCTCTTTTGTAATGCTTAAAATATTTATACTTATATTGTTATCTTTTGCAAAGTCTAACTCATCTCTAAAGCCTTGCAGAGAAGTTATATCGCTAAGTATAAGAAGGTTTTTATTATTGTAGCTTTTAAACATGATACTTGCACCCTCAATGGCCGAAAAAAGATTAGTTTTATTCTCTATAATTTGTGAGTAATTTATACTCTTTGTTATAAACAAAAGGGACTTTTTATCTTCACTAAGCGGATGAGCTACATAAGCACTCTCTCCAAAGAGCAGTAGTCCAACTCTAAGTTTATACTTAGTGTTCATAAGAGTTTTAATTTTGGACAGAGCTAACTCAAGCCTACTTGGATAAACATCATCTTTGAGCATCGACTTTGAGATGTCTAGGGCTATCATAAGGTTTATACTTTTCTCTTTTTCACTTGAGAGAGAGTGTTTGAGAACTGGTTGTGCTAAAGCTAAAACAAACAAAGTAATGACAAGTAAAAAAAGTCTATACTTTAAAGCGCTCTGTATGAGATGAGAGTTGACACTTATGGTTTTTAAAATATCTGGTGAAAAGATAGAAGTAAGGGTTTGCTTTTTTGAAGCAAAGGAGTAGAGTAGTAAAAGAAGAGGAAGAACTAAAAGAAAAAGGTTTAAAGGATGTGCAAAATACATTATATCTTCTCATCCTCTTTTGATTTGTATGCAAGCGCTAGCGCCAAAAACAGACTTAAAGCAAGAGGATAAAAGTAGAGGTACTCGATAACTGTAATAGTAGAACGGTTATGAGTACTCGCCTCAAGTGAACTTATTTCTTTATATACTTCATGTAAATCTTTTTTATTGTTAGCTATAAAACTCTTGGCATTTGTTTTGTTAGAGATAAGCTCTAAGAGGTTGTTGTTACTCTCACCAATGGCTATAGTATATACTTTTATATGATGTTTATACAAGAGTTTTAGAACTATCTCAAGTGGGGTTTTACTAGCTGTATCATCGCCATCACTGAGAAGAATGATGAGTCTCGAAGAGCTAAGAGAGTTTTCTAAAAGGGTAGTCGCTGTGGCAAGTGAGTCTATGAGTGCCGTACTCCTACCGATAATGCCTATTCTAATGTTTTGTATACTACTCAAAGGAGCAGAGTTGTCATAAGAGAGAGGCGAAGCGACAGCACTGCTATCTCCAAAAACAACTAAACCTATTCTGTCGTCGGAACGCTTTCTTATAAAGTCACTTGCTACATCTTGGACTACACTCCATCGCGATTGATTATAGTCAAGTTCGTTAAAACCATTTAAACTCATAGAACCACTTGTATCTAAGCTTAGAACTATGTCTAAAGTGTGTCTATTTTTATCGGCTATCTCTTGTGTAAAGATTGGGCTTGCGAGGGTTAGTAAAAAGCTAGTAAGTATAGAGTACTTTAAAACAGTGTTTAAAACTGAATTGCTTTTATTTGAGGGAAGTAGTGTAATGATACTTGGTATATAAAAAGAAGCGACTTTAGTTCTAAAAAACAGTTCAAATGCGATAAACACAAAAAGTACTACAAGAGCATAAGGGTATTGACAACTAAACACTTGCATTATAGACTACTCATAAACACAAGTAGCTTAGTTAAAGGCTCTTCATCTGTATAGATTTTAAGATATCTAACACCATTCTTATGGAGTGTATCAAACAAAATGGCATCATCTTCTAAACTTTTTTTCTTAATTTTTAAAACTGCAGACTTATCTATGTTTACACTTGCGTTTAGACCTGTTTGAGGGTCGGTTATATTGATTTTACCTAGTGCCAAAGGCTCTTCTTCAAATCTATCTCGCACTATGATGAGTACTACATCATGTTTATATGCTAAAGAGCCAACATCAAGCATCTGCGTATCTAAAAAATCTCCTACTAAAAATACCAAAGACTTCTTTTGAAGTGTTTCGTTAAAAGCGGCAGATAAATCTTTATAGTTTATACTTGTACCAAGAAGGGGTAGGGCATGGATGTTCTCTAGCATCTCTCTGACACTAAAGATATGTTTAGACCTTTTTGTTGATCGTTGGAGTGTTTGAGTATAGATATAACTCTCATAAGCATCTTGCTGTTTTACAGATGCAAATGCGAGTAGTGCCATAATCTCTTTTAATCTGTCGATTTTTAATGTTTGTGTACCAAAGTTGAGTGAAGCATTCAAAAGAGACACTAGGACAATGTTAAGTGCTTTTTCCTCTTGAAAAACTTTGACATGGGGCTTGTTCATTTTAGCACTGATAATCCAGTCGATATGCTTGATGTCATCACCGGTAGTATACTCTCGAAGTTCTACAAAGTCAGAGCCAAGACCTTTAAAAAAAGTACTATTTTCTCCAATGTGTGAACTAAAAACACTTTTTTGTGCTTTGATAAGAAGAGGAGCTAAAGAGCTGTCTTTAAGGTACTGGTACACTTTGTAAAAGAGCCTCTATAACTGTGTCTGGAGTCATTCCATCGGCTATGGCTTCATAAGAGAGTTTTATGCGGTGCCTAAGAATATCTTTAGCACATAAAACGATGTCAGAGGGTTTAACATACTCGTTTCCTCTTAAATAAGCTCTCGCTTTAACAGCCTTTAGCATGTCAATAGTAGCACGAGGAGAAGCACCATACTCTATGTACTTATGTCTCTCTCTTGTAGCAAAGATAAGTGTAACTATATACTCTTTTAACTCAGTATCAATATGAATATTTTTCACTTCTTCTTTTATATTTGCTAAATCTTCTTTAGTGAGTACTGCATTTATCTCTTGGAAACTTGCAGTAGCTGCTTTTTCGGCTATTTCTAACTCTTGTTCGGGTGAGTTATATCCTACTACTACTTTAAACATAAACCTATCAAGTTGTGCTTCAGGAAGTGAATAAGCCCCCTCTTGTTCTATTGGGTTTTGTGTTGCTAAAACTAAAAAAGGCTTCTCTATGAGAAAACTCTCATCTCCGATAGTCACTTGCTTTTCTTGCATAACTTCAAGCAGAGCAGACTGTACTTTCGCAGGAGCACGGTTAATCTCATCTGCTAAAAGAAGGTTTGTAAAGACTGGTCCATGCTTGATTTTAAAGTCACCAGATTTAACATCATAAATCTCAGCTCCGATGATGTCTGATGGAAGTAAGTCAGGTGTAAATTGTACACGCTTAAAGTTGAGATTAAGTGCTTTAGCAAGTGCATTTACAGCTGTTGTTTTAGCAAGTCCAGGGACACCTTCGAGTAAAATGTGACCATCTGTGAAGAGACCGATTAAAAGAGCATCAAGCATATCGCTATGCCCGATCAGCTGTTTTGAAATCTCTTCTTTAAGAAGTTTTAGCTTTGTTTTCATAGTAGTTATAATAGCTGA
This sequence comes from Sulfurimonas sp. SAG-AH-194-C20, assembly GCF_029215975.1. GTDB lineage: Bacteria > Campylobacterota > Campylobacteria > Campylobacterales > Sulfurimonadaceae > Sulfurimonas. Next base: position 32,817 of record NZ_JAEMVD010000009.1, read on the forward strand.
GTTATGTTAAGTTTAAGTAAATTATTACTCAACATATAAAAAGCGCTTTATCTTTTTAGTAGGTGTTTTTATAAATGGTTCTATCTGTTCTACAAACTTAAGCATTTTTGCATATGAAGCGACTTTAGTGTTTACATCAGTACGCATCTCTTCGAGTAGTTCTTTGATTTTTTCTTTCACTTCGCTGTCGGGTGAGCTACTTGCACTAAACATTTTATCTATAAGCTCATAGTCTAAGTGTATCTTTGCGATGAGTCTATCATCTCTCATCATAACAAGTGAGTCAACAACTGCTTCATGCTGATTTATTGTTGCTTCTATCTGCTCCGGAAAGATATTTTCTCCACCACTACCGATAATGACATTTTTACTACGCCCATTGATAAAGATGTATCCATCTTCGTCAACATAACCTAAGTCACCAGAGTGGAACCAACCATCACTATCTATAACTTCCCCACTCTGTTTTTCATCTTTATAGTAACCAAGCATTAGACTAGGGGATTTAAAGAGGAGTTCCCCTGAACCAGTTTCATCATCTGGGTCTTTTACTTTGACCTCAACATATGGAAATACTGTTCCGGTAGACTTTAGTTTCACTTCACTTCCTAATACTGTTCCTGCAAGCAGAGGAGCAGTCTCAGTTAGACCATAACCGATGATGTATGGAAATTCAGCCTCTTTTAAAAACTCTTCAACATAAGGAGATATTCCAGCTCCACCAATTCCAAAGAAACGCAGTCGTCCACCAAAAGTCTCTATTAGCTTCTTACCTGCTATTTTATTGAGTTTTTTTCTAAAGAAAGGTATGCCATAGAGTGTTCTCATTAAAAATGATCCTGTAAACTTTGGTAGAACCTTGTTTTTGTATATTTTTTCAATGATAAGAGGAACACTTACCATCATTGTTGGCTTAACTACTTCAAAGGCTTTGAGTAACACACTAGGTGTTGGCACTTTGTCAATATAAACAACACTTGAACCGTGAAGTAGGGGCACTAAAAATCCAACTGTACACTCTAGTGTATGTGCAAGTGGTAAGATAGATAAGAAAACATCACTTGGAAGTATTTCTATCTTAGAGTAAGTAGAGAGTGCATTTGTAACAAGATTTTTATGACTTAGCATTACACCCTTTGAGTTTCCAGTAGTACCAGAAGTGTATAGTAGTGCTGCCATATCATCTTCAAGAGGTACACTTAACTCTTTTGCCGATGTAAGTTTTTGTTTGATTTGTGATATATAACTATGGTTTGTTAGTGAATCTACTATCTCTAAGTCATCGAGTTTTATAACAAAGTGCAGTCGTGAATCATCAAGCTCTTCAATGGTAGAGAGATGTTTATCTGAAACAAAAATTGCCTTAGCTTCTGAATGATGGATAATATGATGTACATCAGACTTATGAAAGTCAGGAAGTATGGGAACAGCAACAGCTCCAAAATATGTCACACTTAGATAAGCGACACCCCAATTTGGCATGTTTTCACTTAAAATGGCTACTTTATCGCCTTTTTGTATGCCGTTTTCATGAAGCATAACAATAGTCTCTTGAATTTTTTGTCTCAAATCATCATAAGTCATTGCATCTTGCCCGACTTTTGCAAGTGCAGGTTCATTTTGGTACATAGTAACCGAGCGATCTATCAGACTCTTTAACGTAAAGTTTTCTAAGTTATCATAAGGGTAAGTCATAGCTAATCTCTTCTTTTGAATTTATTGTGTATTATTATACATATAAATAGTGTAGATACAACAATATAACACTTAAAAAGGCAAATTCTTGAGCAGACGTCACAAAAGCAATCAACCAAAGCATGATACTGTAAACTTTACACAAGCTGATTTTCTTCCAACAACCCGTGCTGACATGGATGCTAGAGGCTGGGACTATTGTGACATTATCCTAGTGAGTGGTGATGCCTACATCGACTCGCCTTTTATTGGTGTAGCGATGGTTGGTCGTATGCTTGAGAGAATGGGTTATAAAGTAGGGATGATAGGGCAGCCTGACATTAAAAGTCCTGATGACATACGGCGTTTGGGTGAGCCTAGACTGTACTGGGGTGTGAGTGGTGGAAGTGTTGATAGTATGGTTTCTAACTATACAGCAACTAAAAAGTTTAGAAACTCCGATGATTATACACCGGGTGGAAAAAATAACAAGCGCCCAGATAGGGCTATAAATGTTTACTGTAATTTAATCCGTCAGCATTTTAAAAACACTGTGCCTTTAGTTCTTGGTGGGATAGAAGCAAGTCTTAGACGTGTCACACATTATGACTACTGGTCAAACAAACTAAAAAAACCTATACTCTTTGATGCTAAAGCAGATGTTTTAATATACGGAATGGGTGAGACAGCCATAGAAGAGTTAACTAGAGCTATGGATGAAAAACGCGACTATCGAGATGTTAAAGGAATTTGCTATATCTCTAAAGAGCCAGTAGAGAGTTTTCATCAAATGCCTTCGCACCAAGACTGCTTAGATGATAAAGAGAAGTACATAGACCTCTTTGATCTCTTTTATGATAACAATGACCCTATCGCTGCAAATGGTTTATGTCAGGCAGTGGATAAACGCTACCTTATCCAAAACCCTCCGTGTAATCATCTCAATGAAAAAGAGATGGATGCAAACTCAAACCTTCCTTTTACAAGAGAGTTACACCCTCACTATGCTAAAGAGGGAAAAGTAAAATGTTTAGAGACTATTAAGTTTTCTATCATGACACACCACGGTTGTTGGGGAGAGTGTAATTTTTGTGCTATTGGTGTGCATCAAGGGCGTAGTATAAGAACTCGTAGTGAGGGTAACATTCTTGCAGAAGCAAATGACTTTAACAAGTATAAAGACTACAAAGGAATCATCTCTGATGTTGGTGGACCAACTGCTAATATGTACGGATATGAGTGTAATAAAAAAGAAAAACTAGGTACTTGTGATCATCAACGTTGTGTAGACGCCACTCACCTTTGTCAGTCAATGAAACCAGACCACTCTCGTAACATTAATCTACTTAGACAGATTCGTGAAGTTCCGGGTGTACGTAAGGCTTTTGTGGCATCTGGTGTTCGTTATGACCTTATAACGGCTGATAAAGAGCATGGTTATTCTTACTTAAAAGAGATGGTAAAACACCATATATCTGGACAGATGAAAGTTGCACCTGAACATACACAGCAGCATGTTCTAGAACTTATGGGTAAACCAGGGAAACAGACACTTATAGACTTTAAAAAGTTATATGACAAGCTAAACGCAGAAGAGGGTAAAAAACAGTTCTTAACTTACTACCTTATCGCAGCTCATCCTGGCTGTGAAGAAAAAGATATGCATGAGCTAAAGCGTTTTACTACAGAAGAGTTGCAGATGAATCCTGAACAGGCACAAGTCTTTACACCGACTCCGGGAACATACTCTGCTGTTATGTACTACACAGAGATGGACCCTAAAACTCGTCGTAAGATATTTGTAGAAAAAGACACTAAACGCAAAGAGAAACAGAAAAATATCGTTGTAAATAAAGAACATTTCTCTGCAAGTAGTGGATTTGCTTCTTAATCTTTTCGTATGGAAGTAGCACATATAAAGATATAGTCTTTACCTGTGATAGTTACACGGTATTTTTTTTGTTGAAGATATTTTTTAGAAAACATTACATCTTTATAGAGCAGTCCCATCTCTGAGAATGGGTAGTTTTTAACTCTAGCCCCATAAATCATCTCCCCATCAATCCAACGACAATTTGGAAACCCGAGTATCATAGAACCATCCTTTTTGAGTTGATTTTGTACTATGGACATAAGAAGTTTGTTAAACTCTAAGTTTGAGCTCTGTAAGGTTCCTATGCTTATGATGAGGTCAAACTCGCCTATATTTAAAGCATTTAACTGGTTTATATCATGTGTATAAAAGGAGATATTTGTCTCATTTTTAAACTTCTCTTTGGCCAACTTTATAGCTGATGAACAGTAGTCTATGCCTACTAGTTCTAAATTTTTAAAGTTTGATGAGTAGTGCATGATGGCTTCAAATTCATCACCACTATTAACTCCAAGGTTTAAGACTTTAATCCTCTGGTTTATATTGACATTTTTTAAAGCTTGTATGTAGTAGTAAATAAAAGAGCTCTCTTCATTTTTATGTATTTTAGAAAATATAGACCTACTACCATACTTTTCTTCTTTTGCTTGTGTGACTTGATGAAAACTATCATCACTGTTTAGTTTTTCAAATCGTATGAGAATAGTGTTTTCAGACATGGTTTTGGGAGTTAAAATTCTGCTTTTGAGCTGTTGTGCTAAGTCTACCCATGTTTTATACCCACGGTAAATATAAGTGCTACTATCAACATTAATAAGTTCTCCCGCATAGGTAGATTTTACATTATCAGGGTTAAACACTTCAAACTCAACTATTTCTTGTGCTTGCATTGAGTCTATATCTTCACTGAGTCTAGTAATTATCTCGTGCATACTTGTATTTGTAAAATTGTACATAATCAGATTGTACTCTTTTTATAGTCCTAAAACAAACTGTAAATAGTATAGTTTATTAAACTATGTTATTATACTGGTAAATAATTATCCTAAAGGAAAATACTTGATGAATAAAAGATATAAGCTATTCCCTTTGTTTGGACTTTTATTTGTTTTTTTTGTTAACTTCTTTTTAATAGTCTCAACACATAGAAGCTGGAATAGCTCCATGAACTCTATTTTACCTCTTCAAAAAGAGATTCAAAATCTAAAAAGTGACTTAAGTACTGCCCATTTATGGCTAGAAGAGATACTTTCTGGTGATATGTATGTTGATATACAAAAAGATGTGATGATTCCTTTAGCCCACAAACAATTTTTAAATTACTTAGTTTCGATGGATAAAACTTTACAAGTAAACTTTATAGATACTCAACTTCTGTATGAATTAAATGAAAAACTAAACAATTTTGAGAGACTTGCTCAAGAGAGATGGAAAAAGAAACTCTATGATACAGTGGGAACTAAAATTGATCAGGACTTTGACAAACAATTTAGTGAAATTATAACTATACTTAATGCTATGTCTTTGAGTGTTGAAAATAAACTCAAAAAAGAGGTGGCTAGTAGGAACCACTCCTTCTCGTTTATGATTTCATTTTTTTTATTTATTAATATAATAGTGTTTTTTATTTTATTTTTTTCAAAAAAGAAACAAGAAAAATATGAATCCTTACTGTATGATGAAAGAGAAAAACTCGCTACTACTCTTACTTGTATAGGTGATGCTGTGATAACCACAGACATAGAGGGAAGAGTTACCTTTATGAACACAACAGCTGAGCATCTAACAGAACGTAAAAATAAAGATGTTCTTGGACAATATGTAGACACGATTTTAGATATTTCTGATTCTAAAACGGGGAACAAAAGCACAACTCCAATACATGATGTTATTTATAAAGGTGTTAGAAAGTTTATATCTAATGGAACAATTTTGACAAGCTTATCTGGTAAAAAGTATATTATTAGTGATTCTGCTAGTCCTATACGAAATGTTGATGGAGACTTGTATGGAGCCGTTTTAGTTTTTCAAGATGACACTTCTAAACATGAGATGCAAGATCTTTTAGAGTACAAAGCACATTACGACTCTTTAACTGCTCTACCAAATAGAGAGCTCTTCATAGATAGACTAAAACAGGCTATATCACTCTGCTCTCGAAATAGTTCTAGGGTTGCAGTTTTGTTTATAGACTTAGATCACTTTAAGTCTATAAATGACTCACTTGGACACCATGTTGGGGATCTTGTGTTACAAGAAGTGTCTATGCGTTTACTAAAAGTACTACGAAAAACAGATACCCTAGCAAGGCTAGGTGGTGATGAATTTACTGTAATTATCACGGCTGTTGAAGAGATAAGTTATGTTACTTATGTTTTAGATAAACTCATGTCTACTTTCGAGGAACCTTTTATAATAGGAAAGCATAAGTTACATATCTCTATGAGTGTTGGTATAACTATATCTCCAGATGATAGTAGTGATTATGCAACTCTTTTAAAAAATGCAGATTCTGCTATGTATAAAGCCAAAGACAATGGAAGAAACTCTTATCAGTTTTATACACAGGATATGACTGAAAAAGCTACAAAAAGATTAGAACTTGAGTCCGAACTGCGTAGAGGTTTAAAAAATAAAGAGCTAGTAGTGTATTATCAGCCACAGATAAATGCAAAAGACAATAGTTTGGTTGGAATGGAAGCTTTAGTCCGTTGGATGCATCCTTCTCGAGGTTTACTCTCACCCTTTGAGTTTATACCATTAGCAGAAGAGGTGGGGTTAATAGCAAAGTTGGATCTTTATGTAATGGAGATGTCAATTAAGCAGATACACATATGGCAAGAGTTAGATTTGTCTCCAGGTGTATTAAGTATTAACTTGTCTATGGGCTTACTCGATGATACAACATTCTTAGATTCACTTTTAAATATTTTACAAAAATATGATGTCTCACCAACATCTATCTCTTTGGAAGTTACTGAAACACAACTTATGAAAAACCCAGATATGGCGATTAAAACACTTAGTGAAATTTCAAGTAGAGGAATACAACTTGCAATAGATGACTTTGGAACAGGCTATTCTTCTTTAGCTTATCTAAAGCACCTTCCTATCAATAAACTAAAAATAGATAAATCTTTTGTAGATAACTTACCACATAATAGTGCTGATGTGGCGATTGCAAAATCTATCATTGCACTAGCAAAAGGATTGAACTTAAAGATAATTGCTGAGGGTGTAGAGAGACAAGAGCAACTAGACTTTTTTCTTAGCTGTGATTGTCGTTTTATTCAGGGTTATCTGTTTGACAAACCTTTATCATCACAAGTAATGCATAATAAACTAGTTAAAATAAAAGAAAATGATATATCTACACCATTAGGTACTTATACAAAAAACTATACTATATAAGTCATTTAATGCAAAAATCATTCCAACTTTTCTATTTTTACTATTTTCTTACATTACTTTCAGTTTAATCACACTACAATAAATAAAAATTAATTTGAAAAGTCAAACAATGAGAATAGATAAGTTTTTAAACTCGGTAAATATTACAAAGCGTCGTTCAGTAGCACAAGATATGCTTGCAAACAAAGTTGTAGAGATAAATGGTGTGCTTGTTAAGCCAAGTAAAAATGTAGAAATCGGTAACATCATCACTATAAACTACTTAGAAAGTACTAAAAAATATGAAGTACTACAACTCCCCACAACAAAATCAACACCAAAATCACTTCAGCATGAATACATAAAGGAATTATGATGACTTATGAGAATGCAAAAGCAGACTTTACTTCACTTTTTCAACACGAGATGAGTGATGAGACGATGCGAGAGTTTTTACTTGGTATGACTCTTGATGAAAACACTTCAGTAAATGAAATTGCAGCAGCAGCAGAGGTGATGAGAAGTTTTGCTATCCCTCTACCAATAAAAGAAGAGACAAGAGTAAGAGCATTAGACATAGTTGGAACTGGTGGCGATAAGATAGGCTCTTTTAACATCTCTTCAACAGTAGCACTTTTAGTGGCTTCATGTGGTGCAACAGTTGCAAAACATGGGAGTCGTTCTATCACTTCAAAGAGTGGAAGTGCTGATATGTTTGAGGCTTTAGGGGTTAGACTAGACCTTAGTATAAACAAGAGCGCTAGACTCCTTGAAGAAGCTGGTTTTACTTTTATGTTTGCACAAAATCATCATCCTGCTATGAAATTTATAATGCCTGTTCGTAAATCAATCCCCGATAAGACAATTTTTAATATTTTAGGGCCACTTACAAACCCAGCAGGTGTGGAAAAGTCAATGCTTGGTGTGTTTGATAAGGCATTTGTTCCCAAAATGCTCGAAGCACTCAAAATAAATGGTGCAACTGCAGCTATGGTTGTAAGCTCTCGAGAGGGAATGGATGAGATAAGTATAAGTGACATTACTTATGCCTCGCGTTTACACAATGGTATTGTTCATGAGTTTGAGATAGACCCTATGTCGTGCGGTATTAAAACAATGCCACTTAAAGCAATAATGGGTGGAGAAGCTAAGGAAAATGCAAATATCCTTAGGAGTATTTTTGATGGGACTTCCACAGATGCTCAACGAGATATAGTACTTATAAACGCAGCAGCTTCGTTGATGGTAGATGGTTTAGCACGAGATATGCAAGATGGTATGGAAATGGGACGAGAAGCCCTTATGAACCATAGAGCAAAGAAAAAACTCAAACAAATTATAGAAGTGAGCAATAAATTATGAAAAAACATACACTGAGTGAAGAGAGACTTTTTGTTTTAACAAGAGAACTCCTTAGAAATGTCAAAGGCGGGGTAATAGTACTTCAAGGTGATTTAGCCGCTGGAAAGACTACACTTGTTCGGGCTGTTGTAAAAGCGATGGGTGTAGCTGACATAGTAACATCAC
>NZ_JAEMVD010000090.1 GCF_029215975.1 Sulfurimonas sp. SAG-AH-194-C20
AATATATAAAATATCTTGAAGATAAAAAAGTAGAAGCTTCAGATGTTGTTATTACTGAAGCTACTGCTGGTATGGTAATATATGAGGATGTATTATCTCCTTTATCAATTGTGGGAAATGAAGTAGTTATTGAAAATACAAACCTTGCTTCCATGACTCCTTATCTTGGAGAGAAATTTATTGGAAACATCATAAGAACAACCTTCTCCTCTAATGTTTCAATCAAGAGGGAAAGTGATTTGAGTGCAGTCAACTTCTCTATTGTTATCATAAAAGTAAACCCAAGGCTTGGAACTAGAACCTCTTTTGATTTTAACCAAAACGATGATATCTCTCTTGTTGTTCCAGCAAGTGAAATTAGAGCTGATGATATCTACATATGTGGTATAAAAATAACAGATACATTTGATTCACATACTAATGTAATTATAGATGGAAAAGTCACCATATCAAATATAAAATCAACTGATACCTTATCTCCATCCGAATACACAGCATACATAGGTACAAGAGGAGCAGAGTTAAGGTCTTATATCTCTCCACCTAACCAAGGGGTTGAGAGAATTGATTTTTGGAATATTCTAGGTAAGGGAGGATTATCTATGACGATAACTGCCCTGTCTGAACGTACAGTAGATATTGTTATTGGAGAAAACACCCTTGGAATAGGTGGCTCAATTGAAGACGATAGAGTATCTACTATCTCAATAAATGGAAGCTCGATAAGTTTACTAAACCTAAATATGGCATATAATGCAGGAAGAGGGTCAGACTTTAAGATATACGATGGGAGCTACAGCTTGTATTTGTCTTCTACCCCAAGGAGTACACAAATCATATATAAAAACCTTGTTCCTTTTGACCATGTATTGGAAGGAGTAATAAATGATTTATAGCGAATTCGACAAGACATTGACGATAAGGGTAAGTGATTACAAAAGCATGATAAAAAGAATTTATTCAAAGTACGAGTATTTTCTGAGTATTGCCACAGACCTAGATTCAAAAATAGACAAAGGGATAAATACAATAGATTTATCTCACCCAAATATATCTTGGGAAATAGGTGGGACGGTAGACCTTGGCAGTCGGACAATAAATACATCTTTTAATTTTTCAACGAAAGATAACAATATAACAGTTGAGTATTCAGGAGGTAGCAATGTGACTCCTTCTGGGGAGAGCATGATGATATTGTCTGTATCAGATAAATACATTCCTTTTTTGAAGCAAAAAATAATAGATAAGAAAAAGCTATTCTCTAAAACAAACTGGAGATATTCATCTTCTGTAGCAAGTATTCCTTTTTCTAGCTTATCCGGTGAATCAATTCCTAGCCTAAGACAAGCCATTCAACAATTTCATTCAGTAGCATCTCCATCTCTTGGATTGGCAATATATAAATATAGTGGTACTCGCCGAGGGAATAGTATTTCCACGAAAGAGTTCACGATAGATGAAGGAAATTTATTATCTAGTTTAAAAATTTACCTTAATTCCCCTACTATATTCGGTGATACTTTTAAAATAAATGGGAGCAGTATTTATTCATCCTCTTCCCCCGTAGTTAAGGGAGATAGATTATCTATATCAAGAAGAATAGCAATTACGGATAACTCGATAATATCAGATGAGGAAGCTGAATCTATTTTCTCCCTAAAAAACATAGAAAATGTAGATACCTTATATATAAAAGAGGACCGGACTAATTTGTCTCAATATAGTGCTATAATAGAGGGTGATATATCTTCAATAATGACCAATAAGATGTTATTGAGCGTACCCTCTTTACCTTACTCATCTAAAGTGTATAGCTCTGCATTAGAACATATAGTATCAGATAAAGAGATAATGAATATCCTTAAGTCCGAGATGCAAACATTGTATTCATCCCTCATATTAAGGGGAGAAGATACTGATTCAAGTAAAATAAGAAAGCTTATTGATGATAGAATAGATGAGCTTAAAGCTAAGTTTGCAGAAATACAAACATGTTCCTCCTTTCAAGTAACGGGTGAGGACAAAGGATGTATGCTTACTGATGAAGATTTCAGAGCATTAAAGCCAAAGAGGCTTGTCGAGAAGTGGTTGATGAAACAAATTTTAAAAAGGGGTCTCATTTATGAAAACAG